>CAYZVM010000191.1:0-12080 GCA_964481485.1 uncultured Saprospiraceae bacterium | reverse complement strand
CTGGTTTTGTTAAAACTGTGACACAAAAATGATTTGATTTTTCCACGCTATGAAAGCACTCGTGCTCAACGCCCTCCATCAAAGACTCGATTATCAAGAAATATCCGAATCTCGGCCGAATAAAGGCGAGGGCATCGTCACCCTCTATGCTGCCGCGCTCAATCACCGCGACGTGTTCATGACACAAGGCCTGTACTCGGGCATTAAATTCCCCGCCATTCTCGGCTCGGACGGCGCGGGCGAGTGGCGCGGCAAACGCGTCGTCATTTACCCGGCGTTCCATTGGGGCGACAGCCCCAATTATCAAAGCAAAAATTTTCGTGTGCTCGGTATGCCCGACGATGGCACCTTCGCCGAGCAAATTTGCTTGCCCCGCAAAAACATTTTTCCTGCACCCGAACACCTGACTTGGGAGCAAGCCGCTGCGCTGCCTTTGGCCGGGCTGACGGCATGGCGCACACTTTTTTCGCGGTGTCAATTGAAAAAAGGCGAAAAAATCCTCATCAGCGGTATTGGCGGAGGGGTGGCACTCACGGCGTTGCAATTGGCAGTAGCAGCCGGGGCAGAGGTTTTTGTCACATCGTCATCTGCCGAAAAAATCGAAAAAGCGATAAAACTCGGCGCAAAAAGCGGTGCAAATTATCGCGACGAAGGTTGGGACAAACGGATGAAACAAGAGGTCGGCGGGTTTGATGTCATCGTGGACTCGGCGGCGGGCGATGGGTTCGCAGTTTTTCCCGGATTGTGCAATCCCGGCGGGCGCATCGGCGTGTATGGCGGTTCTTTGGGCAAAATCAACGGCTTCAGTATGCAGCCGGTTTTTTGGAAACAACTCAGCATCCTCGGCACCACGATGGGCAGCCCGCGCGAGTTCAAGGCCATGCTGGCATTTGTAGAAAAACACCAAATCGTGCCTGTGGTAGATTCAGTTTTCCCTCTTTCGGAGGGCAATGCGGCATTTGAAAAAATGGAGAAAGGAGCACAATTTGGGAAAATCGTGTTGCGGATTCGACACTGAGGCAAAGCTGCAGACGGTTTCACCCGTTCAGTTTCCATCCACAATATTTACAGTGCGTCGCGTCGTCGTCGTGCCCTTCCTTTGCACAATGGCGGCACACCTGCGTATTACTTTGTTTCTGGTTGGCCACCATCTCCGCCGACACGATGCCGGTCGGCACCGCGATGAGCGCATAACCAACTATCATCACCAACACCGCCAAAAACTGGCCGAGCGGCGTTTGCGGCGTGATGTCTCCAAAACCAACCGTCGTGAGCGTCACCACTGCCCAATAAATACTTTGCGGAATGCTCGAAAATCCGGGGTTCACAGGGCCTTCTACAAAATACATAACCGCGCCAATGATGATAACTATCTGAAAAACAAAAAATAAGAAAACCATAATCTTGTGGCGGCTGGCTTTCAACGCCCTCGAAATAATATGCCCGGCCCTTAAAAAACGCCCCAAGCGCAGCACCCTAAAGACCCGCAACAGACGCAGGATGCGCACCACAAGCAGGGTTTGGGAGCCAACCACAAAAAAACTGAGATATGTGGGCAAAATCGAAATCAAATCTATCAGCCCAAAAGTGCTTGTAGCATACTTCAATGGCATCCGCACGGCATAGAGCCTCAGTATGTACTCGATGGTGAAAACGATGGTGAAAAACCATTCAGCGGCGTAAAACCATTTGAAATACCGCTCGTGGATGTGCGGGACAGTTTCGAGCATGACCACGATGACACTCAGGATAATCAGCCCCAACACCACGAGGTCAAACAATTTTCCTGCTTTTGTATCGGCCTCAAAGATGATTTCGTGAAGCCGGTCTTTGAATGAGGATGTGTTTTTCATGGACGGGAGGAACTTTGAAATAACCACAAAGTTAAGAACGCTTCCGAAGCCAACGCGCCATCAGGACAAGACCCAGCGCGGGCAGCGCTATCCAAACCGCCTCGCTCGCCAGCACCGTCAGTCCCCATGCACTGATAAAATCGCTCACGCTCATCGGCGATACCTGAATCGGTCGGAACGGAAAAAAAATACGTTCCGTGCTGAACGGCCACCACAACGCGCAGCCGCGCCCGCCATTAGTCAGCATATCCAGCAAAGGATGGGAAATCGTACTGATAACCAGCCAAGCAAAAATGGTCTGGCGGCTTCGATCCGCTTGGCTGCGAAAAAGCCACGCTGCCAATCCACCAAAAACCACCCCGAATACCAACGAGTGCGTCCACCCCCGATGCCCCCACTGGCTGCCATAAGGAATGCCAAAGTGAAATGCCAACACGTCCAAATCGGGTGCGAAAGCACAAAAACCTGCCAAGAGCAATGTGGCCGGGCGAACCTGTTTAGGGAAAAAGGCATAACCTATTGCGGTGGAAGCGGCGATGTGGCCGAAGATAGATGCCATGAATTGAAATGACTTCGATGAAGGTAATCAGCCCAACGCCGTAATCGGCATATCTACAAAGAAATCCGTCCCCTCGTTTTCCCGCGTCTCGAACCGGATGTTGCCATCGTGAGCCTCTATGATTTTTTTACAAATGGCAAGGCCGAGGCCGCTGCCGGAGGTTTTGGTCGTGAAATTCGGCTCGAACACCCGCTCCCGGATTTCTGGCGGAATGCCGCCGCCGTTGTCGCTGATTTGCACCGTCGCGTGATTGTTCTGACGGACGATCGAGACGCGGATTTGTCCCTCCCTATCGGATGGTATCGCCTGAATGGCGTTGATAACCAAATTGTTGAACACCCGTATAAGGTGGTTTTTATCCCCAAGAATATGGAAACGCTCTGGCGGAATCCGCAGGTCAAGCGCCACATTTTTCTGTTCACTGAACAAGTCATACACACTCTCCACCACGTCGTTCAGCACCACATCGGACTTTTGGCGAATGTCCAAATTGGCAAACATGGAGAACTCCGACGCGATTTGCGCCAGCGAGTCAATTTGCTCAATGAGCCGTGTGATAGCCTTGCGCAGGTAAGCAGCGGCCTGTTCGGGGTTGCCCGACACCCGCTCCAACTGCTGCATCGAAAGTTTCATCGTCGTCAGCGGGTTCTTGATATCATGCGCCACCTGCCGCGCCATTTCGCGCCACGCGCCTTCGCGTTCGAGACGAACCAGCTGCACCTTCGAGTCTTCCAGTTTGTCCACCATACGGTTGTACTCCACGATGAGCGTATTCACCTCGTCCTGTTCGTCGCCCTGATATTCGAGTTTTGGATTTTTGTTCTCACTGATTTTCACGTCGCGTATTTTATCCGAAACGAGGCTCAGCGGACGAATAATAGAAAGCGCCAAAAAATATGTCACCACAAAAGCAATCATCAGCAAAAAAACATACAAACTCGCCAGCATCCCGATAAAGTCGGACACCTCCGCGCCCACTTTGCGCTCGCTGAGTTGATACGGTACGCCGAGAAAGCCGAGCATCTGGTTTTGGCCCGTACGGAGCGGCAGATATTTTGTAAAGTATTCAAAACCAGCCACTTTTTCAGCCTCCACCAATTCCGGCTGGTTGCTGTTTTTCAAAAAATGCCACGCCGCAGGGTTCATTTTTCCCGGCAAAATACCGAGCCAACCCAAGTCTTCTTGCGTGGTGAACACCAAATCGCCCGTAGCCGAATAAAGATTGGCATCCATCGAAAGCGCACTGGCAATACTGGAAAGAGATTGGGGGAGCGAGCTGCGCAGGCTGTCTGCCGAAAGCGACGAACCGACAAGTTGAGATTTCAGATTGGTAAGCACGGCTTCGGCGCGGTAGTCAAGATTGGCGCGTTCGGCTTCTTTCGAGGCCGTGCTGAAATGCCGGTAAGTCATCACGCCCAATACAAGAAAAGCGATGCCGATGAGCGTGACCGTCCAATATTGGATACGTTTGGCGAGCGAGCCGCGCACTTTGATTTGGAACTGGTATTTTTCGGGAAGAAAATGCAGCCAAGAATTCACAAGTGCCAGTACAAAAATGAACAGCGACGCAAAAGTGAACAGCATGGAGAACAAGTACACCTGCTTGTACCACCCGCCCATGGGCCGCCCGACGGATGCCATCGTTTGGCCGTCCTTGCTTTTATACACCGCATCTATGCGGCGCGGGGTGAACGTTTCAATATCGCGGCTTTCGCCCGCTGCCACCGAAGCCGCCAGCGCCACGCCGTTACCGAGTCCTTGCTCCACCGTGAGTTTCCCTTTTTTCAGCACCGCAAAATCATAACGCGACAGCCGTTTTAGGCTTTTGTAGGGCAAATTGTAAAACAACTGCGCGTACACCCGCGTCGGCGCGGGGTATTCGTGGTCAAAAAAGCAATACAGTTTCACGGGCTGCGCCGGGTCGTTCACCCGAAAAGCAGAGAGCGCCATCATGTATCGGAACTTGCCGTCGTCGTCCGTGTGACAACGAATGCCGGGCGCATTGGGCAGCGGCACTCCCCGGTTCCAGTTTTCCTCCACCACATATTCATACCCGTGCGGTTGCTCCAGCAAAATAGGTTCCACGCCCCGCTCAAATGCATAGACATTCAGGCGATAATGTTGGAACAGGTAGTTTTTTTCAAAAATAATATTGTTGAAATAACTGCGCACATCAGCCGATTTCGGCTTGAAAGGCCAGGGTTTGAGCAAAAGATTCAACTGTTGCGAATCACGCCTGAACTCGGCCAATATTTCGGAAAACCGTTTTTCTACCTCTTCCGTGTCGCGGTCAGTAGCCAGCGCTTGCGCATAAGAGATGCGAATGTCTCTGTCTTTCAAAAAGTTGTAGCGATAAAGCAGCAGCGACGAAAACAGAGAGAACATCAGCAGCCAGCATACAATCCAGCCAAAACCGGGCGACTCCCAATGCACAAAAGCATCAAACACTACGGCGTACAATACCGCCAACCCGACGATGTAGAGTGGATTGATGAGCAAATCGCCACTCATAGCCATACAAATCGCGCCCATCGCCACCGCAGCTATAGCCATCGCCATCCCACGTTGCGTCATCGGCAATTTGACCCGTTTCACGGTCATCATCATCCGATGGCTGAACAAGAAAAGGGCGACCATCAGCAAAATAACGCCGCCGATGGCGAGCAGCCCCGATTGGTCGCTGTTGAGTATATTGTCAAAGTCGAACTCAATACCGGAGTAAAATACCAATCGCCGCAACACCTCCACACCAACGAGAATGCTCATCATAGCAGCCAAATAATAGATGGCGCTCAACGCAATACGCACAGGCAGTGGAAAATGCGCCAGCGAACCCACCCGAAAACGCCGGTGGAAAAACACCATGAGCCATGCGAGCAGCCCAATATTGATAAGCCAATCGCCGAGCGACTTGCCGATACGCGACGGAATTTCAAACGGTTGGGCAAACAAAGACAAGCCGTCAAACTGCCGCCCAGTGAAGTTAAATTGGTTGTTGAGAAAATATGCCCCTCCAACAACTGCCAACAACAACGCCGCGCCCGCCAAGGGCGTGAACCGTTTTGCCAGCAGCACAGCAGCCTGATTGACCAAGCCGAACAGCACCACGAAAAACAGCCCGTAAAACACAAACTTCACCCATTGGAGCCAAGTAGCATGCACCGGCCCCGTAGCCAGCAGCCAGCAAAAATCCTTGCCGCCCCTGTAGATAGGGTATTCTGTGGGAGCATCGGTGATTTCGATATCAGGAGAAATGTTTTTCCCGGCGGGAAACGTAGCACGGCCAGCTACATTGGAGCGAAGGGCATATCGGATGGGTATCAACGACAACAACGTGTCAGCCCCAAATGGCTCACTGTAAACGGCAAACCAACCCGTCGGCAAATGAAGCAGCGAATGACCATGCTTTTGAGCCAATTCTTTGAGTTGGGGCGCAGTCGGGAGCGTTTTGTTGTTAGTCCATGCAAGAATAGAGTCTCCGCGTCGAACGATAAGCGTATAGTCTGCGAGTGCTTGGCTTTCGAGCCGGGCAGCCCAATCTGCGGGCGGATGCCCGGCCACAGCCGCCGTCAATGCCTCGCGGTTTTCTTTTGCCCAACCGAGCGCTTCCGACTCCTGCTCTTCCAGATAAACGGAGATTTGGTCGGTATGCTCTTGCAGCAGCGTCGTATCTTTGTCCCACTGACCGGCACTGACGGCCACCGCCAATAGGACGACCATTGTGACCAGGTAAAGGAGCAGGCGTTTGAACATAAGGAAATTTGCTGGGAATGCGTCTGTTTTGGGTGGCAATTTTTGTAAAACAGCCTGCCCGTGTTGATTAAAGATGCCCTGAAAGCGTGGGCAAAAGTATCTAAACAAAGTTTAAGCCAAGTACTATGCCGACGAATTTTGCCGACGGCTGACGAAACAACTACAGACCGCTCTGCCGCCTTTGCTTTTTGACCCTCTCTGATGTGTGGATCTTTAGTTAGTGGACAAGTGAATTTTTTATTTGCCCCTACGCCCCAATCAACCCCACCACTTTGAGGATTAGTCTGAAGCAGGGAGGAAAGTCCGGACAACATAGAGCGCCGCACCACCTAACGGGTGGAGTTCTCTCCTCCCGAGCAATCGGGAAAAAGAGAGCATAGAAAGGGTCGCAGAAAATAACCGCCTCCTCAGGGGTGAGAGAAGTGAGAGGGGTGAGAGGAGTGAGAGGGGTGAGAGGAGTGAGAGGGGTGAGAGGGGTGAGAGGGGTGAGAGGGGTGAGAGGAGTGAGAGGGGTGAGAGCCACGAAAATTAAGCAAACTATTTTTATTTAATTTTCTCACTCTCTCACCTTTCTCACCCTCTCACCTCTGACGGAGGTAAGGGTGAAAACGTGCGGTAAGAGCGCACGCTCTCCCGGAGCAATTCGGGAAAGGGATAAACCTTGCGGGTTGAAATGCCATGTACACCTTGTTCCATGCGTTGCTCGCGCATTGTTCTCCCGAGCAATCGGGAGGGCAGCAAGGGGGGTAGGCAGCGCAAATGCTCCGGGTGACCGCGAGCATCAGATAAATGGCAGAGGATTCCCGCTTCTGGCGGGAGGAACAGAATCCGGCTTATAGGTCTGTAGTTTTTTTCTTTTTGCTATTTTGGAAGAATCTGTATGCTCCGCGTTTACCTTCGTGGGACAAACGGAAGCTTCCAAAATGACAAAAAAGCATAAAACATGAAACGTTTCTTCGCCCTTTTTCCCATCATTCTCATCCCCATCCTTTTTGCTTTCCAAACAATGAACAAGCCTACCCGGGTCATCTTTTTCGGCGACAGCATCACCGAGGCCGGTGCCCGGCCCGGCGGCTACATCGTGAAAATGCGCGAAATGTTGGCCGAAAAAAAGGACAGCACCTTTGAACTCATCGGAGCGGGCATCAGCGGCAACAAAATCTACGACCTCTATCTCCGCCATGAAAAAGATGTGCTGGCGCAAAAACCCGATGTGGTCGTCATCTATGTCGGCGTGAACGACGTGTGGCACAAACGCACCCACGGCACCGGCACGGATGCAGAGAAATTCTGGAATTTCTACGAGGCGCTCATCGGCAAACTCCAGACAGCGGGTATCCGCGTCGTGCTTTGCACGCCTGCCTGCATCGGCGAAAAAACCGACTGCACCAACCCGCAGGACGGCGAACTCAACCTATACTCGAAAATGATAAGAGATTTGGCCGTGCAGTATAAATGCGGCCTTTGCGACCTCCGCGCGGCTTTTCTCGCTCACAACACGGAGCAGAACACCAGCAATAAAGAAAAAGGTATCCTCACCACCGATGGCGTTCACCTCAACGACGCGGGCAATCAACTGGTAGCAAAAATGCTGTTGGAGAAAATCCGGAATTAGTTTGTCTTTCGGAACACATACGTCTCGCCCTTGCGAAAAAGCAAGAGCTGCAGCTCGTCCACTTTTAAGATTTCAAAATCGGCGAAAGCCTGACCGTCCGAATCTTTTAGAATCAGGCGGTCGCCGCTGATTTCCCAGAAAGTGCCCGTGGGGAAAAACCCGTCGAGGCAGGTGCTTTCCAACGTCTTGTCAGACTTGAAAAGCAGATAGCCGTCGCAGTTCATCTGATAAGAAGTACCCGCATCCAGATTGCCGGATTTGGTGTCGCAGTGCCATTTGCCCTGCAGATGCTGGGCGGTAGCGGAATGTATGGAGAAAAGGGTAGAGAACAGAAGCACGGAGATGGCTCCCCGAACCGAAGGTGTGTAAGTAAGCATAGGATTATCCGACTTTTGATAGGGCGAAGGTAGCGCCTTACCCGATTCGGCGTATGCCGGAATGTGTTAAAGTTTTTATGCGAGTATATGTTTTTAGAAAACGGCCTGACTTCGCCGAAGTGTTATTTTCGCAATGTCAGGCCGTTTCAACAGCCACACCTACGCCCGCCGCAACTGAATCACCTTGGCCCAGTGCATAGCCCGCAACACAGGGTACATTGGGTCAAACTCCCACTTGCGCACCGCGAAATTGGGGCTGTTCGGGTGCTGGTGGTGGTTGTTCTGGAACAACTCGCCCAACAGCAACAAGTCGAAAGGCAACGAATTTTTGGAGTGGTCGCCGTTGTCATAATTACTGTAGCCGTATTTATGGCCGCACCAATTGACAATCGCGCCGTGAAGCGGCCCCATCAGAAAATGCAGCGGCAGCAGCAAGAACATCCACCAGCTGGTGGCGAAGAAATAATAAAAAGTGAAGTAGCCCGCGCCCCACATCAAGCGGGAATACCACGAGTTGCCGAATTTGTCCAACCAATCCCAAGTCGGGGATTTTGCTAAAAACTTGGACGAAACGTTCCGTGTGTCCGCAACCAGCCCATCAAAAATCTTTGCCGTGTGCACCATCATAGAAATAACGTCTTTGAAAAAACTCGGCGAGTGTGGGTCTTGCTCGGTGTCCGAAAAAGCATGGTGCATCCGGTGCATGATGGCATAGGCCCGCGGCACGAGGTACGACGAGCCTTGCACGGCATAGCTCAAAAAGTGGAAAGTGCGCTCCCAATAAATGTTCATCGTGAACATTTTGTGCGAAGCGTATCGGTGGTGAAAAAAGGTTTGCAGGAAAATGGCGCTAAACCAGTGCGCCGTGAAAAAACTCAATATGACCATTTTGAAAAATTTTGTATCCTGCAAGGTACGGGCATTTATATGCTCATTGCACCTGCCCCGACAACAGGCGGGATTGCTACAAATCGGCCAGCGACAGTTTTTTTCGGGATTTGCCAATAATTGACCTCCTTTACATTGTCGAAACAAATTTTTAGTATTCCATCCATTTCCCAAACGCAGTTTCATTTTGTTTTTAGAAAACAAGATTTTCTCAGATTTCACAAAAAAATAATTCAAGTGAAATACATCGCCGTCCTGTTCTGCTCTTTTTGCCTCTTGTCCGCCTGCTCGCCCGGCAAAAAACTTGCCCGCAAAAACGACCCGCTCACCCGCATCCTCGCCGAGTTGCAACGCGACTCCATCGGGCGCGAGGTTTTGAAAAACAAAGACTTGTACGAAATCCAAATCATTTATACCCAAATAGACCGCGACCCACAGGGCAAACCACATTTCACATCTTTTTGGTACAATGTGGACAGCACCCGCTACTTCTACCCCGCCAGTACCGTAAAAATGCCGCTCGCCCTTCTTGCGTTGGAAAAAATAAACCACTTGCGCCGCAGCGGTTATCCGCGCCTGACGCGCAACACTTTTTATGGGCTGGATTCGCTCCGCATTTTCCAACAACGCTACACCACCGACCCGACAGCGCCCAACGGCAAACCGAGCATCGCCCACGATGTGCGGCAGGTTTTTGCGGTGAGCGACAACTTGGCCTACAACCATCTTTTTGAATTTCTCGGCAGAGACTACATCAACCGCGCTCTGCGCGAAAAGGGCTACACACGCACGGGCATTCTGCACCGGTTCAACTTCCCTGGCCGCGACAATCGCTACGCCAGCCCCATCACGTTTTACGATGCCACGAGCGGCATTTTCAAGTTGGGAGAACGTTTTGATGAATACAAATGGGAAAACCCACAGCACGCCACGCACAAAGGGAAAGGTTTTATCAATGCAGCCGACAGTCTTGTGCGCCAACCGTTTGAGTTCAAAACCAAAAACTGGTTTGCCCTCACGGATATGGAAAAAATGCTCCGTGCCGTCATTTTCCCCGATGCCGTGCCGGAGCAAAACCGCTTTTTCTTGACCGACGACGATTACAAGTTTTTGAGGCAATACATGGGCATTTTCCCCCGCGAATGCGACTACCCGAAATACGACTCGACGTTCCACGATGGCTACGTCAAATTTTTTCTGTTTGGCGATTCAAAAGAAAAACGGGACGGCAACATTCGGCTATTCAACAAAGTCGGCGTGGCCTACGGCACCCTCACCGATGTGGCCTATGTCGTTGATTTTGAAAAGAATGTGGAGTTCATGCTCGCTGCTACCATCCTCTGCAATTCAGACGGCATTTTCAATGACGACTCTTACGACTACGACAAAATCGGCTTCCCGTTTTTGGCAAAATTGGGAAGGGCGGTGTATGATTTTGAACTGAAAAGGACGCGGAACGGGAAGCCGGATTTGGGAAAATTCCGGGAGGCGCTGCGTTGAAGACCATTAGGTGCAAGGTTTCATCCGCACATTCACCCCGGTGATGAGCGTGCAGCCGCCCTTTGTTTTCACGGTGACTTCATAAATGCCCGCTTCTTTGACTTTGATGGACTTTTCGGTGCTGCCGGTGTTCCAAGAATAACTTTCGTATTCGCCGTCCACTTCGAGGGTCGTCTCCGAGCCTTCGCAGATTTCCCGCTCGCCCAATACATCCACGCCTGAAAACCGGGTAATGGGAATCACTAATTCCTCAAGTTGTGCCGGGGTTTGCTGCGCAAATATTGAAGATGTGGCAAAAAAGGAGCAGAAAAACAACAAAATGCTGATAAGGGGCAACCGAGGGCGAACATGATACTTGGACATAAGCAAAAATTTTGTGAGCCAGATGATGTGCTAAAAGTACGTTTTTTTCTTTTTCAATTTCAAACGCAATAGGCAGAAGTTGGACGCAATGAATATTTCAACAATAAATAACACGGGGCACGGCTGTCGTTTGCTTCCAATTGCCCGACTTTTGCACCCCAAATCTCATTTGTATGAAGCCTCACGTCTCCGTCATCGTCTGTGTTTACAACGAGGAAAAAAATATCGCCCCCCTCATCGGCCAGATTGAAAACGCGCTCGAAGACCTTGATTATGAAATCGTCTATGTGGACGACGGCTCGCGCGATGGCACATTGGCCGAACTCAAAAAAATCCGCAACCCGCGCCTGCGCATCGTCGAGTTTCGCCGCAACTACGGCCAGAGCGCAGCCCTCGCCGCCGGTATCGAATACGCTGAAGGCGAATGGATTGTGACAATGGACGGCGACCTCCAAAACGACCCCGCCGACATACCTGCCATGCTCGAAAAAGCAGAGCGCGAACACCTCGACCTACTGGCTGGCGTCCGCCAAAAACGGCAGGACGGGTTCATTCTCCGCAAAATCCCCAGCCGCATCGCCAATTGGCTCATCCGCCGCGCATCGGGCGTTTATTTGCACGACTATGGCTGTACGCTCAAAGTTTTTCGCTCCGACCTCGCCAAAAGCCTCGGCATTTATGGCGAACTGCATCGGTTCATCCCCGTGCTCGCCGACCTCGAAGGCGCGCGCATGGATGAGGTGCCGGTGCGCCACCATTCCCGACAACATGGGCAGTCGAAATACGGTATCAACCGCACCATCCGCGTGCTCAGCGATTTGCAACTGATTCTTTTTTTGAAACGATTTCGGCACAAACCGATGCACCTTTTTGGGGGTTGGGGTGTGTTGTCGCTGGGTGTGGGTTCGCTCATTTTGTTTTGGTTGTTGTTTCAAAAACTGATGGGGCACGAAATCGGGGGGCGCCCCTTGCTCACGCTCGGGTTTATCCTCTTTATGGCTGGCCTTCAACTGATTGCGCTCGGTATCCTGTCCGAAATGATGGTGCGCACCTACTACGAATCGCAGGACAAAAAACCGTATAAAGTGCGGAAAGTACATTCCCAAAAGCCCATCGAAGTGTGAGCGCACAACTCAAAACCATCCTCAAACTCGCCCTTTCCGTCGTCATTA
>CAYZVM010000190.1:0-12160 GCA_964481485.1 uncultured Saprospiraceae bacterium | reverse complement strand
CGGACAATTCTACGTCTCCCCTCCCTTTTAGGGGAGGGGTCGGGGGTGGGGTTGAATGGGAGGGGGAGGGGCCGAGATTCGGACTGGCACGAGCGGCCACATTCCGCACCACGCCAAACCTCAACCCATATTTTTTCTCAAAAATCTTCGCCAACTCCGACCCCACCGTGTATGCGTGTTTGTAAAAAGGCAAACAGGTCCGCGCCACCATTGCCCAAAAACTTTGTACGAACGGACGCCCGACTACTTCCGGCACTTCGGTGAAATATTCGTGTGCATCGAACACCCGTTTTTTGCGGCGCAGCAGGGTGGCAAAACACCCGGCAGGCAAGGTGTCGAGGTCAATCGAACACACCGCGTCGTATTTTGCAAAGAGGAGGAAAAAGAACAGCCGCAGGTTATATTCGGCATAAAAAGGAAAGCCTTTATTGAAAAAACAACGCAGCCGCTTTTGCTCGAACGGCTTGTTTGCCAAGGGAATAGAGTGGGGGAGGGTGCGCCCTATCAATGTCGCCGCATAACCATTTGCAGCCAACGTCCCGCAAATGCGGTGCATCCGCCGGTCGTAACTGAGGTCGTTGGTAACGGTAAAAATGATAGTCATTGGCTGCGTCATCATTAGAGTCATTTCGTCATAAAAGTCATTTTCAAATCACCGCATCACCAATTACCAATTCACCAATTCCTCAAAAACCCTGCAGCGCTGCGTACACCAAATCCACCGGCAACCCCATCACATTCTGAAACGTGCCTTCGATGCGGGTGATTTTGCAGTGGCCTATCCAATCCTGCGCCCCATACGAACCGGCTTTGTCGAAGGGCTGGCAAGTGCGGATGTAATAATCAATTTCGGCATCGGTCAGTGCGGCAAACCATACTTTGGTGACCCCCGCGAGGACTGTTTCTTTTTCTTTTGCCAACAAACAGACGCCCGTGACGACGGTGTGCTGTTTGCTGGAGAGCGCCCGAATCATGCGAAAAGCATCGGAATAGTCAGCCGGTTTGTTGTAAATCACCCCATCGAGGATGACGACCGAATCGGCGGCGAGCACGATTTCCCGGTCTTGAATCAAATGCGCGGCGGCTTGGGCTTTGCGCTGCGCGAGCCACGGAGCGACTTCTTCAGGCGGCATTTCCGGCGGGAAACTTTCGTCCACATCAAAACTTTGAACCGAAAAATCAAATCCCGCCTCTCGCAACAACTGGCTGCGGCGCGGGCTCTGGGAAGCGAGGATGAGGGGGCGAGTGAGATTGGTCATTATAGTCGGTTTAGAGTGGTTTAGAAATTTTAGATGGTTTAGGTGCTTGGTTTTCAGTCAGTTGAGCGCACCTTTTGTTCAAAGCCAGTGTGTGATTGCTATATTCGGACACTCCCAAGCGCCCGCGACACCGACTCTACCACTTGCATCGGGTCGTCGGGCCAAGAGCGCAGCAGCAAGAACAGCCCCGTGAACATGACGATTTTGACCAAAGTGCTGGCGCGGGAGAAATCGCGTTTGGTTTTGGCGCGATACACGGCGGCTGTGGCGAAAACGGCAGGCAGCAGCAGGAACAACACGCCTGCAACAATTTGCCAATCGGGCGCGGATGTTTGTTGCCAAAAATACACCAAGAGGCATATCAAGGCACTCACCAACAACCCCGAAAAGAAAGCAGGTTTTTTTGCAAAACGAGGGCCTTTCAGCACGGCCAAAGTAGCGCAGCCGCAGGCAGAGTCGCCCGGAAAATCCTCCAAGTCTTTGATTTGCTCGCGAAAAAGATTGGTCGTAAAAGCAAAAATCCCATAGAGCCACACCAACCCAACTGCTTGCTGAATTTCATCTGGCCGTATAAAAGATGTGAGCCAAATCGGCCTTTCTTCTGGAAAAACCAGCATAATCGGCACCACACCGCACAGCAGCGACACCAATAAGTTGCCGATGATGGCCGTGCATTTGAACTGCCAGGCATACAAAAACAGCAAAAACGACACACCAGGAAAAACCCAAAGCGGCCAGTGATTGGTGGGTTTCAGTTCTCTGTCAATGAAAAAAGCCAGCCCGTGCGCCACCATTACCAGCGCCGCATAAAACACCAACGCCCAAGAAGCAGGCAGCAATCGCCCCCATATCACGCGGTCGGGTTTGTTGACGGCATCTATCTCGCGGTCGTAGTAGTCGTTGAGCACATAACCCGCCAATGTGGTCAGCACCGTCGCCAACGCGATAAGGCCAAAAGTCCGCTCCGTCAGCACTGGTATCCCGCCCGCCTTGAGGATGGCGGGGCGCAGCGCAAACCAATACGGCACCAACTGGGTGAGCAACACAATGACCAGATTGGGCAGCCGCAGCAACCGGAATAGGGCTAACACCTGATTCATGCGGCTAATGTAAAGGTGGTGATGGGTTGGTTGGTTATCGGTGATTGGATTAGGGGCGTTTGATTTGCTTATCTGTTGATTTTCAACGTGAAATATTTTTTTGCTTTGAAAAACGAGGCGGCTTTCTTGGATTCATTTTCCCTTTCACCGTTCTTTTCTTTTGACAGGATTGACAAGATTTATAGAATTTCTTTTCGAAAACGCCCATTTGAAATTCTTCAAATTTTGTCAAGCCTGCCGTCAAACATTTTCGTCAGATGATTGGACACATGGGCCTGTTCTTGATTGTCATTTTTCAATTTTAACGATTTTTCCACTTTTCCGCCAGCCCCTGCCCTGCAGTTCCCATAAATAAACCCCACGCGGCAGCCCGCTTATGTCAATCCGCCCATTCCCGCCGGGTAGCCGTGTTTGACGCACCAATTTCCCGCGCTGATCGAACAGCCTGACCGTCACATTTTCAGCACCTATGCCGGTCACTTGAAATTCAGCAAAGTCCTGGGCGGGATTGGGGAACACCTTGACACTCGGAGACAAGGATGGTGCTTGGCTTCCCACAGTCAATGAAAATTTATTGGAAAACATACCATTGCCGTGCGTCGCCACCACCACCAATGAATCCGAAGCACGCACGTCCACATAATCTACCACGGCGCTGCCGATGACATCGGGCGATTCAAGTGTCCATCGTGTGCTGTCAATGTCGGCGATATGTTCCAGCAGCGAGTCGGTGCTGTACAGACCGACGCTGGTGCCGCAATAATATTTGCGCGTCCCGTCGGGGAAAGGCATGATGCTGACCCAACGAATGGACGGCCCATTCCCAGTGCCGCCCACCGTTTCTTCGAGGTTGCCGCCCACTTTTGTCCATGTTTGGCCTGCATTTTCGCTGAGATACAGGCTATAAATGTTGTAGTTCGAGTACGCCACTATCACACGGTCGGCATTGTCGGGGTCTATCGCGATACAATTGACATTGCTCAAAGAGCCGCCAAAAGGCAACGGCAGCGCGGTCAAAGAGGGTGTGCCTGTGTTGGCATTTTCGATGCGATAAAGCCGGTTGCGGCTGGTGCCGACATAGACACGGTGCGCGGGATTAGCTTCCGAGACGGCGATGGCCGAAAAGACGTGCCTGCCGTCGTCGTCATTGAATTGCGTGAGCGTGTCGGGCAGCAAAGTCCAACCCGTGGCGATGCTGTCCCATTCATTGTTCAGGGGGATAGCGCCGAGCATATCCTGTCGGTAAAGTCGGTCGCCGGCGGGCAAATAGAGGACATTCGCGTCGTTCGGGTCGAGTGCCAAAGGATTGATAAACAGATAGTCATCTTTCACCCGACCGATGGGGTCAATGCGTTGATAGCCAAGCACATTGCCAGCAGCGTCGAGGTTGCATTTTGCCACACGACCCTGATGGATAGAGAGGATGTAAAATGCTTTGTTCGGCGCTATGGCTCCATAAGCACCGTCGCCGTTCACCGTTTGCACCCAGGGGGCGGTGGTGGAATTGCTGTTCACAAAAAAGTTGCCGTTGTCTTGCAAACCACCGATGATGGTGTTGTCGCCCGCTGCATTTTTGTCAATAATGGCGGTGTAAAACTGCGTGGTCTGGTAGCCGCGATTGAGCGAATTCCACGACACCGTGGGGGCGTTGCAATCCTCCGTGCGGTGCAGGCCGCCGTCGGTGGCCGACAACATCACGTTGGCATTGGAAGGCAAAAACAACAAATCGTGGATGTCGGGGTGGTGGTTGGGGTAGAGTTCAAAATAAGGAAGGTAGGTGCCGGGTTTGTAGCCGCCGATGTGGGTCGTGTTGTTGGGTGTCGAAAACCCGTCGGTCGAACGGTAAATATTCGTGCCGCCGACAAAAACGTGGTTGGTGCCGGGCTGCACGCGCACCACCAAATCATAGCCGCCCTGTGCCGCGAAACGGTCGAACTCAGTACCGGCATTTGGCAGGTTCGCAGAGCGGTTTTCCCACGAGCCGCCCGCGCCGGAGCCGTTTCCGCTGATGTAAGTATATTTCCAAAGGCTCGTCCAGTCGTCGGTTTCAATAAAACTGTTGTAGTGTCCAGAATTCGGCGTGTTGCCGAAAAAATAAACCTCGTTTTCGTTGTTCGGGTTGATGCCGATGACAAGACGGTTGTAAGTAGCGGGGAAATTTGCGGGCGTGATACTTGTCCATTGTGTGCCGTTGATACTGCGCCAAATTCCCTTTTGGTTGCCCTCGCTGCTCATCGTGGCGTACAAAACACCGGTGGAGGTGATAGCAATGTCTGTAAAATAAGAAAATGGATTGGAAGAGTTGCTGCCCCGCACCACCGACCAAGAAGTCCCGCCGTTGGAACTGCGATAAATAGCGCCGTAAGTCGCGGCATAAACGATTGGTTGTGTGGACACAGGATTGGTGATGACGCGCCACGCGCCTTGCCAAACGTTTGTGAACAAATTGGGGTTGCCCACAGCAGTTGCGTTGACTGGCGCCCAAGTATTGCCGCCGTCGGTGCTTTTGAACATCCCGTCGCCGAGGTAAAACGCGCCGTCCGCACTGGCCGAAGTGCCGAAGATTTCGCCTGACAGGTAGTACCAAGTATTGGTTTGCCCCGGGCGGGTGTCCTGCGCGATGCTGACACAGCCGGGGTGCGCATTGAGCGGGGTTTTGCGCGTCCAAGTTTGGCCACCATCCTCGCTGAGCCAAAGGCCGCCAGACACGCCGCCCGCCAGTATCCGGTTTTCGTTGGTCACATCTATCGCCACTGCGCGGGTGCGACCGCCCACATTCCACGGCCCGCGCGAAGCCCAAGTGGTCTCGGAGCGGTCGGTCGCGGCCTGTGGCAGGTTGGCTGCAAAATGCCGTTCCAAAAACGATATGCCTTTCGGTATTTCGCCGGTGGCGGGGTCGGCGAGGCGCATCCGTTGCCATTCGGCGCGGCGTGCGCGATTTTCTTCATTTCCGTCGCCGGGCATTTTCAGATTTTCTGCGACAGGTTTTTCATTGTTTTGCAAAAAAAACAGGCCGCAAGCGGCAAAAAGGAAGGCTGTGGCGGCGAGTACATATTTTTTCATGGAATGTCGTTTTAGGCGGGAAAGGTAGGAATTGACCGTCCGTTTTTTGAAACGGAAAATTGATTTTGCCAAAAACAAACGCGGTTTTCCTGCCCAAACCATCTAAACCAATCCAAACCATCTAAACCGACTATATTCATTTATGGAAATCAAAAACATCGAATCTTTTCTCGACTACTACGAACGCCTCCGCGAGCGCACCCGACGTGTGGTGCTGCTGATTCCGCCGGAACATTTGGAATGGACATATCGTCCCGGCAAATTCACGCTCGGCGATTTGGTGCGCCATTTGGCGACCATCGAACGCTGGCTGTACGCTGAAAATGTGCAAGGCCGACCGCCTGCTTACCCCGGTTGCGGGCGCGAATTGGCCGACGGCTATGAGGCGACGCTGGCTTTTTTTGATGAAATGCACCGGGAATCGGTAGAGATTTTCCGGCAACTTTCGCTCGAACAATTGCAAGCCAAAATCCAGACGCCGGCTGGCACACCGATTACTTGCTGGAAATGGCTGCGGGCGTTGGCAGAACACGAAATACACCATCGCGGGCAGATTTACCTGTACCTGAATATGCTCGGTGTCGCCGCGCCGCCGCTGTTTGGGCTGACTTCGGAGGAGGTTTGGGAAAAGTCAACAAACTGGAAATGAATAGAATGACAGATATTGCCACCTCAATTTTTCATATTAAATGTCCTTTTTGACCATGCGCCGTATCATTCTATTGTCTCTGTGTTTTACCCTGAATTTCCTTTTTGCACAAAATGTCGCGATCATTCCGCAGCCTGTTTCCATGCAATCGCTGAAAGGCGAGTTCCGGCTGACGGCCCAATCGGTCATTGGCTACGGCCAAGCTGCTGCCCGACCTGTGGCCGAGATGTTGGCCGCCCGGTTGGGCACCGCCACAGGCTATCGGCTGAAAGTGCAGGCACAGGGCGTGATTCAACTCAAACTGAACACCACACCCAACGCCACTCTCGGCAAAGAAGGTTACATGCTCGAAGTGACACCTCAAAATGTGCGTCTCTCGGCCAACGAGCCCGCCGGGTTGTTCTACGGTGCGCAGACGTTGTTGCAATTGTTCCCCGCCGCCATTGAGAGCAAAACGTCCGTCGAAAAAGTCGCGTGGACGGCTCCGGCGGTGCGTATCACCGACTATCCGCGCTTCGGCTGGCGCGGCGTGATGCTTGATGTGAGCCGCCATTTTTTCTCAAAAGAAGATGTAAAAAGGTACATAGACCGGATGGCGCAGTACAAATACAACGTGTTCCATTGGCACCTGACCGATGATGAAGGTTGGCGCATAGAAATCAAATCGCTGCCAAAACTGACAGAAATAGGCGCGTGCCGGGTGCAGCGTTATGGAAAATGGGGCAACCACGTAGCCCCCAAAGCCGGCGAACCAGCGACGGATTGCGGCTATTATACCCAAGCCGACATCAAAGAAATCGTGGCCTACGCCGCCGAGCGATATATCCAGATTTTGCCCGAAATAGACGTGCCCGGCCACAGCACGGCGGCCATAGCGGCGTATCCAGAACTCTCCTGCACAAAAGACTCTACCATCAAGGTCAGCCCAGGGCATAAATTCGCAGAGTGGTATGGCAACGGGCAGTTTAAAATGTTGGTGGACAATTCGATGAACCCCGCGAGCGAAGAGGTCTATTCGTTTTTGGACAAAGTTTTTACCGAGGTGGCGGCGCTGTTCCCGTTTGAGTACATCCACACGGGCGGCGACGAATGTTATCACGGCTATTGGGAAAATAACGAAGAATGTAAAAGCCTGATGCAAAAAGAGGGTTTGAAAAATACGCACGAGTTGCAGAGTCATTTTACCAACAGGGTAGAAAAAATCATCAAGTCGAAAGGCAAAAAACTCATCGGTTGGGATGAAATATTGGAAGGTGGGCTGGCGCCCGACGCGGCGGTGATGAGTTGGCGCGGGCTGGAAGGTGGCATCGAAGCCGCCAAACTGGGTCATTATGTGGTGATGTCGCCCAACGATTATGTTTACATTGACCTGCTGCAAGGCGACCCGCTCGTGGAGCCAGACCAAACTTCGTACAAAAAAGTGCGGCTGAAAAAGACCTACGAATTCGAGCCGATGCCCGATAGTATTGACCCCAAATACATCCTCGGCGGTCAGGCGAATCTTTGGTCGGAGCGCGTGCCGACCATTCGCCAAGCGGAGTACATGAGTTTCCCGAGGGCATGGGCGACGGCTGATATTTATTGGAGCCCCAGAGGCTCGAAAAACTGGGACGTGTTCACCCAGCGCATGGAGCGCCATTTTGAACGCGCTGATTTTGGCGGCTACAATTACGCCCGCAGCGCCTACGATGCCATCGTGACTGCTACCATGAAAGATGGAAAACTGCTGGCCAATGTCACGACAGAAGTCAATGGGCTGGATATTTTTTACACCTTGGACGAAAGTCTGCCCGACACCTTTACGCCGCGCTACACCCAGCCGGTCGAAATACCGGAAGGCCCGGTGACGCTAAAAGTGGCGACTTACCGCGACGGCAAGCCGGTGGGAAAAATGATTGCGCTGCCGCGAGAAGAACTGCTTCGGCGGGTGGTGAGATAGCAGCAAGATGAAAATCTAAAAGAACCGCAAAACAGCAAAATTTAAAACCGAAAAATTTAAAAGGGAAAAGAAAGAACAGCAAAACCGAAAAATGTAAATCTGTGTACCCTCTTTTGGCTTTGTGGTTGTGCCTTTTCCTTTTTAAATTTTACATTTTGCGGTTTTGCTGTTTTGCGGTTTCCTTTTTTTATCAAAATCCGCCTTCCATCCCTTCCGTATCCACCTTGTTGTTTTTCCGGCGGAAGAGCGACACGTCGAATTTGCCGAAACGGTAGGAGAAATTGAGGCGCACCAACTGCGGGTCGCGGCGGCGCCAAGTATCCTGCGTGAAAAATTCCGAATCGGTGTACGAGCCTTGTTTGCGCGAGCGGAAAATATCCTGCACGTTGAGCGTGATGGTGGCTTTGCGGTTCCACAAATCTTTGCGCACCGAAAAATCCACAAACCACACCGGGATGGAGTAGCCTTGCGCCGTGTTGGTGGGGCCGCCCATCCAGCCGCCATGCCCGCCGCGCCCGCCGCTTTCCACGGCAAAAGCGGTGCGGCTTTGATAGGAGCCGGAGAGTTGGACGGTGAAACTTTCGGGCAATTTCACGGTCAGATTTTCTTTCACGAACCAAGTAAATTGCTCCGTTTTCAAGTCAGCCTCAATGTTTTGCGCATCCACGATAGAGTTGTAAAAATTGAAATTGGAGGTCAACTCAACTTTTTGCCAAAACGTGTTTTTCACCGTCAATTCCACACCGTAGGCTGTGCTCGAGTTGGAATTTTCATAAGTAGAGACGACCACTTCGCGACCCAATGCTTCTATAAATTCCGAATATTGGTAGCGGGTGATGAGGTCGGTGGCGCGTTTGTAATAGACCGAGGCCAGCACGTTGTGGCCTTTGCTGAAAATATTTTGGTACTGCACCTCGAACGAGTTGGTGAACTCTGGCCGCAGACCCGGATTGCCACGCGAGAGCAGCAGCGAGTCCGAAAAATCAGGGAACGGAATCAACTGGAAAAAACTCGGGCGGTTGATACGGCGCGTGTAACTCAACTGAATATTGTCTTCCTCGTTGAGTTTGTAGGTCACGAACGCGCTGGGAAATAGGCTGATGGGATATTCATTTTTGAAGGTAGAGTCAATGTCGAGCAAAGTGCCTGTGTACTGCGAACTTTCTGCCCGCAGCCCGACTTGGTAGCCCCATTTGGGGAAAGAATGGGCGAAATTGCTGTACGCTGCGTACACCTGGTCGTTGAATTTGTAGCGGTCGGTGAAGTTTTTCACCTGCTCATATTCACCGTCGCCGTTGTCGTCTTGAAAGTTGAAGTTGTCGCTGCGGAAATTGCGAACAGCCGCCCGTGCGCCGAGTTCGAGTTTCATTTTGTCTGTCAGCGGGTTCGTAAAATCCGTTTGCGCCGTCACAAACTCATTCGACCCGGCACCCAATTGCTGTTGGCGGGTTTGCAGCGGCAGGTTGAGATAGGTCGTGTTGAAAAAACCTTCATTGTCCGATTTGCTGCGGTTGTAGTTCACGTCCGCGGTCCATTCTTTGCCTTCTTTCGGAAACAAATATTTGTACAAAGCCTGCCCGCCCCAGTTGGTGAAATTGCGCTCGCTGTCCGAGTTGCGGATGCCATTGGAAGTGCCAATCAATTGAGAGCCAAGTACCGTATCGGTACGGATGGTCTGGGTGTCGTCGTTGGCGAATTGGCCGCGCGTAAAAGAGCCGCTGAGCGTGAAGGTGTTGCGGTTGTTGACAAACCAGTCCACACCGCCCCGAGCCCGCGCAAAAAAACCGTCGCTCTGGCCGTCATTTTCCTGAAAAACATTGGTCAACGGGGGCAAACCCGCGAGGTTGTAGCGGTCGGTAGCGCCCGTGCTGAGGGAGCGGCGCTGGTTGAGGTTGCCACTCAAAAATGTGTTGACTTTCCCTTCGCGGGCATTGACATCGCCGCCGAGATTGACGCGACCGCGCATATCCACGCCGGCGCGCACACTGCCGTTGTAGCCGATGCGGCGTTCTTTTTTCAGCACAATATTTACGATGCCCGCGTTGCCGCCCGATGCGTCGTATTTGGCTGAAGGATTGGTGATAACCTCCACGTTGTCAATGGCGTCTGCCGGGATTTGGTCGAGCGTGAGTGGGGTAGGGCGACCGTCCACGAAGAGTTGGGGTGCGGCGTTGCGGAGCGTGAGGTTGCCGTCAATGTCCACATTCAGCGAAGGGATGTTTTTCAGCGCATCTTCAGCAGTGCCACCTGCGGCCACACCGTCTTTGTCCACGCGGTAGATTTTTTTGTCCAATGCGAGCGTGACCTGCGAGGCTTCGGCGGTGACGGTGACTTCGTTGAGTACCTTTGAGGAAGTTTGCAGCATGATGTTGCCCAAATCTTTCTCCACCGAGCCAGCCATTTGGCCGATGCCGCCGCCACTGTTGCCGTTTGGCCGACCGCCACCATTCGGCATTTTTATGTCAAAAGCCACTTTTTGTTCGTAGGTGGCGTATCCCATAAAATTGATTTTCAGGGTAAACTGGCCGCGTATCGGCAGTTTTTCCAAACTAAAATCGCCGTTGTCTTCAGTGAGTTGGCCACTGATGAGCGTTTCCTTCATAGAGCGGCTCATGCTGTCGAAGCGCATCCCCCAGAGTTGCACAGTAGCGTAACCCAACCCTTTTTTGTTCTCGTCCATCACCTTGCCATAGAAGCGGCCTACGTTGAACTGTGCGGCGTTTGGGCCGCCGCCGGGGCGGCCACCTTGTGGGTACTGGGCTGCCAGCAAGAGTGGCAAGAAGGCGGCAATTGCCAGCGAAAGGATGCGATTTTGTGCCATAAAAAATGGGAAAAAGTAGTTTTTACTGAGAAACGGGTTTAGACAGAAAAGGCGGAAAAAGGTTTCGTGGGAGGGCCGAGGCAAGGTGCTTTTTGTCATTTTGTGGGAATCTGTACGCTCGTGGTACGCCCATGTCGAGCGGACAGATTCCCACAAAATGACAAAAAGTTACCGCCGCTTCAGCACCAAACTGTCCGCCGGATATTGTGCTTTGAGCGAGTCCATTTGTGTCTGCGCCCAATGTATCAAAGTCTGCTTTTGGGCATCGGTCAATATCGCGTCGCGGTGTACCCAAGTGTAAGAAGCGAGGGGCATTTTGTCCTCCTGCACCATTTCGATGATTTCTTCAAACTTGTGATTTTGAACGGCGACCGGGCGCGTGGTGAAGGTGGAAAGGTTCAGTTTCCTTTTTCCCTCGTCCACGTGATTGGCGAGCCACGCGGCCACCGGCTGCACCTCGGCGTACCAGGGATAGATAGTGTAGTTGGTGTGGCAATCATTGCAGGCAACTTTCAAAATAGCCTGCACCGAATCCGGCACCGGGTATTTTGTGGCGATGTCGCGGGCCGATTCGTTGGACTGGTTTTTTGCCGGGCGGATAAATTGTGCCAGCAGAAAAATGGCGAGCAGGGAAAGCAAGATAGGGTTGACGTACTTTTTCATGGGAAAATTTGTTGCAGGGGCAAAGGAACGCCGCTCCTATCCAATAAAGATTGAAATGTAGATGAAAATGGAAAATGTGGAGATGATTGCGCCGGAAGTATCTTGTGCCTATTTTTTTGCCACATTGCGCAGCCAAACGAGCGCGTTGGGCTTGGCAGAAGAAGTCCGGCTGCTTTTGCCCAGACCCGATTTCAGGAAACTGCCCAAAACGATGTCGGGGCTGCCGTCGCCGTCCAAATCGCCAGCATCCATCACCAGCCATTTGCCGTGGCCGGTATTGTCAAATGTGCTGATGTGAAATTGCAGGTTACCTTTGTTTTCAAAAAACAAAAAACCCTCATCGGGTTGCTGTTCTATGTCCGTAAAGAATGCCGTTGCCGCCAAATCAAGGTCGCCGTCCGCGTCAAAATCTGTGGCCAACACTTTCCCCGCACCGTGCATGGGATAGAAATATTTTTCTATAAAATTACCTTGGCTATCATTGATACAAATACGCAAGCCGTGATAGTTTTTTATAGAATAAGAATAGTCCGCGTTGTCGCCATTTGTATAAAGTATGTCCCAGAAACCGTCGCCATTCATGTCGGCCATTTCTATAAAACTGGAGCCATAAACGGGCGGAAATTCCAGTACGGATATTTCCGCAAATTCGCCTTTCCCTTTATT
>CAYZVM010000189.1:0-12186 GCA_964481485.1 uncultured Saprospiraceae bacterium | reverse complement strand
CCGCCATTTGCAACTTCGAAATCAACTTGCCCTGACTTTCGCAAGAGGTCTAATGGACAACACATTAAAGGAAACGCTCTGGAGGCAGTTTGGGGCAAGTATTGATATGCTTGAAAATGCCATTAAACTCTGTCCAACAGCATTTTGGGACACAGAGAAAAGATTTTGGTACATTGCCTATCATTGCTTGTTCTTTCTGGATTACTACTTGACACTTGAACCCGTAAATTTCTCTCCGCCAAAACCATTTTCGCTTTCTGAGTTTGAAGACCGGATGCCTGAAAGAACTTATTCTAACGACGAGATATTGGGATATTTGAAGTTTTGCAGGTCAAAATGCCGTGATTTGATAAGTAGTTTGACCGAGGAAATCGCAAGTAGTTATTGGACAAATGAATCTAAAACCATGCGCTATAATGTGATTGAAATATTGCTCTACAATATGCGGCACGTTCAACACCATTCCGCTCAACTTAATTTATTATTACGCCAAGAAATCAATGATGCCCCTGAATGGGTTTTTGAAGCGGAAGATGGATTGGACTTAAACCAAAAATAGAAAACCTCCAGCAATGTATGCGGTAAAGCCCCTATCCGCCGCACTATGACCCGTCCATTCCCGCACACCCCGGCGTCCGAAACCGGACATCCCGCCGCACCCTTTCCGATTCTAAAAAATTGACAATCAATCCATAAACATTTCGGCACGAGGTGTGGGGAGGAGATATGAGTTATGAGATGTGAGTGATGAGATGTGGGTGATAAAATTCTTTCTTTAAACATTCGGTGCCATGTTCCAAAACTACTTCAAACTCGCCCTCCGCAACCTCCGCAAAAACAAAACATTCAGCATCATCAACCTGCTCGGGCTGGCCTTTGGGCTGGCAGCAGCCGTCGCTGTGCTGCTGTATGTGCAAGACGAGATGTCTTATGAAAAATTCCACACAAAAGCGGAACACATCGTGCGGGTGGAATCGAAGTATAGTTATGATAACAAAGAGCGGCATCTCGGCACCGCGCCCAATGTGCTGGCGCCTTTCCTGCAAGAGCGGCTGCCAGAGATAGAAACTGCCACGCGGGTGTATGCCAACAACTTCACCGGGGCTGCCAATGTGCGCGCCGACAACAAAAACTACGCGGAAAGCCAGATGTACTGGGCTGACCCGAATGTGTTTAATGTCCTCACGTTCAATATGCTGTCCGGCCCAGCGACGGATGCCCTGACGCGACCCAACACGGCGATAGTGAGCGCCTCCACGGCCCGCCGCTATTTCGGCGACGACGCCCCGCTCGGCAAAACGATTCGGGTGGACAACTACATTGACCTCGAAATCACGGGCGTTTTCGCCGATTTCCCGGCCAACACCCACTCGCCTTTCGATATCCTCGGCGCGTTTCAAAGTATCAACTTCGGCAAGCCCGAAAACCACAGTTGGGGCAACGCCAGTTTTTACACCTACCTGCTGCTCAAACCCGGCACCGACCGCGCCGCGTTGGAATCAAAAATAACGGAACTTGCCAAAAAAGAGGTACCCACCGACCGCACGAGTTTTGCGTTCTCGCTCAAGCCCCTGCTCGATGTGCACCTCTACTCCGGCGATATGTCGGCCTTCGACAAGCAACCTTACGGCGACATCCGGCAGGTGCGTATTCTCGTTGGGTTGGCGCTGCTGCTGCTGCTCATCGCCTGCATCAATTACATGAACCTCGCCACCGCCCAGTCGCAACGCCGGGCGAAAGAAGTAAGCCTGAGCAAAACGCTGGGTGCCAATGCGGGGCATTTGGCGATGAAATTTTACATCGAAACGGCACTGCTCACACTCTTGGGCATCGGCGGCAGCATCGTTTTGCTGTGGGCGGGTTTGCCGTTTTTCAATGAATTGGCCGACAAACAACTGAACACGAATTTTTTGGCAAAACCTTGGTTTTGGGTGGGTATCGGTGGTATCTGGTTTTTGGTGACGCTCATTGCGGGCGCCTATCCGGCGGTGTTTCTGTCGTCTTTTTCCCCGATAAAAGTGCTGCGGCAAACATTTGGGACGGGCACGGGCGGTGCGGGTTGGTTCAGAAAAGGGTTGGTCGTGTTCCAATTTTGCATTTCCACCGCGCTCATTGTCAGCACGTTGATATTCCACAAACAACTGAATTTTATCCGCGACAAAAAACTCGGCTACTCGCCAGAGCAAATTGTCGCGCTCAAAGTGTCGAGCGCCGAAAGCCGCCAGCAAATGGATGTATTGGAAGGGGAAATCCGGCAAATGGCCTCCGTGAGCGGCACGGCTTTCAGCCAAACTTTCCCCGGTCGCAAAGGCAGCGGGCGCAGCCTCTCCCGCCCCAACGAACCCGAAGGGACCGGGCTGACGACCTGCCACGCTCGCCCGGATATTTTTCAAGTGCTGGGCATTCCTTTCCTCGCTGGTCAGCCGATGAAAATCCCGGCAGAAGGCGACACCATCACCCAAATCGTCATCAACCGTTCGGCGGCGCAGTACCTCGGCTGGACGCCCGAACAGGCCATCGGCCAATCGGTGGAAGCGGACCTCCGAAACGGGCTTGTCGTCGGCGTGGTAGAGGATTTTCACTTCGGCACCATGCGCGAAAAAATCGGCAACTACGCTTTCCACAATGCCCGCACCGAGGGGCTGGATTTTCTGCTCGTCAAAGTACAAACCGGGCGGCTCAGCGATGTGATGCGCGATTTGGAGGCTGCTTTCCAACGCACCATGCCGAGTTCCGCGTTTGATTATGTTTTTCTCGATGAACACCTGAACGCGCTCTATCGGAGCGAACAGCGCATGGCCAAAGTCGCGATGGTTTTTGCCGGATTGGCCATTTTTATCGCCTGTCTGGGATTGTTCGCGTTGGCTGCTTTTGCCGCCGAGCGCCGCACGAAAGAAATCGGCATCCGCAAGGTGCTGGGCGCGAGCGTGGCGGGCATCACGGGTTTGTTGGCCAAAGATTTTTTGAAATTGGTCGTCGTCGCCATCGTCATTGCTTCGCCCATTGCGTGGTGGGCGATGAACCACTGGCTTCAAGATTTTGCCTATCGCATTGATATTCAGTGGTGGATGTTTGTGGTGGCGGGTTTGGCGGCCATCGTCATCGCGTTTTTGACGGTGAGTTTTCAGAGCGTGAAGGCGGCGTTGACGAATCCGATTAAAAGCCTCCGCTCGGAGTGACGCGGCTTTTGCGGATTGACGCAGATTTTTTGGGTACACGCGAGAAAAAGCAATCCGTTCAAATGTGCCATCCGTTTTGCCATCCCTCTGATTCGGAGGAACGAGATTTGAGTTGTCAAAAAATTGTCCCTCGTGAGCCCACCATAGCCGTCAGGCTAAGTTTTTTTGATTACTCTACGTTTGTCATCCTGTAAGGAACTGTCCGCTCTACAATAGGAAAATCTGTGTTCCACCCACCGTGGAGCGGACAGTTCCTTACAGGATGACAAAAATTGGGGTTTGCCTGACGGCTATGGTGAATCCATACGGAGGGACAATTTTTTGGACGGAACTACGAAATTTTTCGTAGAAGATGCAGCCTTTCACGGCGGCACAGTGTCGAATCTGCTTCCAACAATTTTTCACACAACTAAAAATTCATGCTCATGACAAACATCGCGCGCCCCGCAAACCGGCAGATTCTGGGTTTGCTTTTTTTCTTTTTCGTCATCCATGTCCTTCCTGCGCAGCCGGTATTTGAGGATGCTCCAAAAATGCCGGACGGTGTGCCGGGGGAGCGCATCCGGGCTTTGTTGCAGACCATCAATTCCAACGACCCGGCACAAATCCGGCAGTTTTTTGACCAGCATGTGGCGGATGGGTTCCGCCAATTTGCGCCGATGGAAGAACATATCGGGGCATTTCAGAGCACCTATCGCATGACGGGGGGCGTGGATTTTTACAGCGTCCGCACATACACCCCAGCCCGCCAAGAAATTGTTGTGATTGCCAAAGACAGTCTTTTTGGCGGCTGGCACGGCTTCAGTTTTCAACTCAGCGGCGCGGAGCAGCGTGTTGACCGGCTGAATTTTTCCCCTGCGCGGCCGCCCAAAACGGGCCAAGCCAACGAGCCGGAACTCAGCGAGGCAGACTTGGTCCGCACGATTCAAGAAAAATTGGAGGTGTTGTGCAAAAAGGACGCATTTTCCGGTACAGTCTTGCTCGCTCGCGGCGACCAGGTGTTGCTGGAACGCGCCTGCGGCGAGGCATCCAAATCCTTTCACGTCGCCAACAACATAGAGACCAAGTTCAACCTCGGCTCCATGAACAAGATGTTCACGGCGACGGCCATTGCCCAATTGGCCGAAAAAGGCAAACTCAAATTGGACGACCCTATTAGCAAATATGTGGACGAATCGTGGCTGCCGCGCAGCATCACCGACCGCGTCACGGTGCATCATTTGCTGACGCACACTTCGGGTTTGGGCAGTTATTTCAACGACACTTATTTTAAAAGTTCGCGCGATTTGTTTCGCCAAGTGGATGATTACAAGTCTCTTGTAAAAGGCGACACGCTCTCTTTTGCGCCCGGTGCCCGTTTTCAATACAGCAACACGGGGATGCTGCTTTTGGGCGTGGTCGTCGAAAAAGCCTCCGGCATCAATTACTTTGACTATATCCAGCAAAATATATCCGAGCCGGCGGGCATGAAAAACAGCGATTGTTACGAGTTGGATAGACCGGTGGAAAACTTGGCGGAGGGCTATATTCCCCAAGGGAGCGAGGGCTGGAAAAACAACCTTTTTCTCCACGTCCTGAAAGGCGGCCCAGCAGGAGGTGGCTACTCCACCGTGCGCGATTTACACCGATTCGCCCGCGCCATGCAATCGGGCAAATTGCTCTCCAGCCATTCATTGGAAAAAATGTGGCAAAGTCATTCGGGGCCGGTTATGGGTACGGATTTGAAATCGAGGAAACCTCGGCGGGAAAAACGGTGGGGCATGGCGGCGGTTTTCCCGGCCTGAACAGCCATTTGGACATCATGCTCGACAAAGGCTACGTCCTCGTCGTGATGTCCAACTACGATTCCGGCGCTGAGCCGCTGCGGAGGTATATTCGCAATTTGATTTTTACCCGGCTGAAAAGTTGAAATCTACGATGTTTTGCCCGCCGAGTCAGGAGGTGATAAAAGGGGCCGCTTCGCCAAGTTGACCCAATTTGTGCGGTGAAATGGATGCTCCTCAAGCAGCCAATTTCACCCGTATATCTCGAAAAAAATAATTCTTGTTGAAAAAACCCGTCTTTGTCATTCGGGATAAAGTTTTGTTTTTCAGGTCTTTATTTTTTCCAAAATTGTAAAAAACGGGCAATTGGCAAAAAACTCTCCGGCGAAGCCGGGCGGTACGGATTCTTTTTTGGACTTTTGGCAGCTCGAATATTCTTGCTAAAACTGTTAACCAAAAAGGATTTTTTCCATGACAAAAACATCAACCTTCAGGGGCGTTATTGCGGCGCTTCTCTTAGCCTTCTCGCTCCAATCATCTTTTGCGCAGGTTTTCTGGACAGAGACATTCTCTGATCAGGCTACCTCCACTGCCAATTGGGTACATGGCGGCACCAACGGTGGCCCTCTCACATGGACTTGGACCGATGTGGTGAATGCCGGTGCCTTTCAGCCAGGCAACTTCGGCTCCCCAACCGCTTCCACAGGCTATATGTGGTTCGACTCGGATGCCAACGGCGACTTTGCGCACGACGTGACCCTCACGGGTACCGGGAACCCAGCTGATGCCACAGGCAAATCAAATGTACACCTGCGTTTTTACACGTTGTTCCGCATCTTTTCAAGCATTTACAATGGGCAAGTAGGTGTCAGCACCAACGGTACAGATTTCACGTACTATTCTCCTGCTGAATTTCAGGGTTTGAACGGTGCTTCTGCCGCTACTGACCGCTTTGAAGGATGGGTAGAACTTGACATCTCGGACGTGGCCGACGGTGCTGCCCAAGTTTGGGTGCAATTCCGTTGGACCGGCCAGTACGAATACTACTGGAAAGTGGACGACATCGAACTGATGGAAGTCGCAGGGCCAGTGCCATGCGACCAAAACCCGATGGCTATCATCTGCGACAACTTGGATTCCTACACTACTGGAGCACTCGGCCCACAAGCTGCTCACTGGAGCACTTGGAGCGGCACAGAAGGCGGTGCAGAAGACGGCATTGTAAGCACCGAGCAAGCCAACACGGCGCCCAACTCGCTCAAAGTCATCAGCACTACCAACGGCGCAGGCCCACAGGACGTGGTACTTGACCTCGGCAACAAAACCACTGGACGTTATGAACTGAAGTTCAAAATGTACATTCCTGCTGGCAAATGGGGCTACTATAATATGCAGAACAATGTTCCGATAGGTACTACACCCGTCTGGAACTTCAACGTGCATTTCGAAGACGGCACAGCCGGACGATTCACCGGCCCCAACGATGCCTTGATAGCCAATTTCACTTACCCGCACGACGAGTGGTTTGAATGCAGACACGTCATTGACCTTGACAACGACCTGCAATCCTTCTGGGTAGATGGTAATTATGTGACCAAAGTAGGCTACACCGGCAATATGGGCGGCATAGACTTTTTCGGTGTCAACAACATCAGCCTTTTCTATGTGGACGATGTGGAATATGTAGAAATGCCCCCTATCGTATTCAATGTGGATGAGTGCGCTGGTGCAGTTGACTTGACGCTCCTCTTTGGCCAACCAGCCAATGTGCCACAAGTAAGTGGTTTGTACGACAACACCACTGCCACGGTAGATCCTTCTGACCCGGCCGCACCGGCATGCTGGTTCGATGGTGTCACAGCTACCCTGCCTGCTGTCCCAAAAATTGACGGCTCCATGTGGTACACCTTCACGGGCGACGGCAATACGTACAACATTCAAACAGTGCCTTGTACTGCTGGTGCCGAATATATTGATGGCGGCGACACACAAATGGCAATTTACACAGGCGATTGCGGCACATTGGGTACACCGATTCTCTGCAACGAAGACTTGACCGGTGCTGTTGACTTCCGCGCTGGCCTCGAGATCGAGACTGTGGCGGGTACTGACTACCGTATGTTGATTGACGGCTGGAGCGACGAAAATGGTGTGGTTTCTCTGGGCAAATTCTGCGTCCAAGTTACACGCGTACCCAGCATCACCTGCGCCAACGGTGCTGTCGGCACATACACTGTGTCCACTCCGTACCTTTGCAACCTTGCTCAACTTTCCGAACTCATCACCATTGACCCGGCCAGCTTCCTTATCCCGAACGTAGGCCCGGTGTTTGGCTTGGCTTGGGCTATCACTACCGTGCCGGTGCCGGCAAACACATGGCCTGCTGACCTGCCGAACAGTGCACTTCAAGGCAGCACAGGTTTCTTGCCGAATCCGTTTGCAGTGGGTTATGTCAATGACGGCGATCCATTCGATTACGGTGCTTGGTGGGTTACACCTATCGTGGTTGGTGGCATTGCCAGCGGCACCACGCTGTTCGACGGTGTTGTCGGCTCGGGTTGCTTCTTTGTTGGAGAATCCACGTTGATGAACTTCCTCGACGAGCTCGCTCCGCTGGACGCTACCGCCGATGTGACCCAGCCTACAGCTGCAAACAATGACGGCGCGATTGACCTGACAGTTACAGGCGGTTTCTACGATATCATTCAAGACCCATCGGCATACACCGTCGAATGGAGCGGCCCTAATGGCTACACTTCTACGGACGAGGATATCTCCGGTCTCGCAGCAGGTACCTACATCGTGACTATCACCGACGTGAGTGGTTGCGCTGATCCTTATGACTTTACGGTGGGTGTCACCTCGTCGGCAAAAGACCCTGCTTCGGTGAAATCGCTGAACGTCAGCCCGAACCCCACAACGAGCGTCACACTGCTCAATATGGTGTTGGAAAATGCTGCGGACGTGCGCATCGAAGTGCTGAACACAGTTGGCCAAACATTGCAGACCCTCAATGTCGGCAATGTGAGCACACTCAACCAGCGGATTGAACTCGACGGCCTTGCCAACGGGACTTACCTCCTGCGCGTCACTGTGGATGGCGAAACCGCCATGCGTCGCGTTGTGTTGCAGCGCTGATTAGCGTAATTACGGACATTCCGGTCAACGGCCTTTCAGGCTTTTTGACTGACCGATACAATTTGAGCCGCTCCCACCGGGGGCGGCTCATGTTTTTTTACGGAAAAAAATTGTTTTCCCCACATTTGCCCATTCAAAAACCCTCCACCTTCTACCTCCTCCCATGTACGAACTTAAAAAATCAGCCTTCGGCAAATATACCCGTTATCAACTCCACAACCCTTCCACCGGCCACTCGTTCAGCGTGGTGCCAGAGCGCGGCGCCAATGTGCTCGACATCCATTTTTCGGGAAAAAATATCCTCGACGGCTACAACACCCCAGAAGAACTCGAAGCCGCCAAATGGGGCAAAAGTGTGCTGCTTTTCCCATTCCCAAACCGCCTAGACCAAGGGCGCTATGAATGGCTCGGCAAACAATATCAGTTTCCCATCAACAATGCTGCCACAGAAAATGCTATTCACGGCTTTGTGCGCGACGAGGCTTTCGAGGTCGAATACGTTTTTCTCGCCAAAGACCACGCGAGCATCCTGTGCAAGTACACCCACCTCGGCACCCGGCATTATTATCCTTTCCCCTTTTCGCTCGAAGTCGAATTTATGATACATGACAACGGCACGTTCACGCTCGAAGCGGCGTGCCATAACCTGAGCGACCAGCCTATCCCCATCGGATTTGGCTGGCATCCCTATTTCCGCCTGACCGGCAAGGCCGATGACCATCTCATGCAACTGCCCGCTTGCGAACAAGTCGCCATCAACGAGCGTATGATTCCCACTGGCGGGCGTACAAAATTTGATGATTTTCAGCGGAAAAAACGCGTGGGCGACACGTTTTTGGACAATTGTTTTTGCAATGAAAAAGCTTCCGGCTCCTATAAAATGACGCTCGAAGGCGCAGGTCGCCGCATAGATGTGAAGGCCAATGCCCGCCAATTCCCTTTCTTTCAGGTGTTCACCCCGCCCCACCGCGAGAGCGTCGCGCTCGAACCCATGACCTGCAACGTGGACGCTTTCAACAACCTTCAGGGGCTTGTCACCCTCGCACCCGACAAAGAATGGAAAGGGAAAATGGAGATTGTGGTGAGCGATGGCCACAAGGTGTCCCAAAACTGACAATAGTCGTCACCCCTTAAAGTCAATCTTCCGGTGTGTGCCGTCGCAAAAGGGTTTGTTGACAGAGCCCCCGCAGCGGCAAAATGCCGTGACTTTGTGCTTCGTGGTTTCATTGCCTGCGGCGTCTTTGACTTTGATGTTGCCATACACCATGAGCGGTCCGTTGGGCGTGACCTCGACGATGGTTTCGACCTCCACGTTTTCAGGCTTTATCTCCACTTCGCTGTTGCGATGCCAACTGAGTGCCCCCGACGGGCATTTTTCCACCTGTGCGATAATGGCCTCCGTGTCAGCGCCGTCCATATTTATCCACGGGCGGTTGCGAGGGTTGAAAACCGACACAAGACCGCGCCAGCAGAGGGTGGAGTGGATGCAGACATCGGGTTTCCATGTCACAGTGATGTCGCCGTTTGAGTATTGTTTTTCCATATTCTGTATTTTCGATGTTGGACTATTAGACGTTGGACTATAGACACGGTGATTTCAATTTTATGGTCAAAAAAGTCCAATGTCTAAAGTCCAACAATCCAACGTCTTTTTCTAAAAGTCGTCCCCAAAAGCAAAATCCGGTTTCCGCTCCGTCCACCTGCCGCGTGTGAAATCCGGGAATGCTTGGGGGCTGCTCCCGGTGGCGATGCTGGCCTCCGACAATGGCGTGATAGCCAGCCATGTGGCCGCGTCATAGACATCCATCTGCGGGGCGATGTTGCGTTTGGCGCACTCCACAAAATGGTGAAACACGAAGAAATCCATGCCGCCATGCCCGGCAGTTTTGGCATCGGCGCCATATTTTTTCCAGAGCGGATGGTCGTAGCGGTCGAGCCAAGATTTGGCTTCTTCCCATGAATGGTCTTTTGTTTTGCCGTCGAGCAACAGGCTTTTATTCACGTCCATCCAGATGCCTTTAGTGCCTTGCACCCGAAATCCGAGCGAATAAGGGCGCGGCAATCCGGTGTCGTGCGAGAGCAGCACCGTTTCGCCGTTGGAAGTTTTGAGCACGGTGGTCACGATGTCACCGAGGTTGAACTGGACTTTGGCGTTCGGGTGGTTGGGGCCGCCCTTTGGGTGGTTGACTACGTATTCGTGGAGGCCGCGAGCCTTGCTGGCCGTCGAGGTCAAGTAGATAAAACGATTGCCGCGATTGATATTGGTCATCATCGCCACAGGGCCGATGCCGTGTGTGGGGTACAGGTCGCCGTTGCGGTGGACACTGTGTTTGGTGCGCCATTTTGCCTCGCTGAATCCTTTTTCGCCAAACTCCACGCCGGAGTCATAAGGCTTGGTGCCGTCGTTGAATTTCACCCCGCGCAAGTCGTGTTGGTAGCCGCCTTCGAGGTGCATCAGTTCGCCGAAAAGCCCTTCGCGCACCATTTGCAACACGGCCATCACGTCGCGGCGATAGCACACATTTTCCAAAAACATAAGGTGCGTCCCGGTGGCTTCGTGGGTGTTCACGAGTTGCCAGCACTCGTCGAGCGAAAAACCGCCGCAGACTTCCGTCGCTACATATTTGCCGGCTTGCATGGCCGCCACGCATTGTTGGGTGTGCCATTCCCAAGGCGATGCAATTACCACTGCATCAATATCTTTTTCTTGCAAAAGCCGTTGGTAGTCGAAATTGCCTTTGTCAAAAACAGCGGGTTTCTTTTTGCCTTTTGCTTCTATCATTTTCAACGTGTCGGCCACCATGCGCGGGTCGGGGTCGGCGATAGCGGCTACCTCGCAGTCGTCGCGGAGCAGGGCGAGTTCGACATGGTTTTGGCCGCGCAGACCGGTGCCGATGAAGCCGATGCGCAAGCGGTTATTGGTTATCGGTGATTGGTGATTGGTGAGCGGCGATTGGTGAGCAGCGATTGGCGATTGTTCTGCTTCAACAATTTTTGGCACAGCGAGGGCGGCGCTGGCGAGGGCAGAATTTCGGAGAAAAGTGCGGCGGTCGAGTCGTTTTGCCATTTTTGAAAAATAAAAAATGTTCGGGGAAAGGTCTAAAACTTCCCCAAACTCCCAACCTAAAAACTTCAAACTCCGAACTTCAAAACTCCAACCGCCAACTGATATTCGGAATCAGCCCTAATTGGTATTTCGTCTCCACTTTTTGCGTGAACGGATCCCAATATTGGTACGCGATGTTCTCCTGCATCGTCGCGTTTTGGAAGTCCATAGCAAAGGTGCTGTTGCGGCGATTGCTGAGGCTGCGTTTCCAGTACACCCGCAAATCGAGGCGGAAATAATCTTTTTGTTGGATGGAAAAACCGGCACGCTCGTCGAACACCGTGGTGCCAATGGCGGCGGACGCGGCGGCATCTACGGGCATGGCGCGCAGCCCGCCCGACCAGCCGAGGCGACCGTTGAGGCCAAAAGCGCGGACGTGGCCGGGGCGTTTGTCGCGCTGCCATTCTTTGCCGACGGTGAGGTTGGCGATGTGCCGGGCGTCCCAGCGCGACGAGCGCCACACTCCATCGCTGCCCCGGGATTGCGACTTGAAAAAAGAGGTGTTCACGAGTGCAAACCAACCGTCGGTGAGGTAGCGTTCGGCGGTGATTTCGATGCCGCGATTTTCACCTAAACCATTGTAGATAAATGTTTTTTGAGAAAAAATACGGTAGTCATTTTCGTTCAGCAGCGAAAAAGGATTGGCCATTCCCGCATCCACGCCGATGTCGGTTTGCCGTTGCCAAAACACCTCCGTCCTGAACGTCCATTCGGGTTTGAATGCCCAAGTGTGGCGCAGCCCGGCGTGCCAGGCGCGGAGCAAATCGAGGTTTTCGTCAGTCAGCCACAGTGGTGCGATTTGGCTGTACAGCCCGCCCGACAAAGACAGCCGCTGCGTCGGCGTGATTTGTTGTGACACGGTCAGGCGCGGCTCTGCGGTCGCACGGTCTTTGTTGGAAAGAATCATGCTGTGCAATCCGGCCTGCACGACTGTTTTTTCGTTGCGGCTGTTCCAGGCAAGGTTGGCCCAAGGTTGCGCGGCGAGGAAATCGTGTTCCAC
>CAYZVM010000188.1:8925-12212 GCA_964481485.1 uncultured Saprospiraceae bacterium | reverse complement strand
ATTTCGCCCTGCCCGACGTGGGTGTGCAGCAGTTCGTTCCGAAATTTTTACCCTTCCAAGGGAGCGATTCAGATTTTTTATTTGGACAAAAACGGTGACTAGGCCATGCGCGATTTTGTGTTTGAGGGGACTTGGGTCATGGAATTGAGCAGTTTTATCCATCAAAAACCCGCCAAAGAAAGTTTCAAAGCACTCGAACCGTTGGAGTTGCTCGCCATCAGCCGCGACAATTTTTTCAAACTCGTGGAATCCGTACCACAGTTTGCGCAGATTTATCAGAAGAATTTGGAAACCTCTTGTACTCGCTCTGTAGCGTATCGGCAGTTTTGGGAGCATGGACGCGGAGCAACGCGTCCGGTGGCTTTATGAAAATCAACCGCAACTGCTCACCCGGCTTTCCAACAAAGCCGTCGCATCGTATCTCGGCATTTCGCCGGAAACGTTGAGCCGGATGAAGGCAAGACTCTGAGATTCATTTTTTATCGCGCCATTTTTAGCAATCGCTGCGAAGTGGTGAACCCGGTGCTGCGTGCCCGTTCTATCCCATTTTCGTCCAAAAAAACCAAGGTTGGATAGGCTCCCACCCCGAATTGCTTCGCCAACGCAACGCCTTCCCCTTTTTCCGCATTGATTTTCAGGTTGATAAAATGTTCGTTGAGATGGGCTGCCAACTTGCTATCCGTGAAAACGTCGCGATCCATCACCCGGCATGGGCCGCACCAAGACGTGTAAAAATCTATGAACACCGGGCGCCCGGCCTGCTTGGCTTGGTTCAGGTAGTTTGAAAAATCGGTGGTAGCGAAATTAACATTGCGATGTTCGGCATCCGCCGTTTTCCGAAAAGGCGAGGCAACGGCAATGCGGTACTGGCAGGATTGCAAGGCGATGGCAATCAACAAGAAAGCGGCGGTATTTGTACTCAAAATGAACGTGCGCGCTGGCGGTTTTTGCATACTTTGTCATTGTATAGTGTGCGTTTAAGGGCGCAAGGCTGTGCTCGCAAGTTGCTTGATAGAAAAACAAAACGAATCAATGAATCCCTGCTCCCCGGTACACGTCAATATGTCGGGGAATTTTTTTGCATAAAAACGGCCACAACTCTTGTGTGCAAGCAAATTTTAAAACTACCTTTGTTCAAAAATTTAGGTTAGTCTAAAAATTTGATTTTACCATGCGAAAAATACTCCCCACCATTTTTATTTTACTTCAAACAGTTTCGCTGTCGGCACAAAATACCCCGCTCAAAGGCCGCGTCGTGGATACCCACACAGGCGAGCCGTTGGCTTTTGCCACCGTTCAAATGCTCGAACCGCCCGGCGGCACCTTGACGGACACGGCAGGTTTTTTTACATTGAAAGTGCCGGAAGGTTTTGAAAAAACAAGAGTCAACATCTCGCTCGTTGGTTACGTTCGGCAGTCCAATGTTTTGAAAATCAATGAAAAAAATATCGAAATCCGCCTCGCGCCCGACGAATCGAACTTGAAAGAAGTCGTCGTCACCGGCACCATGAAAGAAATGCGCAAGGCCGACAGCCCCGTGCCGGTGGAAGTTTTTTCGCCCAAATTTTTCCTGCGCAACCCCACCCCGAGTTTGTTCGATGCCATCCAAATGGTCAACGGCGTGCGCCCCCAACTCCAATGCAACGTGTGCAACACCGGCGACATCCATATCAACGGGATGGAAGGCCCCTACACGATGGTGCTGATAGACGGGATGCCCATCGTGAGCGGATTGTCAACGGTGTACGGCCTCAGTGGGATTCCGAACAGCGTGCTCCAGCGCATGGAAGTGGTAAAAGGCCCCGCCGCGTCGCTCTACGGCTCGGAGGCAATGGGCGGCCTTATCAACATCATCACAAAAGACCCGGCGGAAACTCCCGAACTCCGCCTCGACCTGAGCGGCACGACCTACGGCGAATGGAACGCCGACGCGGCCGGCTCGCTCACACTCGGCAAGGCCAGCACACTTTTGAGCGCCAATTACTTCCATTTCACCAACCGCTGGGACATCAACGACGACAATTTCACCGACGTCACTTTGCAAAGACGGCTCTCTGTTTTCAATAAATGGCGCTTTGACCGAAAAGACAACCGCATCGCGTCCGTCGCTTTCCGCTACCTCTGGGAAGACCGCTATGGCGGCGAAATGCAGTGGACTCCGCGTTGGCGCGGCACGGACAGCATTTATGGCGAAAGCATCCTGACCAACCGCTATGAGGTCATCGGCAACTACCAATTGCCCATTGAAAAGGAAAAAGTGCTGTTCAGTTTTTCCTTCAACCGCCACCAACAAGACAGTTACTACGGCGACGTGCCGTACCTCGCCGACCAGCGCATCGGTTTCGGCCAGTTGACTTGGGAACGCCACGCCGGAAGGCACGATTTACTGTTTGGCACGGGCGCGCGTTACACTTTTTACGACGACAACACGCCCGTGACCGCCAATAATAATCTCGAAAATGCCCCGCAGCATGTCTGGCTGCCCGGCGTGTTTGTGCAGGACGAATGGACTTTTAACAAACGCTGGAAACTGCTCTCCGGCCTGCGCTGGGACTATGACAAAAGGCACGGCCACATCCTTTCGCCGCGCCTGAACGTGAAATGCAACCCCGACAGTGAGAATACCCTGCGCCTCTCGGCGGGCAGCGGTTTCCGTGTCGTCAATGTGTTCAGCGAAGACCACGCGGCGCTCACGGGCGGTCGGCAAGTAGTATTTGCGGAGGCATTGGAACCAGAGCGTACCTGGAACATGAATCTGAACTACACCCGTTTTCACGCCGCCGGATTCGGTTTTGTCAATTTCGACGCGACGGTGTTTTACACGCATTTTTTCAATAAAATCATCGCCGACTACGACATTGACCCGGAGAAAATCATTTACCAAAATTTGGACGGCTACGCCGAAAACGCGGGGTTTTCGCTCAATTCGGATTGGAATTTCACGAACGGGCTGAAGGCAATGGCGGGTTTTACCGTCATGGACGTAAGCGTGGTAGAAAACGGAAGCCGCGAATGGCAAATCCACACGCCGCATTTCACGGGCAATTGGTCGCTCTCGTACCCCGTCGTGCGCTGGAATTTGACGCTCGACTATAACGGCCACCTCACCAGCCCCATGCGGCTGCCAGTTTTCCCGAACGACTACCGACCGGAGCAGTCGCCGTGGTTTTCGATTCATAACATTCAGGTGACGTGGAAACCGCGCCGTAAGTCGTGGGGCGGGGTGAATACCAAGGGAGACGGGGGAAAATAATTTTTTGGGTAAAAACAATTTAACTTTTTAAACC
>CAYZVM010000188.1:0-8915 GCA_964481485.1 uncultured Saprospiraceae bacterium | reverse complement strand
GTGTTTTCCATTCAAAAAAATCCCGTTGCGTTGAACCCCCCCCTTTATCTCGCCCCCCGCCTACACGCCGGCGCACGACTGGGAAATTTATTTTGGCGTGAAAAACCTTTTCAATTTTTACCCCCGCGAGGATGTCATCCTGCGCCCGCACGACCCGTTTGACAAACGCGCCGACGACCCGGTGGACAATCCGAACGGCTACACGTTTGACCCGTCGTACAATTACGCGCCGGTGCAGGGGGCGCGGGGATTTGTGGGGGTACGGGTGGTGGTGAAATAGTTTTTCTTTTAACAAACACTTGATTTTAAGTTAATTCAGCCATAACATCCCCTTTCGTCCTTTACGAGGAATTTAGGTGTAAAAACCAATTCCTCATGCGAAACGAAAAACACGTTGCAGCATCCCGGCAAGGGAGCTGGCAAATCAGGAATTATTGGCAGCGTTCGCTCTTGCTCCTGCTGCTCCCCACTTTTCAGGGCGACTGGGCGGCGCATTTCCCGGCTCCGCCAGATTGCGAACTGACAATTTCGACCACCGCCCTTCCCCACGCCCACGCCCACAACGATTACCTGCACGACAAGCCCTTGCTCGAAGCCCTGTCGAATGGGTTCACGAGCATCGAGGCGGATGTGCACCTCGTCGGCGGCGAGCTGTACCTCGGGCATTGGCTGCCGCAGATGTTCCCCGCCAAGACGCTGCGGGAATATTACCTCGAACCGCTTCACGCGATTTTGACCCGCCAAAACGGAAAAATTTATCCGGCCTACGAGGGCGTTTTTTACCTGATGATTGACGTGAAAACCGATTCGCTGGCGACGTACCGGGCACTGCGGGAACACCTTTTGAAATACCCGTTTTTTCAGTGCAACCCTCATTTTCAAGTGTTTATCTCCGGCAATCGCGCCGTGCACCATATTCTGAACGACGCTGCACAGGTGATGGCCGTAGATGGCCGTTTGCCGGATTTGCAGAAATCAATGGATGCTGCGGCCATGCCCGTCGTGAGCGACAATTTCCGCAAACACTTCAACTGGCGCGGCAAAGGCGCGATGCCTGCTGGGGAAAAACAAAAATTGAAAATGCTCGCCTCTGAAGCCCATAAGCAGGGCAAAAAATTGCGATTTTGGGGCATTCCCGACCAGCCCAATGTTTGGCAAACGTTGCTCGAAGCAGGCGTGGATTTTATCAGCACGGACGATTTGCAGGGGGTGGGAGATTTTTTTGCCGATAGAATGAAAGTCGCAGCCACCCACTCCAGCGCGGACAGTTTAGGCATCATAAAAACGACAGTTCCAACCCTGGTATCCCCGCAAGTACGGTAGCCGTCAGTGCCGCTGGTGACAACAATCACCCACGCGTTTCTGCAAACTTAACGCCCACTTAACAGGGCTGCATGGAGTCCCCGCTACTTTTGGAGCAGTAAAAAATATTGCCATGAGACAAGTTGTCCTGTTGTTTTTGCTCCTGTTTTTGACATTTTCCTGCCAAAAAAACACCAATTCTGTCGAGAACATCCTCATCAAAGGTTCAGACACCGAAGTAAACGTTGCCCTCGCGCTCGCCGAAACCTTTATGGAAAAAGACCCCAACGTCTCCATCGCCGTCACGGGTGGTGGTTCTGGCACGGGCATCGCCGCACTGCTGAGTGGCAAAACGCACATCGCGAATTCCTCCCGCCCTATAGAACTCAACGAGGTGCAAATGGCGCAAACACGCGGCATCAACCCCCTGCCAGTCATTTTCGGAATTGATGCGTTGGCCGTCATCGTCAATCAGCAAAATTCTTTGGATAGCCTGACGATGAGCGATATTGGGAAAATCTTTAGGGGCGAAACAAAAAATTGGGCTGAAATGGGTGGCCCCAACTTGGCCGTTTCCCTCTATGGCCGCCAAAGCAACTCTGGCACTTTCCTGTTTTTTCGGGAAAAAATACTCGATGCCGATTACGCTCCGGCACTGAAACAAATGAACGGCACTGCCCAAATCGTGGAAGCCATCGCCACCGACCCTGCGGGCATCGGGTATGTGGGCATTGGATATTTGTCTGAAAAAGACGGGCATCTCCCACCCAATATCAAGGTCGTGAAAATCAGTGAAAAAGCAGGTTCGCCAGCCTTTTCGCCGCTGGTGCCATCATACATTTTGGATGGCCAGTACCCGATTGTGCGCCCGCTTTATCAATATGTGAACGGTGTGCCCGATGGTCGTTTGCTCGAATTTTTGCTCTATTCCATTGGAGAAAAAGGCCAAAAAATCGTCGGCGAAAACGGCTATTACCCCATTTCAAAAAAGCAGTTTTCCGAAAACCTGCGGCGGCTGGACGTAGAGTTGGCATCAAACAAAGCACAATGAAAATCACTGCTCAACAAACTGACCGGTTGGCCGCAGGGATATTCAAAACGGCTGGTTGGCTCTCCGTCATCATCCTGCTCGGCATTTTTGCCATGCTGCTCTTCAATGGTGCCAAAGCATTTTTCGACATCGCACCGGGCAGTTTTTTCTTTGGACTGCATTGGAACCCTGCTGCTTACCGGCAGCCACAATTTGGCATTTTGTCGCTGGTTTTCAGCACGTTGCTCGTCACGCTCGGTGCCATGCTGATAGCGGTGCCGTTGGGCATCGGGACGGCGGCTTACATGGCTGAGTTCGCGCCCCGCCGGGTTTACCGGTTGATAAAGCCTGCTGTTGAGTTGTTTGCCGGAGTGCCTTCCGTCGCGGTCGGGTTTGTCGGCATCACGGTAGTGGCCCCGGCCATTGCCCGGATTTTTGGCTTGGGCAATGGGCTCAACGCACTCAACGGGGCTTTTTTGTTGGCGCTGATGTCGCTCCCGACCATCATCACCGTGGCTGAAGAAGCCATCCGGGCGGTGCCGCAAACGTTTCGAGAGGCATCGTACGCGCTCGGCGCCACCGCACAAAAGACCCTCTGGCGCGTCACCCTGCCCGCTGCTATGTCGGGCATTTTGGCAGCGGTGATGCTCGGCATGGGGCGTGCGTTGGGTGAAACCATGACAGTGCTCATGGCAACAGGCAACGCATCGGCTTTTCCATATAGTTTTTTTGATTCTGTGCGCACCATGACCGCCGCTATCGCCATCGAACTGGGCGAAACGGCGCAAGGAACGGCGCACTACTATGCACTGTTTGCAGTTGGGGCGGTATTGTTCGGCATCAGCCTCGCTATCAATGTTTTGTCTGAAAAAATTGCTCGCCGTTTTCGCTATAAAATTTGAAAAACCATGCGCTGGCTCTTGCTTTGCACCCTTTTCGTACTCCTCCTGTTCGGTTTTGTCTTTTGGGATATTTTCACCAAAGGAGTGGGAGTGTTGTCTTGGGAGTTTTTGACAACAAACCCGCGCAAAGGCATGACGGAAGGCGGGATTTTACCCGCCATTATCGGCACAGTGTACGTCACCTTGATTACCGCAATTTTCGCAGTACCGTTTGGCGTGGCGACGGCGATTTACCTGAACGAATACGCTCAAGACAGCAGCGGCACGCGCCTCATCCGTGCTGCGATTCGCAACTTGGCGGGTGTGCCGAGCATCGTGTACGGGTTGTTTGGCGTGGCGATTTTTGTACAAAGTTTCGGTATGGGCACTTCACTGTTAGCCTCCGGCCTGACGCTGGGACTTTTGACGTTGCCCTATGTCGTTTCCACCAGCGAAGAGGCATTGCGCAATGTGCCGGGCAGTTACCGCGAGGGAGCGTTGGCCCTGGGCGCCACGCACTGGCAATCCATTCATTCCGTAGTATTGCCAACGGCCATGCCCGGCATCGTGACAGGCGCGCTGCTGGGTCTTTCGCGGGCAGCTGGCGAAACGGCGCCTATCCTTTTCACGGGTGTGGCATTTTACCTGCGCTACCTGCCGGGTTCGGTGTGGGATGAATTTATGGCTTTGCCATATCATTTGTTCATCCTTTCCACGCAGCACCACGCGATTCGGGAGGTGCGGCCATTGGCGTACGGCACCGCACTTGTTCTGCTTGGGTTTGTGCTGCTGCTCAATCTGTTGGCCTTTTTACTGCGGGCGCGTTACCGGCAAAATATTCGTTGACCATGCAACATCCCACTCATAAATTAGAAGTTCAAAACCTGCACCTGCGTTTTGGGAAGAAAGAAATCCTGAAAGGCATATCGCTCAATATGCCAGACAATGCCATTACTGCGCTGATCGGCCCTTCCGGTTGTGGAAAAAGCACCTTGCTGCGCAGCTTCAATCGGATGCACGACCTCAACCCAGAAGCCCACCTCGAGGGTCACATCCTGCTTGACGGGCATAATATTTTGAGCAAAAAAAAGAGTGCCACCGATATCCGCCGCCGCATCGGCATGGTGTTCCAAAAACCCAACCCTTTTCCGAAATCTATTTTTGAAAATGTGGCTTATGGTTTGAAAATCAACGGTCTGCATCACCCAGAACGGCTTCGGGAACAAGTGGAAAATGCGCTCCGTGAAAGTTTTTTGTGGGAAGAAGTCCACGACCAACTCGACAAATCGGCGCTCGAACTTTCAGGCGGCCAACAGCAGCGGCTTTGCATCGCCCGTGCTATCGCGGTAGAGCCAGAGGTGCTTTTGATGGACGAGCCTTGCTCCGCGCTCGACCCTATCAGCACTGATAAAATCGAACAGTTGATGCTCCGCCTGCGCGAACGTTTTTGCATCGTCATTGTCACCCACAACATGCAGCAGGCGCAGCGAGTAGCCGATTTCACGGCATTCATGTATCTCGGCAATCTGATAGAACACGGCCTGACAGCCGATATTTTTGAAAACCCACAACAGGAATTGACTCGGAATTATGTGTCGGGCAATTTCGGCTAAGCATCCCGCAATATTTTATCCGCTTTTTTCCCCGTCGCCCACAAAATCCCCACGCCCACCAACAACATGAAATAGTAGGTCAAAAACCGCCAGCCCGTGAGGGCAGGGCCAACAGCGGCCACCGGAATCATGCGCCCGAACACGAGCAAAAACGCAGCCTCTGCCCCGCCCGTCGCGCCCGGTGTCGGCACGAGCGTCATGGCTACGAACACCATCCATTGCAACAGAAAAAAATGGAGCAAATCATCGGGCAAGCCCAAAGCCAGCAGCACTGCCAACAGGATGGAAAACCGCGTCAGCCACTGGGCACTCAAGGCTAAAATACTCAGGATAAAAGGTTTGCGGCCTTTTAGGCGGATGAGCCGAACAGCTGCCCGGAACTCCGAAATGAGCAATTGCCAGCGCGATTCGGTCTTTTTTGCCCCGTTTTTGGAAAACGATTTTTTTCTGAAAACAAAAAAAAAGGCGAGCACGGCAAGCAAAGCGCCGACAATCCAGTATCCGTTTTTTCCCAAAAAACTGCCCGCATGCAGCCAAAGCGGATTCTCCCACGGCCTCACCAACACAAGCGAAACGGGAATGGCAAAAGCAAAAAACACTACATCCTCAAAATTGCCCAACAATGCCAACGTAGCAGCTTCGCCAGGCTTGTAGCCCTGCTGCACGAGCATCGCCATTTTCACCGGCGCGCCGCCCACAGCCTGCGGAGCCATCGTGCCGCCCACGTCAGTAGCTACCGCGATGCGCAACAGGTTCACATTCGAAATTTTCACCCCAAAAAAATGACCCCAAATTGCCAACCGGACGCAGTGCCAAAACCACGGCAGCAGCGACAATAACGCCGCTAACAGCAAGTAAATCAATGAGAAATTCGACCAATCTGGCGCGGCATTTCTATCGGCCAAGTACCACGTCACGGCCAAATTGATGACCACGCCAATGCAGATGATTGGCAGCAGATGGCGCAGTAATTTGTCGAGGTCGAGATTCATTTGAATTGGCTTGCGACAAAAGAAAACGCCTTCGACGGCAGCCAAGCGCCTTCTACTGGTTCGCCATCAAAAGATTCGTCGGCGTAGAGATTGGCAGCCTTCAAACGCTCGGCCAAATCAGGATGCAACGCTTTGTAATTCAAGTCGTCGCGCAAGTGGCGGTAGTAATTGTAGTGGTTTCGGAAATGACCGTTTTCGATACCATAAGCCACGAAAAACGAGTGCTTCGTACCCTGAAAATCGCTGCCTGTGTGAATCGTGCGCGGGTCGAAAATGACACAATCGCCCGGCTCCGTCGCCACCCAATCGGCACGGCCATCGAGCCGGTCTCTACTGCCGAGCAAGGTGAGTGCCTTTGTGAGGCTGTTCGTTTTGCTTTCGATAAAATGGCGCTCGTTTTCCGGCAATCGGTCGGGGCGATTCGTGCCTTTCACGAGACCGAGCCGAAAGCCGCCTGCACTGTCCTGCAAATAAACCCCGACGCGCACGAGTTGGTACGGCTCTGCCGATTCGTCCCAGTCCGGCCCTTTGCCAAAAGTGCGGCACACACTGTCGCGGTGCCAGTGAAACGATGAGAAACCGACGTGCAAGTCATTGTGTTGTAGGAACTTAATATCGTCGCCGAGCAAACTGCGCACCGTTGAAAGGATTTTTTCATTAAAAATCACATCCCAAAATGGGTGGTTTTGGCAAACCCCATCGGGCAAAGTCCATTTTTGGCTGCGACCGACGGAGAGTTTGTCCAACTCCTGTTTGTAAAAAGCGGCTTTTTCGGGCGAAAACAACGACCGAACGACGAGGTAGCCGTCGCGGAGGAAGGTGGTCATTTCTCCATTCGTCATTGCATCATTCGTCATTGTACTGCTTGCAGTTGAGGTGAAACGAGTTTCAAACCCCACTTCGCCAAAACGTGTTCCGCGTAATCCCATTGGTACAAATTATCGAGGTCAATAGCATATTCCGGCGGCACGAGGCAAGGCAGAATCACGTCGCCCGTGAGGCTATTTTTCAACATAATCGTCTCATAACGAATCACCTCCACATGGCCCGTCTGCCAAAAAGTATCGGGCAAGGCCTGGCGCGGCTGGTTGTACGGCTCTGGCAAATCGAGTTTCAACAACGGCTCCAACACCCCATTTTCGATATGCCACATTTTGAAGGGGTTTTGCCCGGAAGGCGTGACACCGCGCACACTGTCGGCTTTGGGATTTTTCAATAAAACTTCAATTGCTTCGTCCACCAAACGCGGTGGGCGCAGCGGCGAAGTTGGGCGAAGTTGGACAATCAAATCCGTGCGATAACCTTCATGCTCTTCCAGCCAGCGAACGGCGTGTTCAAATACCGGAAAATCCGTCGTCGCGTCTTCGGCCAATGCTGCCGGTCGCAAAAACGGCACTTCTGCACCCCATTCGAGGGCGATTTCTGCGATTTCTTCGCTGTCGGTCGAGACAATTACCCTGTCCACCCATTCCGACTGCAAGCCAGCAGCAATGCTGTGCGCCAGCAGTGGCACACCGCCGAGCGGACGAATGTTTTTCTTCGGGATGCTTTTCGAGCCGCCGCGAGCGGGTATGAGGGCGATGTTTTTTTTCATTTTATTTTGAAACACATAGTCACATAGACAACATAGAAGGTTCTAAATCAAAAAACTATGTTCTCTATGTGACTATGTGTTTTTACATTGTCAAACAAATTTTTCCCCAAATAACGCTTCGCCGCAAGCGCGATGTCCAATGCCCGAATGCCGTCGTTCAAATTGCAGGCTGGCTTGCGGTCGTGGCGGACACAATCCAGAAAGTCAGAGACTTCGGCGAGGAACATTTCGTTGCGCTCGAAAAATTTGCCGGGCGAAATGGTGTCGAAACGGAGTGCGTACTCGTCGGACGACCCCAAGTCGGACGGCGAGTAGTAAACTTTTGCACTGCCCCAATCCGCATCCCATTCGATGCGGCCTTTTGTGCCAATGATTTGTAAGGTGTGTTTCGGCGGCTTTGACACATAGTCAAGATAAACGGAACCGACCGCCCCATTTTCAAAACGGAGCGCCACGAGCGCCACATCTTCCGTATCTGTTTCCAAATCAGACAATTGACCACCGGCGGCGCTCACCACCTCCGCCTCGCCGAGCATCCAGCGCAGATAATCGAACGGGTGGCAAAGCGTCAGCACAACTCCGCCGCCCATGTCCTCGCGGGCGCTGTACGAGGCGCGGTAATCCTCCCACGGGTGCCAGCCGGGCAGGTATTCGCCCCAATGCGCATGAGCCGACACCACCCGCCCGAGGTCGCCGCGTTCGAGGGCTTTTTTTATTTTTTGAAAAACAGGAAAAAAGCGGAATTGAAACCCGACTTGCACTTTTAAGGACTGTTTTTCAACGAGTTCTGTCAATTCGTCCAACCCTTCGAGGGTGTGCGACACGGGTTTTTCCAAAAAAATATGGCACCCTGCGCGGGCAGCTGCGATAGCCGCGTCCAAGTGCATGGCCGTAGGGTTGCACACAAATACAGCATCGGGTCGCCATGCGAGGGCGGGTTCCAGGTGCTCGAACGAAAGAAAGGGCGGCAAGGCGTCCAGTGGCAATTGGCAGCGGTTTTTGGTGACAACGGCCAATTGCCGAATGCCCAGTGCCGACAGATTTTTCAGATGGCGGCGTCCGATGGAGCCGAGACCGACGAGGAGGATTTTCATGTTGAAAGTTTAGATGGTTTAGGGGGAGAAAATTTTAGGAACGGGTAAATAATAACTTGTAAATTTCAGGTAGATTGGTTTTTGCCCAGACAACCATCTTTTTGTGCGAATAGCAGCGCTCTTTAATCAAAAAGATGGGCGGTATGGGCGGAAAGAAATCACATCAAATTCATAAGTTATTGTTTACCTGTTCCTTAGAGGTATTCTCGGCATATATCCGCAATGCGTTTGGCCGAGGTGCCGCCGTTTTGGATGGGCCGCAGGGTTTCGGCAAACGCGGGGTCGAGATCGCTGTACACGGGCTTGCCCATAGCGAGCGCCACCATGAGCACGGATGAATATTTGGTGACCATCGCCGCGCAGTTGGCAATCATGGGGTTGATGTCGCCGGAAGTGTAAATGAGCGCTT
>CAYZVM010000187.1:0-12239 GCA_964481485.1 uncultured Saprospiraceae bacterium | reverse complement strand
AGAAAAAAGAGGCGTTTCATCAGAGCAGTTTTTGCGGCGGCGAAGTTGCGGAAAAATGGTTTCTGTTTGAAAAGTTTCTGGTTGCGGGGTTTCTGGTTTCTGGGTTTCTGGTTTCTGGTTGAAAAACTTAAAGGAAAAATATCCAACCGTAAACCAGCAACCCAGAAACCAGAAACCCAGCAACCAGAAACCTAAAACAACCCCCACACCCAAGCAACGAGCAGAGCTGCCACTTTCCAAATACCCCAAATCAGGAGGGCGAATAATGCAAAAAAGAGGGTGCCGAGCAGCGCCATTGACCATTTTGCGCTGGGTTTGGCTTTGCCGTCGGCGTAGTATTGTTTCAGCAAATTCACGTTGCGTCGGTTGGCTTTGTAGCCAAAATCAAAAATGTCGCCCGCGATGGGAATAACGCCCATGACCGCGTCGAAGGCAAAATTGCCCATCATCCGCAACATCAAGAGCGGCCCTGCACCTCGTTGAATCATGGTGCGCAGTAGGATGCCCGACACGACAAAACCCGCTATGTCGCCCAAATATGGCACGAGGCCGATGATGCCATCCAGCCCGAAGCGAATGCTCGTGCCGGGTATGCGAAATTGATCGTCCAGTATTTTGGCGAGGGTATCAAGGCGGGCGAGCGCGGGGTCGGGGATAGGTTGCTGGTTGTTAGTTGTTTGTTGCTGGTTGTCCATGCGACGGTAATGTTTTGGGGCAAAATTGGTGGTTGCAAAACAAACCATGCACAAAAGTTGCCCTCATCTCACTCTACTGCGAATTGTGCCAGCATCACTGCGTTTTTTTCGCTTTTTCCGGCAAAAATGCTGACGGTAGATCCTCTGCCGGACGGGAATATCAGGACGGCCCAGCCGTCGTCGGCCTTTTGCACCTGCGGGACGATTTGCTTGTTTTTCCCTATCAAAACACCAAAAAATGTGGGTACGGTTTCAAATTTCAACCGCACTTCCGCTTTTCCGTTCTTGAGGGCGACTTTTCCGTTTTCGGGCGAAAACGCCAGTATGGTCCAATCCGGGTGGCTGAAATTGACGTTGGCTTGTTTGTCAAATTCTTTTTTGGAAACGGGCTTTTCGAGCAATTGCCATTTTTCGTCGTCGGGCAGGTGTTGAAGGATAAAAAGCGCGGGCGGGGTGGCAAAAAAGGCAGGCATATAGCGGCGCACAAAATGCTCGTCGTCGTCGTCCACAAATCCTGCGCCCCAAGTTGCGTCAAGCAGTTGCCATTGGTCACCGATTTTGACGGCGTTCCATGCGTGGTCGCCGCCGCGGCCGGTCATTTTCCGCGAAAGCCCCGTGACGACGACGGACTCCAGTCCCACTGATGCGCACATTTTGTGATACAGCTGGCTGTAATCTTCACATACGCCTTTTTTGCTGCGCAGGGTTTTGCGGATTTCGCCTTCCTGCCATTCTTCCATCTTTTTTTCAACTTCTTGGCGCGTGCTCCCACTGAAACGGGGGCTTGGCGGCGGGTCTTTGTATTTTTTATAGTCGTAGCGGATGTTCATTGCCACCCACGCAAAAATGACCCGTGCTTTTTCCGCTTCTGTGTCGAATGGCTTGGCCAATTGCCGGGCGAGGTCGGCAGCGTTGGTGTACGATTCATCAAAGGTTTTGGCAATGGAGTCGGCTTTTGCGTAGTTCGGCTGGGATTGTAGAGAAAAAATAGCCGCGAGGATGAGTGCTGCTGTGGCAAGAGTTTTCATGGTGAAAATTTGTTTTTTTCAACCAACTAAACGGCAGTTTTGGGCGGTTGATATATTGGGGCGGAGAAACATGGCTCACAGTGCGTTTCATCGGAATCAGCACAAGAAATTCATCTCCCTGCCACCAGCGCCATTTAAACAAAACAGGGCAAAAAGACTGCCCAAAGTGTCATTTTTTTCATCAAACATCTACTTTTTCCATTCTTGGTGTAAACAAATGCATGATGCACCAAGCCAACAAATAGGCGCAGCCGCAAATGACAAACAGCAGGTTGTACCCCGCGCCGATGTTCCCGGCGGCTTTGTAGGTGTCCAGCAATCGCCCGACGAGCATGGGGAACAAAATGCCGCCAACTGCTCCCGCCATGCCGCCGATGCCCACAACCGAACTGACGGCTCTTTTCGGAAACATATCCGAGGCGGTAGTAAAAATATTAGCGCTCCATGCCTGATGCGCCGCCGCCGCCAGACTGATTAGCCCAACTGCGGCCCACACGTTGGTGGCATATTGAGCAAAAACAATGGGCACTACGCACAGCGCAAAAATCAGCATGGCCGTCTTGCGGGCGCGGAACACCGACCAGCCCAATCGGATAAAATAACCCGACAAATACCCGCCCCCAATGCTGCCGATAGTGGTGGTGGTGTACACAATGACCAGTTCGAGGCTTGGTTTTTTCAAATCAATTTGGAAAGTAGAAGCAAAATAAGAAGGCAGCCAAAAGAGAAAAAACCACCAAATCGGGTCGGTCAGCATTTTTCCGAAAAAGAACGCCCACGTCTGGCGGATGCCGAACAACTTCACCCATTTGACGCGCGGGCCTGCTCCGTCGGCCACTTCTTCGTTGTCGCTGTGGATATGGTCAAATTCTGATTGGGAAAGTCGTTTTTGTCTGGTCGGCAGTTCGTACAGCCACCACCAGAATATCAGCCAGACAAAACCGATTGCGCCCGTGATGACAAATGCTTCCTGCCAACCCCACAGCCCCAATATCCAGGGCACCATGATGGGCGCCACTACCGCCCCGATATTGGTGCCAGAGTTGAAAATGCCCGTAGCGAGGGCGCGTTCTTTTTTCGGAAACCATTCCGCCACGACTTTGATAGCTGCCGGGAAATTGCCCGACTCGCCCAGCCCCAACGCGGCGCGAGCCACCCCGAAGCCGAAGGTGCTTTTGGCAAATGCGTGGCCGATAGCCGCAATGCTCCAAGTGACAACGGAAATGATATAGCCCGATTTTGTGCCAATCCGGTCAATAATCCGCCCGAACAACAACATCCCCAGCGCGTAGGCAGCCGAGAATGCCATGACAATGTTGCCATAGTCAGTTTCCGACCAAGAGAACTCGGTTTCGAGCGTGGGCTTGAGCAGGCCAATGACTTGGCGGTCGAGGTAATTGATGGTGGTGGCGAAAAAGAGCAATGCCACCACCGTCCAGCGGTATTTTCCGATTGTTTGATGCATGTGGTCGAAGATGAGCAGTATGGCGGATTTGCAAATCCGCCATACGATTGACAATCAAAGAATTGTTTCCAAAATGGGTTTTAATATTTGCTCGCTTACTTGTTGTAAAAATTAGGTGGATGCAGGAGGCCTTACCGCCTCCAACAGCCCCGATATTCGCAGGGACAGTGCCGAGAAGTTTCCCGAAAAATCACCTTTGAAAAGTTGAGAGCCAATACCAACAGCCTGTACGCCGGCCCCCAGCCACGCGCCGATGCTTTCGGGCTTGGGTTCCACGCCGCCCGTCACCATGAGCGGGACATCGGGCATGGGGCCGCGCAAAGCGCGGATGTAATCGGGGCCGACCAAGTTGCCGGGAAAAACCTTCACGGCAGTGGCGCCCATTTGCGAGGCCGACCAGATTTCATTGAGCGTCATGGCACCGGGAATCCACGGTTTTTGGTGCAGGCGGCACACGGCAGCCACCGCCTCCGTCGTCACCGGTTGCACCACAAAATCGGCTCCCGCCGCGATGAACCGCTCTGCATCCGCCGGGGTGTAAATAGTGCCGATGCCCAGCGAAAGACCCGGGCAGTGCGCCCGCGCAAATTTTTCCAACGCCACGAACACGTCGAACGCCTCCTTGCCCCGGTTGGTGAATTCAAAAAAACGCAGCCCGCCCTGATGGCAGGCGTGCATGATTTGCTTGGCATATTCCGCATCGGCGTGAAAAAAGACCGGGACGATGGGCGAGGAGTTGAGTTGTTCAAGCACAGTTGGAATGATAAATGTTGAAATTAAAAAGTTGGTTTTCAGCATTTTAGACCTATAAGGTTTGCCAAACCTTATAGGTCTTTGAGACATTCTTTAGCGCAGCAAACGCCCGGACACGTCGCCCTGCACGACTTGCTCCACTTCGGCAGCCGTTGCCAAGTTAAAATCTCCCTCAATCGTATGTTTCAAAGCCGCGGCAGCCGTGGCAAAAGTCAGCACGCGGGAAAGGTCGCCAGAATGCAAAGAACCGTGTATGAATCCCGCCATAAAAGCGTCGCCGCCGCCAATCCTGTCCACAATCGGGTTCAGGTCGAAGGTGGGCGATTCGTGGTATTGGCCGTCCGCAAAACAAAGCCCCGTGAGGCGGTTGTGGTTGGCGCTAAGCGTGTCGCGGCGCGTGGCGACGATTTGTTTCAAATTAGGGAAACGCGCCTTCATTTGCCGCGCCATGTCCTGAAAATCATCGGATTGTATGCCGAAAATATCCGCCGCGTCGCTCTGTGTACACACCACCACGTCGCAATTTTCCACCAATGACGGCATCACCTCCGAAGCCTTTTTGCCGTATTGCCACAACACCCGCCGATAGTTGACATCCGCGCTGACGGTGATGCCAAGCCGCCGAGCCGTGCCGATTGCTGCCGCGCAAGCCTCGGCTGCCGGGGCCGACACGGCGGGCGTGATGCCCGTCCAGTGAAACCAGCGCGCACCGGCCAATGTTTTTTCCCAATCAAACGCCGCCGGGTCGAGCCGGGCAAACGCCGACTCATAGCGGTCGTACACAATACGGCTCGGCCGGATACCGGCGCCCACTTCCATGAAATACAGACCCAGACGGCCAGGGCCGTATCGCACGGCGGAGGTGTCAATGCCCGATTTCAGAAAAAAAGCCGCCGCCGCCCGCCCCAAATCGTTGTCGGGGAATACGGTAGCGTGTGCCGCTGCCACGCCCATTTGCGCCAGCGCCGCCGCCACATTGGCCTCGCCGCCGCCGTAGGTGATGCTGAGGCTCGATGCTTGCGAAAACCGTTGCTGACCGGGGGCGGTCAGGCGCATCATGATTTCTCCAAAAGTAACGACGGTTGCCATGCCTTTTCAGCCGTTTGCGCGTGATTTGAAAATCCAAAATATTGGTTTGCGTTGCGGTAGCAGATATTGCTCACTACTTCGCCTATCCAGTCAAAATGGTCGGGCAATTCGCCGTTTTCTATTTCTTGGCCGAACAAATTGCACAAAGTGCGGCGGAAATATTCGTGGCGGGGGTAGGAAAGGAACGACCGCGAATCGGTCAGCATCCCGATAAAATGGCTGAGCATTCCCATGTTCGAGAGGGCGTTGAGTTGTTTTTCCATGCCGTCTTTTTGGTCCAAAAACCACCACGCAGAGCCGAATTGGATTTTGCCGGGTGTGGAGCCGTCGTTGAAATTGCCAATCATCGTGGCCATCAGTTCGTTGTCGGCGGGATTGAGGTTGTAAAGGATGGTTTTGGCCAAGTGGTTTTCCGAATCGAGCCGGTCGAGAAAACGTGCCAATGCCTGCCCTTGCCGGAAGTCGCCGACGCTGTCCCAACCCGTATCGGGGCCGAGTTCACGCAAGGCGCGAGAGTTATTGTTGCGCAGCGCGCCGAGGTGGAATTGTTGCACCCAGCCTTTTTCGGCATCCCAGAGCGCAAATTCGTAGAGCAAGGCACTTTTTATTTTCAACATTTCGGACAAATCCAAATGTCGCCCGCCGCGTATTTTTTGGAAAATAGTGTTGACTTCCTGCGTGGTGTAAGGTTCTGCGAACATTTGCTCCAAACCGTGGTCACTCAGGCGGCAACCGTTTTCAGCAAAAAAATCGTGGCGCATTTTCAGTACCTGCAAAAAGTCGCCGTAGGTAGAAATATCGGTGCTGGCGATGTCGGCAAGCTTGTCCGTCCACGCATTGAAGGTGGCGGGATTTTCTACTGCCATCGCTTTGTCGGGGCGGAAGGCGGGCAGCACTTGGAAATCCATCGTCTTATCGGCGGCAATCTGTTGGTGCCATTCGAGCGAATCCGTCGGGTCGTCGGTGGTGCAAAGCACCCGCACGTTCATTTTGCGCAGCAAATTGCGCACGGAATATTCGGGTTGGCGGAGCATATCGCTGGCTTGTTCGTACACGGCACGGGCGGTCTTGGCGCTCAGGATTTCGTCAATCCCGAAATACCGTTGCAGTTCGAGGTGCGTCCAGTGATAGAGCGGGTTGCGCAGCGTATAGGGCACTGTTTCGGCCCACTTTTCAAATTTTTCCCAATCATCTGCGCTGCCCGTGCAGTAATCCTCAGAAATGCCGTGCGTGCGCATCGCCCGCCATTTGTAGTGGTCGCCGTAGAGCCATATCTGGGTCAGATTGTCAAACTGATGGTCTTCCGCGATTTGCTGTGGCGGCAGATGGTTGTGATAATCAATGATAGGCATAGGCGCAGCGAACTCGTGGTAGAGCCGCTGCGCCGCCTTCGTATGAAGCAAAAATTGTTGGTCAAGAAATGGTTTCATAGTCCAGAATATGTTGGGTGCATCAAAGACTTTTCACAACGACACGCCCCTTTTCCATGGAATAAAATCGTCCTGCCCCAGCCGAACGGCGGCTACTTCGGTTTGCCCGCTCGCCACCCGCACGACGTAATCGAGCAATTGCGCGGCGGCTTGTTCAATAGACTGCTCTCCCCGGACAATACCGCCCGTATCGAAATCAATGATGTCGGGCATTCGTTGCGCTAGGGCTGTGTTGCTCGACACCTTTACGACGGGCGCGATGGGGTTGCCAGTCGGTGTGCCGAGGCCGGTAGTAAAGAGCACCAGGTTGGCACCAGACGCTACTTCGGCGGTGGTACTTTCCACGTCGTTGCCGGGGGTGCACAGCAGGTTCAGGCCGGGGCGGGTCACTTTTTCGGGATAATCCAACACCGCGACGACTGGCGAAGTGCCGCCTTTTTTGGCCGCGCCTGCCGATTTTATGGCATCAGTGATGAGGCCGTCGCGGATGTTGCCCGGCGAAGGATTCATGTCGAAACCGCTGCCCGCCTCTTTTGCGCGTTGGTTGTAAGTCGTCATCAGTTCGTTGAACCGCGCGGCGGTGGCCGTGTCCACGCAGCGGTCGCTGAGTTCCTGTTCCACGCCACAGAGTTCGGGGAATTCCGACAGCACCACCGCGCCGCCGAGCGCTACCAGCATATCGGAAAGATGCCCAAGCACCGGGTTGGCAGAGATGCCGGAAAATCCGTCGGAGCCGCCACATTCGAGGCCGATGCAGAGTTTGGAAAGCGGGGTGGGCTGCCGTTCGAGGCGGTTGGCCTCCACTAGCCCGGCGAAGGTTTTTTTCAACGCCAGCGCAATCAGGTCAGATTCCATGCCTACTTTTTGTTGTTCCAGCACGACCAACGGCTTTTGAAAATTGATGTCGCGCCGTTCGATTTCTTCCATCAACATCGGAATCTGCGCGTGTTGACAGCCGAGGCTGAGCACGGTGGCACCCGCCACGTTCGGGTGGGCAATATATCCGGCGAGCAAGCCGCAGAGTGCTTGCGCATCCTGCCGGGTGCCGCCGCAACCGCCCTGATGGGTGAGGAATTTGATGCCGTCAATATTTGGAAAAAGGCGATTGGGCGGCACGGGCGCCCCGGTTTTCAAATCGGCTTCGAGGATTTCATGCACGCTTTTTCCCGACTTGTATAATTCCACAAGTTGCTGGGTTTGTGTGCGGTAGTCGCTTTTTTTGGCGTAGCCCAAATCGCTCTCCAATGCTTCGCGCAACACATCTACGTTGCGGTTTTCACAAAAAACCAATGGCACTACGAGCCAGTAATTGGCGGTGCCCACCGAGCCGTCGGGGCGGTGGTAGCCGAGAAAAGTACGCTCGCGCCAAAGCGACACATCGGGAGCCAGCCACGGTGTGTTGGCCCCTTCCCGGAGGGCGTACGCGGTGGTGGCGTGGCGCAGGTTCGAGGTGCTCAATAGGCCACCTGCCGGCACGGGACATTGGGCTTTGCCGACCAACACGCCGTACATCCGCACTTCGGCGCCGGGCTGGAGTGCCTCGGCGGCGAATTTGTGCTTGGCGGGAATATCCTCCGCCATCGTCCATTCATGGCCGTTCAGATGCACGGTTTCCCCCCGGTGCAGGTTGTCCAACGCTACGATGGCGTTGTCAAACGGGTGTATTTGCAAAATTTTTGGTCTCATATTTTATCATAAATTCGTTCAATACCCGGCGAGCGCCTTTTTCCAGAATATCAGCAACATATTGGTGCACTTGACTTTCAAATCCGGGCAAGGCACTCAAATCGGTGCCCCAAAATTCGCTGTCTGAAAGTATTTTTCGGGTCAAATTCTCCGGTATTTCACTTTTCCATTTTTCTGTAAAATACGCGGCGTTGTCGTCCTGAATGGGGTAATTTGGTTGGCGGTAAAAGCACAAAAACGCGGCAAATCCCAATGCAAAACAACTTGGGACATCGCTGCCGTTTCGATAATGTTCGAGCAAAACCGGCACATTGCGCATCCTCATTTTGGCAGAATATTGCATGGTGATGCTGAGCCAGCGGTGTTCTACCGAGGGGTTGCAAAAGCGGTCGAGCACCTGGCGGCCAAACTGCTCGACATCGCCGGGCGGCATGGGGTAGGGGATGGCAGGCGCAATTTCGCCGAGCATCAACTGCTCCACAAACGCCGACATTTCGGGGTCGGCCATGGCCTCGTTGACGGTTTTGAAACCGGCCAAATGTGCCAGCCCGCAGCTGAGGGTGTGTGTGCCGTTGAGCAGGCGGAGTTTGCGCTCGCGGTAGATGTCAATGTCCGACGCTACCACGACCTCGCCGGGGCAGGCTTTTTGAAAAGACAGCACATCGGACACTTTTTGGCCGCCCTCGATTGCCCAGAGGGCGTAAGGTTCGCTGACGGTCAGCAGGTGGTCGAGGTAGCCGAGTTCATTCTGCAAAGCAGCTGTTTTTTCGGCGGAAGGACGGCCCGGCACGATGCGGTCCACCAGCGAATTGCAAAAGGTGCAGGCATTTTCCAGCCATTCGATAAAGCCGTATTCGAGATTGTTCAGGTGGGTCAGTTCGAGCACGATGGATTCCAGCAACGCCCCGTTTTGCGGCACCAATTCGGTGGGCACGATGACAAGACCTTTGGTCATGTCGCCATTAAAGATGCGGTATCGCTCGAGCAAAAAAGCCAGCAGTTTGCCCGGAAAAGACGCGGGCGGGGATTGCCGCACGTCCTCGCTCACCAATTGAATGCCGACTTCGGTGGTGTTGGAAATGACGACTTGCAGGTTGGGGTTGGCCGCGCAGTCCAACACGTCCTGCCATTGGCCGCTGGCTGCCAGTACGCGGCTGATAGCCGTAGAAATGATGTTTTCCGACACGGGCTGACCATTTTTAATCCCCCGAATGCAGAGCGTGTAAAGGTTGTCCTGTTGCGTGAAAACATCCGTGTCGCCAGCATCGGTGGATTTGACCACGACCACCCGGCCATTGAATATTCCCTGCCGGTTGGCCTTGTCGATAAGATAATCGGGCAGACCGCGCAGCAGGGCGCCGGTACCAAATTGTAGCACCTTTTCCGGCAGCGACAACAGGGCTGCTTCCGGCCTACCGTTCAGGGATTTTTTTGATAACTGATTCATAGACTGTCAATTTTTCACTGCCTGACGAGCTGGCTATTTCCACTCGCCGTATTGTTTTGACCACACCGTGCTTGCCGCTTTTGAGGATGTATGCTCGAAAAACCTCTATTGGAAACGAAAAAGGCCGTCCAGTTTGGACAACCTCTTAAAGTGTGGGACGACAAGATTCGAGCTTGCGGCCACACGCACCCAAGTGTAAAAAAGAATGAAGTTTTAAAACAGAAGTGTTTGATTTCAAAATATTTGAAAGTTTAATAACTTTTAATTTACTTAAAACTTCAGCACGTGTGTGCGCTGAGAATCGTTCTTTACAAAATCAAAATGCCCGCAAATGGCAAAAATCCGATTATTTTGAGGGTTTTAAAGGAACGGTGCTGGAATAAAGTATGAAATTCAGGCTACAGATTTTGGTATCAGATTTTCTGTTTTTGGGCGAGCATAGTAGTGCTATTGGAGCGAAAAAAGAGGATATATGGCAGCAAAAGAGGAGCATCCATTTGGCACTTTATGCCAGCACCGTTTCTTAGGCAAAGAAAGCTACATTTATCTGAGAATGAGCGTAAAACTTGCCGATTGGAGCGACAAATACGGAAGGCTCAACGCCAAAGCACCGAACTATCAAGCCAGAAATGCCATACTCAGAAACCACCTGACCAGTCCCGAAAAGGCGCTTTCCAAAGTTTTTGATTCCGGCAAACCGTTCTCCATTCATGAGTTCAAGCACAAATTTTTGGGTAACGACAAATGTAGCTTTCCCTGAAAATGCAAACCACTTTCTGCCAGGCAAAAAAAAACCGATCTGTTTTAATCATTTTTGTGTTTCTTGGGAGTCTGTTAGAGTGGCTCAACAGCCACTTCCGGAACGGACAAATGAGAAAACTTTTATTTTTCTGGATATTTATAAGTTTGTTTCTGACCGGCTGCAGCAACCCGGCCGGCTCTCCGGCTGCTGCTGGCTCGCAACCCTACATCCTGGATAGCTCGGACAATCACCGGCTGCAGAGGCATTTACAGATCTTACCAGACGCCGGTAGGAATTACACCATCGAGGACATCGCACAGCCGCAGTTGCAAAGCCAGTTCGTCCCATTTCCCGAAAAAACCTTTGAGCCACAAAGCCGCCAAACTTATTGGGGGAAGATCCAACTGGAAAACCGTTTGCCCGATGCGGACATGCACAACGAATGGGTGCTCAACTTTTCCGGCACGTTCACTAAATTAACACTGTTCAAACCGGCGAGAAATGGCACTTGGACATCCGAGGTCAACGGTTCATTTACGCCCGCGCACGAGAAAAATTTTGTCCCGACAAATTCCGGCAACTGGTTCAAAGTGGTGCTTCCTCCACGGGAGGTCGTAACGCTGTACTTCCGGGGCGAGAGCGCACGCACCGCCCTGCCGCCCACGTTTCATCTCTATGTGCAGCCCCTGGCTATCTATTATGACAAACTGGTGCGTGAAAAAACATGGAATGCCCTGTTTGCCGGCTTTTTACTGATGATGTTACTCTATAACCTCATCAAGTTCTTTGTCGTCAGGGACCGCAGCTACATCTACTATTCCGGGTACCTGCTGACAGTGGCGCTTTACACAGCCCACAGCGTCCATGATTTGGAAGACTGGGTGGGCGACTTTATTTTCCCGAACCATCCTGCCTACCACAACTTGTTCAAAATGTCCATCTACCTGGGACTGATGTCCTGGATGGCATTCATCCGCAATTTTTTGGAACTGGACAAACTGCTTCCCCACTGGGACCGGTATTTCAGGTACCTGACATGGCTTGGTGTGCCCTTGATGGCAGCCTTCGTTTTTCTGGCCTTCCGGTACAATTTCAGTTACGTGATTGATGACCAAACAACCTTGTTCTACATCGCACTGGTCACGATTTCGGCGGGCGTTTTTATCTATCCCTTATATAGAACCAAAGACCCGAAAGGGTATTTTATCGCAGCGGGTATCAGTGTCATCAGCCTCGGATTCCTGCTGACACTGTTTTCGAGGATTTTCCAAACGGAATACACCGTCGCTTATCTCAAAGTGTGTACCATCGTCGAAATCCTGATCTTTTCCATAGGCCTGGCCTACCGGCATAAAAAACAGGTAATGGACAAACAACAAGCTGATTTTGCGCTCCGAGAAAGCCGGTTGCTCCAGGAAAAGAAACAGGTGGAAGCCGACCGGCTTCAAGAATTGAACGACTTCAAAAGCCGCTTTTTCACCAACATCACCCATGAGTTCCGCACACCGTTGACCGTCATTTTGGGCATGACAGAACGGTTGACGATGGACAGTGGACGGCTGACGGAGAGCGACGCAAAGGACAAATTGAAGTTGATTAAGCGCAACGGCGAATCGCTGCTGCGGCTCATCAATCAAATCCTCGACCTGGCAAAACTGGAATCCAATGCCCTTAAAATCAACTATATACAAGGCGACGTGCTGACCTATTTGAAATACGTCGCCGAAAGCCTGCACTCTCTCGCCAATGCCCAGAACGTGCTGTTGCGGGTGGAAAGTAACCGAATTGCGATTGTGATGGACTACGACCCCGAGCGCTTTTTGCAGATCATTCACAACCTTCTGTCCAACGCTATCAAGTTCACGCCGTCCGGAGGGAAAGTGATTTTGCGGGGAGACTTGCAT
>CAYZVM010000186.1:0-12287 GCA_964481485.1 uncultured Saprospiraceae bacterium | reverse complement strand
GGGTTCATGCCCATGGTGCTGAAGCCGCCGTCGTGGAAAAGGTTTTGCATGGTCACATAACGGGTGAAATCGCTGAACAGCGCAACACAGTAATTGGCGCAATCTTCCGCCGGGGCGTTGCCGAGCGGCGACATTTTGTCGGCATAGGTAAAAAATTCATGAAAACCTTTCACGCCCTGGCCTGCCGTCGTCATGGTCGGCGATTGCGAAATGGTGTTCACGCGCACCTTTTTGGCCGTGCCGTAGTGGTAGCCAAACGAGCGGGCAAACGATTCGAGCAGGGCTTTCGATTCCGCCATTTCAGAATAATCGGGGAATACGCGCTGCGCCGCGATATACGACAAGGCCACTATGCTGCCCCAATCGTTGATGGCATCGAGTTTTAGCATGGTGCGCATCATCTTGTGGAACGAAATAGCGCTCACGTCGAAGGTTTTTTGCATCCACTCGTAGTTGAGGTCGGTGTAGGGTTTGCCTTTGCGCACATTCACCGACATCCCGATGGAGTGCAGCACGAAGTCCACTTTGCCGCCAAAATGCTCCATGCTTTTTTGGAACAGATTTTCCATGTCTTCCAGCGACGTGGCATCTGCCGCGATGACGGGGGCATTGCACTTTTCGGCCAATGCGTTGATTTCGCCCATGCGCATGGCGACGGGAGCGTTGGTCAGCACGATTTGCGCGCCTTCGGCGACACAGCGTTCGGCGACTTTCCACGCGATGCTCTGGCTATCCAATGCGCCGAAGATGATTCCTTTTTTGCCTGCAAGAATGTTGCTCATACGTTTGATAATGTTTGGAGTTCGGAGTTCGGAGTTTGGACTTCGGAGTTGGCAACTGAATTGCGCTCCGAACTTCAAACTCCAAACTCCAAACTTTTTTAGGGCGGCAAAGATAGAAAAGCCCTCATGGGAGCAAGGTTTTTCCGAAAAATTCAATTGCGCACGGGAAAAACAAAGGATGTTTTTTTGCGCAATTCCCGCCGCGCCCTCGCTTTTTTGGCCAAAAAACCTGCCTATTCTTCCTTTTCCTCGTTTTTAACTGCGTTTTAATTGGCGAATGGCTGCCGATTGGGCAATGCTTAATTTTGGGTACTGCTTCTTTGTGCCAAGTTCATGAAGAAAACAATTGTTCACCTCAAAACAAGTATTGAGCGACAGGTATCGGGGAATGAACACCCCATTTGAACTGGATGCTTGCCCGCAAATGCGCCAAAATTTTTTTAACCATGGCAATGTCCGATAATTTCCAGGCCGAACAGGTCATCTCTTCCAATCCTACCATTTTCCGATTCAACGGCGGCGCACTGCTCACTTCCGACGAACTGGCTTCTACCCGCGAATGGCCAGCTGATCTCTCCGCTGCTACCGAACGCGTTATCCAACGCGACCAACGCATTTACTTCCGCTTCCGCTGGTCAGTCTCCGGTTTGCTCGTACCCTTGCTCAGCAGCCAAAATGTGTGGCACCTTGAAGTTTTCTTTGAGAAAATGGGTGGTGGCGAAATCCACCTCGGCGGTTTTGCTCAAACCAGCGTCAACTTTGTGCAGACTTCAGGCCATGTGTATGACCACACGATGATTTTCCCGCCGAACTCGATTGAAGATGGCGTGTACGACGTGGTCGCTGTGATCCGCTTCCGCGACTCTCGCAACCGTCCGGGCCCGATCGCCGCTTTCGCCGAACTCGGCAAAATCACCGTTTACGAAGATTAAACACTCGCACTCACCCCGCGTGCGGGACACGACGGCACGAAATGAGGCCACCCTACCCGCTCGGGTGGGGTGGCTTTTTGTTTTCCTGAACCTGCCATCGCGCGTTTTTTAATCGTATTTTAACTGCCCAATGAGCAGTATTTTAGCGAAGTTTAATTTCAACAGCCACATTTTTGCTTTTCAAAAAACGTAAAGTAACATGAGCACCCACCAAAAAGACAAACGAACCAAGGAGCAAATCCTCAAACTGCTCGACAATGCCATCGAGCAAGAAGAGCGGCTTGGTGCAAAAATAAAATCGCTGGAATCCGAACTGGCCGACTGCCGAAAAAAAGCAGAAAACCCGCGCCATGAACTCACCGAAGAGGCACTTTCGGCCAGCAAAGTTTCATTCCGCATTGATTACTACCGCACCGCGGAAAATGGCCCCCAAAAAGGCATTATCGAGCATCTCCCGTCCCGGCAAAACAAAGCGTTTGAAGGTGAGGGGCAGGAAACCATCGGGCAGTTTATCGGTCGCTTTCTGCACGAAGAGGTGGGTGCAGGGAAAAAGAAGAAGAAGCCCGATTTGGCAAAAAAGGCTGAAAAAGAACCAGTTGCACCAAAAAACGTTGAAAATTTGGAAGCCGCTCAAAAAATGAGCGAGGCGGAGACAACAAAAAACGCAGAGGAGTCTCCGCAAAAAGGCAGCCCAGCGCCAGTTGTTTCTGAAGTGGATAATACACAGGAACCTCAGCACTCCTTCGAGGCTCCGGCCAACGTTGTCAAGTTTGAAGATAAAGAAATCGCTGGCAAACCAACACCCAAGCCCAATCTCACCACAGTTGCCAAACAGGAGAAACCCTATCTAAAAGGCGACATATCGGATGAAAAAGAGCCTGCTTCAGAACCAATGGCAGAATATCGAAGCTCGCGTCTTTTGCAACGGCTAAAAACTGACATCGCAAACGAAATCGACCCGCTCGCGGCCTCGACTGAGTCGAAGATCGAGCAGTCTCCTGAAAAATCGGATCGAATTCGTAAGCTGATGGGGAGAATTGCCACCGACCACGCTGGGCTTCCACATCATCGTTCTGAAAGCACAACAGGAATAGCAGATTTTGAGGCCAAGCGCCTTAGCCTGATAGATCGCCTCCGCGAAGAGCACAAGAAACAAGTGGTGCCTAATTGAGCATCGCCCCCCTTTGCAAAGCCTCCATATTTTGTTCGCGGGAGCTCATGCCAGTGTGATTGGCAACGGAGTTGCCGCGGTTTACCCGCATTTCCCCAGTTTTCCAGTTGAGCCGACGCTCGTAGCCATCGCAGTGCGGGCAACGCCAAGTAATCCACTCCCCATCGCGGTGGCTGGTGCAATGATGGACATCGGAGGGGAGGCCTTGAAATTCGAGTGATTCACTCATGATAAATGTAGCGCTTTTGATAAAACAATCTTAGTCGTGGGGCGCTGCTTTCAAATTAAAAGGTCAATGAGGGGCATTTTTTCAAACGCGAAAGTGAACAAAAATTGCTCCGCATTGGAAAAATTGCCCAATTTTAACACTGTAGGCATGACAGAGTTCAAAAAATGAATTTTACAACACACACAAACACAGCACACATTCGATTTTTTTTCAAAAAAATTTATCGCATGAAATTTCTTAGCACAAAAAACAGTTATATTTGCCGAGTGGAAAATGTCCGAATACATTATCAGAGATGAACGCGTGGACAGAATTTTGCAGGCCTCAATAATCCAATCAGAAAACAATTCTCGCCTCACCTAAGTCGGCCTTCGTAAATTTCTTTCCCACTGACGACGAGCAGCGTTTCTAAAGACGGACGTACATAAAACCAAAACTGGCTATGCAAATGGCTTAGTTTCATACACCCCTTTGTTTCACCAACTTCGTCAATAATCTTATGCTCACCCCCAAAGTATTGCTCTGCGGCAGCCATGATGCCTTGCTCCACGCCCTGCGTCTGAGCGGCGGCTTATCCCTTCAAGTTGAACAAGTTTCAGAGGCCGCCTCTTTCCAAACATCCGCCAGCCTTCAGGATGTGGGAATCGTTTTTGTCCTCCATACCCCCAACAACAATGGCCTGTCCACCGTGCGCAATTGGAAACGCGCCAAGCCAGACATCCCAGTCATCGTCGCTACCTCCGACTACACTGGCCCCACTACGCGCCTTTTGATGAAATCTGGCGCGGAAGACGTGCTAGGGCTTCCGGCCAACTGTGAAGACGTGCTGGCATGCTATGAAGCCTACCTGCCCGGCTTCAGATTAAAAACCTCAAAAGGCATGCGCCGCAGCAACGCAGCGAGAAAAGCGCTCTTGGCAGCTGTCGCTCCCGGCATGGTAGCCGCAGGTATGGGGTTCGGTGCCGCTACCGAGCCTCCGGCAATTCAGCCGCTCGTCCCCTCCACAACACAAGGGAGTGAAAATGCCTATCGGGGATTGGAGTTGGCATTTTTCGGCACTTTCGCTGTACACCTGAACGGGCGTAAAATAGAGTTCACCAATCAAGCCAAACATCTCTTCGCTTACTTGGCGTATCACCATCCGCGCGCGTTGGGGCGCGACCATCTGGCGCGTATTTTTTGGCCAGACAAGTATGAGAATATGCCGGAATTTGCCCGTAAGAGCCTCAATGTAGAACTCGCCCACATCCGCAAAACCTTCCGCAATCAAGCGGGGATTGAACACGACTTTTTGGTGTTTGAAAAAAACAGTTATCGCCTGAAACTGGAACGCCCTCCCGTGTCAGATGTACTGGAATTCAAAGTTTTGCATCAAAAAATACAGGAGTACCTGCGTAAGGGTGAAGATGCACCGGACGAGCTGTTGCAAGAAGCCATCAAGACTTATTCCGGTAATTTTCTCGACGATTTTCCGGCTGATATGTTCAATTGGGTCGAAATCGAGCGGCAGCACCTCGGCTCGGTGTTTGAGCAAATCGCCGACCTGTACAGCGAACAACTCTGCCAACAAGGCAATTTCTGGAAAGCTATGTCAGTCTGCAACGAAATCCTGTCCCGCGATGCCCGCATGGAGGTGATACACCGCCGGGCGATGCAATGCTACGCCAGCCTCGGCATGGCGCACAAAGTGGAAGGCCAATACAATCTTTGCTGCAAAATGATGGAGCAAGAATTCCAATCGAAGCCATCGCCTGAGACGACGCGGCTGTACGAACAGATAAAAAAATCTGCTGGCAGCGAGGCGTGAAAAGTATAGAGCGGTTTAGAAAAGTTTAGGTGGTTTAGAAAAAAGGCCGCACCGGGATATTCCCTATGCGGCCTTTTTTCTAAACCATTTCAAAAATCTTTTCCATCAACATCCATTTTTGACCCGGCATGGCTGTTGGCAACGCCTGTTGGTATCGCCACATCAGCGTTTCCCATTCCTGCACTTTGGGATTGGCGGCATCGAGCGCGGCTTTTTTTTCAAAAGAAAAATCGTCATCGGCTTTGAGCATCATAAACAGCCGGTTTTCGATGCGGTAAATTTCCAACCGCTCTATGCCCGCAGCCCGGATACTGTCGAGAATTTCCGGCCACACAGCGCGGTGATGTGCTTCGTACTCGGCGATGAGCACCGGGTCGGGTTTCAAGTCGAGGGCAAGGCAATATTTTTTCATAAAAAAAACGGAATCCGAAGGTGGTTTTACAGCAGCGCCGCGCCGAACACACCCGCGCTGTCGCCCAGCTCGGGTTTCAGGAAAACGGTGTCGATTCGGGTGTTGAACAGGTATTTTTGGGCTTCGGCCACGCCGTCGCTGTAGAGCCTGTCAATGTTACCGACACCCCCGCCCAACACAATCGCGTCCGGATCCATGATGTTGATTACCACAGCGATAGCTTTGCCAAAAAAGTGGATGAGGCGCCCTATTGTTTGCACGGCAGCCTCGTCGTCGCCCATTTCAGCAGCAGTCACTATTTCGCGCAAAGGGAGGTGGCGCAGGGTCAGTTTTTCATAAAATTTTTCCAAAGCCGGGCCAGAAATAACGGTCTCCACACAGCCCACGCGCCCGCAATAGCATGGGCCGCCGCTTTCGTCGAGGAAATTGTGGCCCCATTCCCCGCCGATACCTTGCCGCCCATTGATGACTTTCCCGTGGATGACCCAGCCGCCGCCCACGCCCGTGCCGAGTATGACGCCGAACACGACTTCTGCATTGGGCAGCACATGGGGAACCCGGCCAAGCATAGCCTCTGCTATCGCAAAACAGTTGGCGTCGTTTGCCAACCGAATAGAAACGCCGAGTTTTTTCTCCAAATCCACGTGGAATGGCCGCCCGTTCAGCGCGGTGGTATTGGCGTTTTTGATGGTGCCGGTATTTGGGTCGAGTGTGCCGGGGTGCCCAATGCCGATGGTGGAGGGTTTCAAGCCAGATTCGGCGGAAAGCATTTCGACCAACTTGGCCACTTGGCTGACGATGTGATCGTAGCCTTTACCCGACTCGGTGGGGATGCGCAGGCGATGCAGCACACGCGGGTTGGCGCGGCTTTCGAGGATGGCGCCTTCTATTTTGGTGCCACCGAGGTCAAGACCCCATAGGGGTTGTTGGTTGTTCGTTGTTGGTTGTTCGTTTGCCATGATTTTGAAAAAAATTCTTTTTTGTCAAAGTGCTTATTCGTTTTCCCAAGAACAAACACATCTGAATCCCAGCCAGTTAGTTGGTTTTTCGTAGGCAAATTTATTGATAATAATACATTCGCTGGCAGGGTGCACATAACTGCCACCTTTGGCGATGCTGCGCTCCGACACCATTTCTGCAATGTTTCCAATCATATTGTAAATGCCAAAGTTATTGGGGAATAAACCTTCAATCTTGGTGGGTTTTTCATCGCCTTCAGAACTGTCAGTCGCTTCTTTTGTGTGAAATAGATGCTGATATTTCTTCGCCCTTTTCTTCATGTGTGGCTCGTCGAAATCATAGCCTTCCGGGTATTGCTTCACGTCCAAGCCACCACTTGCGGCCAATTCCCACTCGGCCTCTGCCGGCAATCGGAAACGAGGGACAGGAACGGATAAATCAGGGACTCCATACTGACCGCTCCGGTAACGTTCAACGGTAAAATGATTGGCGGAATCTTGAGCTGGATTCGGCTGAATCCGTTTCATCCGAATCAAAGTCATCTCAAAAACCCGGTCGGTGCGCCAGTCACAAAATGCGACGGCTTGGTCATAAGAAACTCCAACTACCGGGTAGGTATCGTAAGCAGGATGGCGGAAATAGGATTCAACCAATGGCTCTCCGTACTGTACTGTTTCCTGCCAAACCAGCGTATCAGGCAAACATTGTTTGTATGTGAAAGAGTTGTACCCATACACTTTTTCCATCCAATAGAGATACTCGCGGTAGTCTATGTTGCAAATCTCTGTTTTGTCAATATACAGGTTCTCCTTTATCCAGACGCAATTGGGCGGCAACTGCGTTTTGTCGAACGGTTTTTTTTCAGAACAAGACAAATCGCGGGGTTTACAACCCGGCGATTCAACCAGAAAAACAGTCAACCAGACAGCAGCGAAAACGAGTTTTTGCATGAAATTCAAGTTTAATCAAAAACAATCGTTCTGTTTCCGCTCACGAATACTTTGTCTTCAAATACCAATTTCAAAGCCCGCGCGAGCGAAATTTTCTCCACATCCCGACCCGATTGCACCATTTCTTCTACCGAGTAGGTGTGGTCAACTGGGATGACATTTTGTACGATGATCGGCCCTTCGTCGAGGTCATTGTTGACAAAATGTGCGGTGGCGCCGATGATTTTCACCCCGCGCTCGTATGCTTGACGATAAGGGCTGGCACCGACGAACGCAGGCAAAAACGAGTGGTGGATGTTGATGATTCGGTTGGAAAATTGCGCCACAAAATCGGGCGAAAGGATGCGCATATACTTTGCCAGCACGAGGTATTCGGGCGAGTAGCGGCGCACAACTTCTTGTATTTCAGCCTCGTGCTGTTCGCGGGTTTTGCCTTCGTGCGTGACGTGGTGGAAATTGACGCTGAACTGGTGGGTGAATTTTTCCAGCGTGTCGTGGTTGCCCACCACGGCCAAAATGTCGGCGTTGAGTTCGTCGAATTGGTGCCGCACCAGCAATTCGCCGAGGCAATGCTGTTCTTTCGTGACAAGCACCACGATTTTTTTCCGCCGTTTTTCGGCAAACCACACCGCCGAGCCTGCTGGCAAAACTGCGCGGATTTTTTTCAAAACAACATTTTCATCCACCGCACCGGAAAAAGTGGTGCGCATGAAAAAGCGGTCGTGTTCATGCTCGACAAATTCTTGGTTTTCAACAATATTCGCTCCCGCGTGAAAAAGCACACCGGTGATATCGTACACCAGACCTTTACGGTCGGGGCAGTCAATCAAGAGCGAATAAGTAGGCTGTTCCATGCGGCGAAAGTAGATGTTGGCAGCCGCGTTTCGCCGCATCGGTATAAAGAAAAATGAATTTCGAGCGTACAACCAAACGGGGCAAAGACCCACCGTCTCTATTCTGCCACCACAATTTTCCCCGTGAACATCCTGCCCAACTCGTCACTGATTTTGAAAAAGTACAAACCGGCTGGCAACAAATCCCGCTGAAACTCAAACTCATGCCCTGAAAACTGCACCGCACGCGCCAAACGACCGGCGGCATCGTACAACTCAAATCTTTTTTCTCCCGTGATAAATTCTTCCGTGCGGAAAGTGGCCGCGTCGCGAACGGGATTGCCCCACACCCGCCACAAACTTGCGTGGGGCTGGGCTTCGTCCACTCGCACCGTCAGTTTGCCGATGGTGTGCCAGACGCTGTTGGTCAAAATCGGCGGGTTAAAGTCGAAAATGATAGATGCGGAATTATAAAAAGTTGTGCCGACGGGCAGGTTGGGTTTTTGGTCAATCGTGAAATTGAAAAAACCGTGCGAGGCAGGTTCGTTCACGTTGCTGTCGGGCAGGGCTATGGGAAAAAACAGCACTTCCAGCCGGTTGCCATTGATTTCCCAAGTACAGGAATGCGATGAAAAACCAGGGCGGAAAGTGCTTATGTCCAAATGCGGCGGCAAATCATCGCGCAGCAGCACCCGGAAGGCTGTGTCGGTGCCAGTGTTTTGAAAATCAATGGTATACTGCAATGGCTGGTTCGGGGCAATCACGCCCTGCCAGCCAACGCCTGTCGGCACGGCGGTTTTTTGGTTGGGGTCGTAAGAACCGATGACTTGGCGGCAGTCAAAGTCGTAATCAACAGGGCCTTCGTCGAGCCAAAAGGCGTTGATGTACCCCGGCGTGAGGCCGCCGCAGTTTTCGAGCGCGACGGCGGTCGGCGTGCCGTCGTCATATTTTGTGGCCTCCATGCGCCACGTGGCTCCGTCGGCGGGAAAATCGAACGACAGGCTTTGCTGGGCAGCCAAGTTGAATCCGTTGTCGTACAGGATTTCGTCGTTTCGGATGATTTTGTACGCGTGCCAGCCTTGTGTGGGCGCATCGCCGATGTTTTTCAAACCGAGGTGCACGATGGTGTCGCCCACACATTCTGCCGAGAGTTTTATTTCGGAGTATGCTATGGGCGTTTTTGGGCAGGGATTGTCCATAGCCGCGAAAGTTTCCCAGCAGAGGGTTTGTTCCAAAAGAAAGGTGTCGCATTTGGTTTTGACGGTCATTTGCACGGTCGCGGTTTCAAAAGGCTTCAGGTCGCCCATTTCAAAAAAAAGCGTGTCGCCGTTTTGCGCAGAAAATAGCGGAACGGAGCTCAGCAACTCAAAAACGGGCGGCATGACGGCGGCGACCCTCACGCCTTCGGCCAAGATAGTGCCGGTGTTTTGCGCGGAAACTTGGAGGTCGGAATTGACGAGGCAGCCCCGAAAATTGGAGGGCAGACCCAGATTAACGGTCAGTTCGGGGCATTGGGTGATGGGGGAAAGGCACAGGAATACATGGAAAGAATCGCCGCCGTCGGAGGCCGTTAAGGTTTGGATGGATTGGGCGATGCTCCAATATTCGTCATTGGCCTGTGGCAGCACGAGGTTGAAGGGCCCACTTTCGAGGTAGCCGAACGCTGCTACTCCATTGGTATCGGTGGGTTTTATTGTCATTTGCACCGAGCCATTGAGTTGTACCTGCAAATTGGGCACGGGTGTGCTGGGAGAACAGGTGCCGCTGTTGTCAGTTTGGATTTCGACGACGACGGGTGTGCTGGCGCACTGATTGGCGACTTCAGCGGGGGTGTTGCAGCCGGGGGCGTTGTTTAATATCTCCAGAGAGTTGGGTGGTTCGTTGAGCAGCGCGTTGCAAACCGAAAAAATGGAGCAATCAGAGAGGGAAGTGTTTCCGGTTATTTGAATCCAACCATCTACTTTGGCAATCTTTTCCAACCCAGTCAGGCTTGTCAGTGCCGGATTATTGTTTATCCACAAATAATATAAGGGTGTGTGGAGATTTCCAAGTGCATGGACGTTTTGGAGCACGGGGTTGTCAATGATGCCTAAAATATCGCCGATGTCAGTGAGGTTTTCCATCCCGCTCAAATTAGTGAGCGAAGTGTTGCGTTCGACGTAAACAGCGCCGTTAACTGTTTTGAGATTGTTCAATCCTTGCAAGTTCAGTAAGGCCGGGCAATCAAAAATTGCGAGTGCTGAACCTATCGATGCAAGATTTTCGAGACCCGCCAAACTTGTTAGCCCGTCGTTTTCGCCTATCCAAAGAATGTCGCTGACGGAGGTAAGAAAATTAAGAGCAGTTAAATCTATGAGTGAGTCGTTGTTTCTAATAACCAAGCCTCCCTTCACTTTGGTCAGGTTATTCAGCCCATTCAAATTGGCCAAAACGGGATTATCGGTTATATAAAGGGACGAATCTATGGCCGTGAGGTTTTCGAGGCCGGTCAAGCTTGTCAATGCGTCGTTTCCACTCATATTAAAGCCTCCCAATGCTCCGACAGAACTGAGATTGTCGAGACCGGTCAGTTTCGTAAGCGCATCATTATTATTAATGGACAAATTCCCGGCAGAGCTGAGCTTGTTCAATCCATTCAAGCTTGTCAGGGCTGTATTATCGCTAATTACACAACCACCTCTAACAATCGTCAACTCGCTCAATCCATTTAAATTAGTCAAAGAGGCATTATTAGAAATATAAAGCCCATCAATAGAATCAATTTTTTCTAAACCGTCTAAATTTGTGAGCAATGTATTTAACCCGATGAATAAAAAAGATACTTTAGCAAGATTTTCAAGTTCGGATAGGCCCGTCAAAACAGGGTTTTCTCGAATAGAGAGGCTGCCGACAGAAACGAGATTGTTCAGGCCGGCCAGATTTGCCAATTGCTGATTCTGTTCAATGTACAAACTACTATTACTGACGGAAACAAGACCCTCCAAACCCGTCAGGCTTGTCAATGCTGGGTTGTTTCGTATCCACATTCCACCTCCACCTGAGACAACGGAAAAGTTTTGCAAACCGGAAAGGCTTGTCAGTGCGGCGTTGTTTTCAATGAAAAAAGCCCAAGTAGTTGCGGCGAGATTTCCCAAACCGGTCAGATTAGGCAGGGAATTATTGCTGCCAATATAAAAACTGCGCACAGAGGTCAACCCTCCCAATCCGTTCAAACTTGTCAGTGCCGCGTTCTCTCGAATGGTAAATTCTTCTTCGACAGTGGCGAGATTGTCCAAACCGCTCAAACTCGTCAACTCCGTTTGTTCAATAACAATGCTTCTGACGGCAGTAAGCCCGCTCAATCCATTCAGGTTTGAAATGCCCACTCCGGCAATCTTCACATCCCCCTCTATCACCGTGCAGCCTGGATAATTGGTCGGAAAACTGTTGATTTGCGCCTGCGTCGTAAACGTGATTCCGCTCGGCAAACAATTCTGGCTCTGCCCAATCAGGCAAAAAAGGAAAGAAAAAACGAGGGTAAAGAAGGCTGCTCTCATGGTTTTGAAAATTTGATGGTGAGAAAGATGACCTGCGAACGTCTCAATGGAGCCGTGCGGGGTTGGGAGCAGCAAGTCGTGTAAACAACTCGCTGGTTTCAAAAAAGTCGTGTTCTGGAAAGCGGTAACTGAATGAGAATGGGATGCATTTGGCACAAAGGGCCGTTCGTATTTTTCCAATATCGCCAGATATGCCGTTTCGTTACCCTCGCTGCGCGATTTTTCCCAAAAAACTACTCCCACTCCTGTTTTTTCCGAAAAGCCACCCCGCGAAAGAACGCCACCGCCGAGCCATCATGCTTCGTCACCCGAATAGCGTAATTAGAAATAGAATTGCCCAAATTGTCCTCCGTCGCCGTCGCGGTCAAAACGTCGTTTTCAAAAACCGGCGCGACGTGTTCCACCGTGCAATGGATTGATACTGTGTGCCGCCCGCTCGAATTGCAGGCAAACGCGAACGCGCTGTCGGCCAGCGAAAACGTGATACCCCCGTGCGCCACCCCAAACCCGTTGAGCATTTCCGCCCGCACCGTCATACGCAGGGTACAAGTCCCCGCCCCTACCGACACGAGCTCCATGCCCATCCATCGGCTGAACGGGTCGTTGTCGTACATTTTTCTAAAAATCTCGAGTGGTGTCATACCTTTTGACAGCAAAGAAGTGGCACTTTTGAAA
>CAYZVM010000185.1:0-12325 GCA_964481485.1 uncultured Saprospiraceae bacterium | reverse complement strand
CAAATCCCGCCATCGGGCTGCCCTCGGCGGGCAGCGGGCCGCTGCTCAATTTCGCCGCCGCCAACGTGACCGGCACACAAATCGGGACAATCACCGTCACGCCCCAAAAAGGCGGTTGCGCGGGGCAGCCGGTGAGTTTCGCCGTCACGGTCGCCGATTGTTGCGCCACCGACGCAGGGAGTTTGGACACTAATTCCATAACAGTCTGTGGGCCAAAAACGGTCGGCATCGTGCATTTTGGAAACCAAAACCTCGAGCCGAACGACACCATCCGCTTCGTCCTTTTTTCAAATCCCGCCGACCCAATGGGCAGCGTCGTGCAATATTCGGACTCGCTGTTTTTCCCGTTTTTGCCGGGCATCATGAATTTTGACAGCATTTATTACGCCGCCGCTATCGCGGGAAATCTGTTGGGGAACGACTCGATTGACACCGCCGACCCGTGTTTTTCGCTGCGCCCGGGGCCAAAAATCTTGTGGCACAAAATGCCGACGATTGCTGTGGGCTCGCCGCCGGACTCGGTGTGCGGCATCGGCTGCGTGAATGTGCAGTTCGATTTCACCGGCGCGCCGCCGTTCCAGTTCACTTGGGAAATCTCGCAGGGCGGTCAGGTGCTTTTTGCCAGAACGGAGTCGGTGGACGGTTTTCAGTTGGTGGTTGTGGTCTGCCCCGAGGATTTTGACCTGCCCGCCGATGACGGGTATTTCCAATTCCAGGTCAACTATTTTGTGGACAAGTTTTGTGTGTGTTGGGACTGAGGGTCTGCGTTTGTAGAACTTTGCGCAAAAATCATGTCTGGCAAAAATCCATACACCCTCTCGCTGGCGCGGCAGTTGACCGAAATACCGTTTGAATTGCTGCACCACCTCCGCGCTTCCAAGCCTTTGGCCCGACCGGAAAAGCATCGTTTTGGCTCGGCGTGGCGGCAGTACCTATTGATGTGGTTGCCTCCTGCCGATGTGCCTGAAAGACAGAGCGTTGTGGTGTTGTATCACGGCGGAGGCTGGCGTGTAGGTTGGCCGGGGCTGCACCCGACGCTGGCGGAGTTTTTCTTGCGGGAAGGGTTCCCGGTGGTGATGCCCGCCTACCGGCTCGCGCCATTTGTCTGGCACAAACAGATGCGGGAAGATTTGAACTTGGCGCTTTTGAAAACGCTCCACTTGCTGAAAGAGCGGGGTTTTGGCAACAAAAAACTCATTTTGGGCGGCGCGTCTGCGGGGGCTACGTTGGCCGCGCACCTGACTTTCGACCGGGGAGCATTGGGGAAAATGGGCATCGAACAAGACCTCATTTCGGGCTTTCTCTCTATCGCCGGGCCGCTCGACCTCGACCAAATGCCGGATTTTCGGGCGGTACGCAACTATGCGGGCGGGAAGCCGGGCAGCGAGCGATTCCGGGCAGCCAACCCGGTCAATCACCTGTTGGCCGATGAGCAGATACCCACTTTGCTGCTGCACGGCACGGCGGATGCCATCGTGCCGTTTTCAAGTTCGGAGTCGTTTTTCCAGCGATATTTAGGGCCAAAGTTGCTACACCCGATGCCCGGCACCACACACCTCCGCTCTCTGCGTTTTGCTACGGATGATGTGGCAGCGGCGGAAGTTTTGAAGCAATGGCTGGCGGATAAATGAAGGATAGTTTAGAGGGGTTTGATAGTTTAGATGGTTTAGAACGAGGTGTAAAATCTTGTCTAAACCATCTAAATCACTCTAAACCATCTAAACTATCCAACTCTTCTAAACCAATTACTTCTCAGCCGGCACCGCACCACCTTCCATCTTCGCGTTCCAGTCGGCGGTCATTTTGGCAAATGCTGCCTGAATCTGGTCGCCAGCGGATGCCATTTGGGTCAGCATACTGGACGTGCCTTTTAGGCCTTCGCTGAGCGTTTCGTATTCTTTTTTGGCATCTTCCGTTTTGATTTTGCCGGCGTTGTAGTCGGCCACGAGGGTTTTGAGTTTACCCATCAGGTCATTGTATTCGGCCATTGTCGCTTGCAGTTTGTTGGACATCATACCGCTTTTTTCCATGATGCTTTTCATTTCCGGGTTGTCCTCGCCTTTCATGGCTTCGGGCGCGGCGTTCATTTGGGTGGCCAGATTGGCGAAGGTGGTGCTGGCTTTTTCGGCTACGGCAGCAGTTCCTTCCATCGCGGCGAGGTCGCCTTGCATTTTGTTAATCAACTCTTTGTCAACTTCATTGCAGGCAACCACGGACAGCAGTGCCGCAACGGTGAAAATGGAAACGAGATGTTTCATGTTGTATGAATTTTTTTTAGTTTTAGAAAATATTCAATCGAAAAACAGCGCGAAGGTAGGGAAAGGTGAGAGAAGTGAGAGCGGTGAGGCGGTGAGAGATGTGAGGCGCGAGAAGTGAGGGTACGAGCGGCGGAGGGAAATGAGATGCGTTTTTTGCCCACCTTTCGTATCCCCACTCCTCACTTCTTTTTTTCGTGCATCTTTGCCGCCGAAAAACGACCTGGATATGCAACCTGATTATGCTAAAAAGTATATCAACGTGTTCCTCGGCTTGGGGAGCAACATGGGCAACCGCGCCGCCAACCTGCGCGCTGCCGCCGATTTGATTTCCAAAAACATCGGGAAAATCGCCAAAAAAAGCCACGTTTACGAAACACAGCCCTGGGGCAACACGGCGCAGGACAAATTTCTGAACCAAGTCGTGATGGCAAATACTACGCTCGACCCGCGCGAATTGCTCGAAAAAATCACCCGTATAGAGCGCGAACTGGGGCGCGAACGCCGCGACAAGGACAAAGACAAATGGGGGCCGCGCGTCATTGACGTGGATATTCTTTTCTACGGCAAACGGATCATCCGCGACAAAGGGCTCGAAATCCCGCATCCCGAACTCCACAAACGCGCCTTCGTGCTGGTGCCGCTCATGGAACTTGTGCCCGACTTGGAGCACCCGGTTCTGAAAAAACAGATTGACGAACTCTACATGGACTGCGGCGACGACTCGGATGTGGTGATGCTCGATTGAAAAAACAGCAAAACAGCAAGATGCAAAATGTAAAACCGCAAAAGGTAAATGTGGCGCAACCGGCAACCAGCAACCAGCAACCCGTAACCTACCAATTCATCGCCATCGAAGGCAATATCGGCGCGGGCAAAACGACCCTTTGTCACCGGCTGGCGGGGCATTTTGGCTGCACGCTGGTGCTGGAACAATTCACAGACAACCCATTCCTCCCGTTTTTTTACCTCCAGCCGGAGCGGTATGCTTTTCCGGTCGAACTGTTTTTTATGACTGAGCGGCACAAACAGTTGCAGGAGCATTTTGCGCAGCCCGACCTTTTCCGCAGCTTCACCATCGCAGACTATTTTTTTGTGAAAACACTTTTGTTTGCAAAAAACAACCTGAGCGAGGAGGAATTCAGGCTGTTCCAACAACTGTTCAAAGTCCTGAACGCCACCTTCCCCAAACCCGATTTGCTGCTTTACCTCCATCGCCCGGTGGATATTTTAATGAAGCAAATCCGCAAACGCGGGCGCGACATCGAGCGCAATATCAGCGCCGCCTACCTCGAAGAAATCCAAAACGCGTATCTGGAATATTTGAAAGCCGAGACCGACACGCCGGTGGTCATCCTCGAACTTGGCAAGGCCGATTTTGAGCGCGACGACGCTGTTTTTCAGGCAATTGCCAACCTGCTTTCGGAGCAGCACCCGGAAGGCACCACCTTCAAAAGTTTGTGATTCAAAATGCTGGAAACCACCATTTTGAAAACCAATCAACCAATAACTGATAACCAGTAACTACTTAACGCAAGTTGCGACCCAGCCCGAAACCTGTCATCCTGATCCGCCGACTGGCGGAGAGGGAACTACACAAGCCAAATTGCCTGATTTGCTGCAAAAAAGCGCGTGATTCTGTGGGTAATGGAAGTTGTGTAGATCCTTCTCCGCCAGTCGGCGGATCAGGATGACAAATTTGGAGAGGGGATTTTCATAGGTGACAACTTGGGTTACTTATAGTTCCGCATTATCTCCGCACCCCGCATCATGGACAGCGCACAAACGCACATGAGGATGTGGCCGATGTCGAAAAACGTGAACCACACGCTGAAAGAAAATTTGGCCAGATGCGCCGCCGCCGCTATCGCCGCCAAGGGGATTGCCAGCAAAATCAGGCGGCTGCCGGGGTCGCGCTTTTTCCAATAAACATACCCCTCGAACAGCCCGACCACGATGAGCAGCCCATACCCGGCGTGGATTTCCACAAAATGGAAATTGAGCGTGGAGAGCGCCAAGTAGAGGAATATGGCGAGTTCCACAAAATTCATCACCGAGAAAAAACGGCCCCAAACGGGCGGCATCAGCGGGCGGGCGTGCAGGATGGCAGCGCGTTCCAATGCCGCGATGCTCACCATGCTCAGCACCCAGCCCGGCACCTTCCAGGCAAAAGTAAATTTGTACAAAAATGCATGGCCGATGATGCCGCCGCACAAAGTGGCCAACCCCATCAGCACAAAAAAGGCGCGAATCAGTTGCGTCACATCATTTTTGGGAACGCTGCGCCCCAACCTGCGCCAAGCATACCAGCAAACCACCGAAATCATCAGCGCCGTGACGGACGTGACCGGCTCTGCAATGCGCAGCCCCCAGAGATAAATGTCGGGTTGGATAATGGGCGGGGGTACAAACTCATTCATATAAGGCTCCGTGTTTTTAAAACTTTCGGAAAGTTGGCAACTTTCTGAAAGTTAGAGGCCGTTGGCGAAAATATTTTTGTCTTTCAAAACAAAAAATTTGAATTTTGCGAGGAATAAAAACACAGTAGGCACAGAGGGTACATAGTTTTTTGAAAAAATTATTTTAAAATCCTTACCGGCTCTATGTGCCTATGTGTTTCAAAATCAACACACTTTGTCAAAAGATTTAGCAAACGAACCTGTCAGCGGCGAAGAGAAACTCGTCGAGAAAGCCCTGCGCCCCAAACTGCTGGACGAATTCAGCGGCCAGCGCAAAATCGTGGACAACCTGCAAGTTTTCATCCAAGCCGCCAAACAACGCGGCGAGGCACTCGACCACCTGTTGCTCCACGGCCCGCCCGGCCTCGGTAAAACGACGCTCTCCCATATTGTCGCCAACGAACTTGGTGCCAGCCTCAAAATGAGCAGCGGCCCGGTGCTCGAAAAACCCGGCGACCTCGCGGGTCTGCTCACCAATCTCGACTCCGGCGACGTGCTTTTCATTGACGAAATACACCGGCTCAACACGGTGGTGGAAGAGTACCTCTACTCCGCTATGGAGGACTACCGCATAGACATCATGATTGACTCCGGCCCCAACGCCCGCAGCATCCAAATCACGCTCAACCCCTTCACGCTCATCGGCGCCACCACGCGCATGGGGCTGCTGACTTCGCCGCTCCGTGCGCGTTTTGGCATCAATTGCCACCTCGACTACTACGACGTGCCGACCTTGGAAGGCATCCTGCACCGCTCGGCGTCCATCCTCGATATTCCTATCGCCGACGCGGGTGCGCACGAAATCGCCCGCCGCAGCCGGGGAACGCCGCGCATCGCCAACGCGCTGCTGCGCCGCATCCGCGATTTTGCCCAGATAAAAGGCGATGGTACTGTGAATCAGGAAATTGCGCGCTACGGCCTCGCCGCCCTCGACGTGGACGAGGCTGGTCTGGACGAAATGGACATCCGCATCCTGACGACGATTATCCACAAATTCAAAGGTGGGCCGGTGGGTCTAACCACCATCGCCACGGCGGTGGGCGAGGAGGCCGGCACCATCGAAGAAGTGCATGAGCCGTTCCTCATCATGGAAGGCTATATCCAGCGCACCCCGCGCGGCCGCTCGGCGACGGAGAAGGCGTACAAACATATTGGCGCAGTGATGCCGGGAAGGGAGGGGAGGTTGTTTTGAGGGGATTTTTTTGTGTATTCCAACTGCATTCAAGAAAAAAGGGAAACAAATGTTAAAAACTACTTTTGGCTTTCACCCACCCAAAACCAATGTGACTATATGGCGATATATTGACTTCGCCAAGTTGATTGACTTGCTGGAAAGCGAATCCTTGTTTTTTTGTAGAGCCGATAAATTTGACGACCCTTATGAAGGGTTGCTGCGCTTGAAAGATTACAACTTTTATAGGCCAATGTTTGAGAGCCAGCCGTTTATCAAACAGTATAACTTCATAAGTTGTTGGCATATAAATGAAAGACAATCTGATGCCATGTGGAAGATTTTTTTAAGAACTAATAATGGGATTGCAATTAAAACAACGGTTGATAGATTCAAAAATGCAATTAACAACACAGAAGACGATATCTACATTAGCGAGGTACGGTACAAGGACTTTGATGAAACAACATTCGAAGATTTGAGAAGTGAGAATAGAATTAGCAATAACGACAGGGATTCCGCAGTAAACCAATTCACATATAAGCGAATCAGTTTTAGCCATGAAAAAGAACTAAGAGCTTTTTTTGTTGATATGCCGATCCCCTTTCCCAACTCTACAATCCCTTACAGACCACCATTAGACTTTAAGAAAATCAAAGTAGATTTAAATCACCTCATAGAAGAAATTGTAATTGCACCCTTCGCTGACGTTTGGTTTGAATCTTTGGTAGAAAAAGTGATATTGCGATACGGTCGAAATTTTAGAGTTACAAAATCAGATCTTTACCAAGTTAAAGACCACTAGTCTCTGCCGATGTTGACATCCCCGCCAACATCAAGCGGCGGAACTCGATGCCAAGATAAATCTACAACTCGTCAAACACCCCCACCATGCACGAAGCCCAAAACAAAATCGTCGTTTTTCAAGAAAAACAAATTCGCCGGGTATGGCACTTGGGCGAGTGGTGGTTTTCCATTATTGATATCGTCGAGGTATTGAGCGAGAGCCAAAACCCTCGCCGCTATTGGAGCGACCTGAAAATCAAGTTGAAAAAAGAAGGCTACGTTGAAGTGTACGAAAAAATCGTACAGTTGAAAATGGAAGCGCCTGATGGGAAGATGAGGGAAACGGATGCCGCCAATACCGAGACGATGTTTCGCATCATCCAATCCATCCCCTCGCCTAAAGCCGAGCCGTTCAAACGCTGGCTCGCCAAAGTAGGCTACGAGCGTGTGCAGGAAATCGAAAACCCCGAACTGGCTGCCGAGCGGGCGCGGCAGTATTACCGCGATTTGGGCTACGATGAAAAATGGATTGAAACTCGGCTGCAGGCCATCGCCATTCGCGGACAACTGACCGACGAATGGAAAACCAGGGGAGTGCAAGAAGGGCTGGAATATGCCATTCTCACGGCGGAGATTTCTAAAGCGACATTCGGCCTGACCCCGACCGATTATACGAAACTGAAAGGGTTGAAACACGAAAATTTGCGCGACCACATGACGAATTTGGAATTGATTTTCACCATGTTGGGCGAGGAACAAACCAAGCAGGAAGCCATCGGCAGCGACGCGCAAGGTTTTCCCGAAAACAAAGAAGCCGCCGTCAAAGGTGGCCGCGCCGCCGGAAAAGCCCTGAACGCATTTGAGGGAGAAACGGGCAAAAAGGTGGTGACGAGCGGAAATTTCAAAAAGCAAATAGCCGAGGCGAAAAAACAGCGAAAGCAAAAACGGCTTGATGAACCAAAGGATGAATCTTGAAGTTGCTTGCTGTCCCATCGATGTTAACATCCTCGCCAACAGCGGGGTGAACGAAGGCCAAACTCACTGCTCATAAAACCCATCAAAACCACCCGCTCGCAAGCCGTTTTTCAGTTCCAAATCGGAAGTCCATAGCTTTCCGCCAATCTCGAAAGTCAGCGCCACAAAGACCAAGTCGTTGCGGTCGGTGTCTTTCACCAACTGAAAAGCCCGCAGGAAATTCCGGGTGCTGATGAGCGTTTCATCGAAAAAACGGAGATTCAAAATCAGACGGTAAAGCATTTCCAGCACTTCTTCTTCGGGCATTTTGCTTTGCCGCACGATGCGTTCTTTATACTTGAAAATCTCCACGAACATGAATTTCGGCGTGTAGAACTCATCGCCAGAAAGGCAGATGGTGTCACAATAACGGTTAGGTGATTTCAGCAAAGCAGAGAAAATGATGTTGCTGTCCACGACGACCTTCATTGCTCACCGATTTTTTCCAACACCCACCCCTGATTCTTAGCCCACCAGTCGGCTTTGGCTTGTTTGCCCATTTCCAAAGCCTCGGCTTCGGTCATTTGGTTGCGTTCGGCGAGGCGTTTTAGTTCAAGCCAGTTCGTCAGTTTGGCGAGCCAAACATCATCAAGCCATGCTTTCGGAATGGAAAGTGTGATTTGCTCATCGCTGGCAGATAGGCGAGTGTACGCCGCCGCAGGTTCGGCAACTTGCGTCGGGGCGGTCTGCCGGGCAAAGTCAGCCAACAAGGTTTTCAATTTTGCCAAATCTACCTCAGATAGGTTGGCGGAAAACAGGTTGAGCAATTCGACTTGTGCGTTGGTGAGCGGTTGTGTCATGTGAGTGTATGTTGAAAATCGGTGACAAAACTACAAGAATATCTTGTTTTGCCCAATGTCTCTATCGTTTTTTAGCCCTCAATTTGCGTCTTTGCGTGACACATTATCTGAAGGCCCTTATGACAGCCTCATTACTCACAGCAAAAACCGGTAGGTGAATTTTACCAAAAATATGTTCTGCGGCTTTTGCTCGAACACGTTTTGAAAAAGGCTGCGCGTCAGCGGGGTGTTGAGGTCTTGGCCAGCATCGGGCGTGCTGCCCTGCGACCACACCAAAAAAATCTCCGAACCGGGGACGTACTCCCAGCGCACCACCAAATTTGAGCGAAACTGGATATAGTTGTCATCGGGCTTTCCAAAAGAGTAATCCTCCACGCCGTCGCCGGTTTCGTCCACGCTGAACTTGTCATTGACGAATTGAATTTCTTGCGCGTCGTAGCGGTGGAAACGGCTGTCGTAGTTTTTGTTGAGCGGGTCGGTGACGTAGCCGTAGTTTTTGTACAACGCCCTGAAAATGAACGGCTGGCCGTAATACTGCACCGTCAAATCCGGCGTGATGTTGTAGTTCACACGTGTCGTAAGCGAAAAATTGCGTTGCTCCACCTCGCTGACGATGGTGCGCTGGTTGCCGTCAAAATTCTGTTGCGCGACGAACTGGTCTTGCTTCCGCCAAGAACGACCGTAGCCCGGGTAAAGACTGATGCGCAAGGCATTGAGGGGCTGAAAATTCACCCCGCCGGAATATTCCTGCGAGCGCACCGTCTCTCCAAAACCCCATGCAAAAAAAGTATTGAGGGAAAAAGAGACTTTCTTCCGACCGTCGGTTTCCAGATATGCCCAGTTGCTGATGCCGGGTGGCCTGCGCAGCGAAGAACCGCCCCGGAGGGCATTGTTAGAAATGTCGTGCGGATTCCAGTTCATGCCGGAGCCGATGTACCAGTTGTTTTTAAACCAGGCATGGGCGTTGGTATTAAGCGTCAAATTCAAAAATTGCCCGCCAAAATCCCAACGTGCCCAGTGATTGTAGTTGATGCGCCAGTTGCGAAAAATGAAAGTCGGTTTTTGAACTTGATAACCCGCCCAAGTGAAATGGTTGAGTTCGTCGGCGGCTTGCAGAAATCCCACGTCGTTCAGTTCGAGTTCCGGCGAGCGCCATGTGACACCCGTTTCAAATTTGAACACCCCGCCGAGGCTGTCGGGTTTGCCGCCGATTTTGCCGATTCGGAACGTGCCGCCTGTGCCGGTGAGCGATGTGCGGGAGCTGTCTATCGAAAGATGTTCGGCATTGGCGCGTTGGAAAAGGTGGGTGAAACCGGTTTGCGTTCGCAAAATGGCATTTTCACTGCCTTCCACCCGGCTGAAAAGGGTGTTTGCCTTGACGTACCACCACCTGTTTTTCCAAAAACGTTGAAAATCAAACCCGCCGGAATAGGCGCTGCGGTGCAGCCAATCCAACCCGTCCTTGCGGTTGACTCCCGTGAAAATACCGCCAATGATGGTGTTCCCTTGGTCATAATCCTTCATCACCCGCCCGACAAAATAGTTGGTCAGCGGCTCCACGAGTTCTTTCCGGCGTTCTCCGCTGTGGTCAATGGTCGCCATTTCCTGCTGCGTCACGCTTTCGAGGATACCGACCGACCAACCCTTTTTCGTCTTTCCGCTGAATTTCGCTGCCCCCAAAATGGACGTTCGTTGCGGAACGTCGGCGTATTCTCCGTTGGCAATATTGGGGTAACCATGCGGCGCACCGCCGATGCGTCGGGAATAAAAAAGCAAGTCCGAGTCATAATCGCCGCCCGCCTCCGAGCCGGTGAGCCGGTAGTCAAAGAGGTTGCGGCTTTCCATAAAAAATGGCCGCCGTTCACTGAAAAAAACCTGATAGCCGTCGAGCCGCACCGCACCGGGATCGGCCTCCACTTGTCCAAAATCGGGATTGATGGTAAAATCCAGAATGAGGTCTCTGGTGACAGCCAATTTGCCGTCCAACCCTGCACTGAAAAGATTGTTGGAGCCGTCGGCAAACGGGTTACCTTCCTGTTTTTCAAAACGTTCCGCTTGTGCCACCACATAAGGCGCCAATTCCACTTGTTTGCCAGAAGGCAGATTGCGCAGTCCGTGCAATTCGCCAAAATTGCTGACCCAAGCCCCTGCATTGCGCGGGATGTATTGCCAAGTAGAGCGTTCTTCCTGCCTGAAAATCCGTCGTTGCACCTGAACCCCCCAAACCGGTTCGACTTGGTTGCCATAGCGCAATTGGCTAAACGGGATTTTTACCTCCGCCGTCCAGCCGAGGCTATCCACATGGGTTTTGGCGTACCAAATAGGGTTCCAATTGGTGTCCCAGTTGTTGCCATTGTCTGAAATAAACTCGTCACCCTTCACCCCGCTCACCGACAGCGTGAAGGAAAATGCCGTGCGCAAGTCGTGGTAGCTGTCAATATTGACTTCCACCCAATCGCCGGGGAACTCGTCGCGGCGGCTCATGCGCTTCACGATGCTGTCGGGCGCGGTATCAAAACAGCGATAACCGAAGATGAGGAATTTGTCGGTATAGAGGATTTTGAATTGGGTGGGCTGGGCTGGCGGCGTATTTTCATTGGGTTGGTATTCTACAAAATCGCCGCTCCATGCTACTTTTTCCCAAGCTGCTTCATCGGGAATGCCGTCTAATTCGATGGCGTTGTCGGCGACGACTTGGGTAAAATATTGCTTTTTAGAGATTTCAGTATGAGGAGGTTGTGCCAGCAGTTTTTCAAAGGGGAATAACAAAGCAAGGAGAAGGAGCAAGGCATTTTTCATGCAGCGGGTTTTGTTTCCAAGAAAAGACAAAAACGAAATAGATGGGTTGCAAAAAAGAAACATCTTGCGTTGTCTGTTCCATTCCTGAGATTTATCGGGTGCAATAGTTGACCCACTTTTTTTGATATGTGCACAAAAAAAGCCGCCTTCCCAAATCTCGGGAAGGCAGCTTTTCAATTTGAATGCATAAAAAAAGTTTGGATCAGAATCCCCAAGCGATGCCGAGGTTGACATTGACGTTGCGGTTGGACGAATCGGGGCCGTTTTTCACCACATTCAGCAAACCGTGGGTGTAAGCGACGCCGAAATTGAGCCATGTGGACTCAGCCAGCCGGTAGTTGAAACCCGCACCGACATTGACGCCAGCATCGAAGCTTTCAAAATAGTCCTTCGAGTCCACCTCGGTGGAGCCGAATTCAGTCCGTATCTCGGATTTGCCCCCGACCAGCACACCCAATGTGGGCCCGGCGAAAAGTTTTGGCCGGAAATCGTCTTCCATTTCGCCAAAAAAATAAATGAACTTGATGGGCAAGCGCACATAATTGAGTTTGGTGGTGAGTTCAAACCCGCCGATTTCCTGTCTTGTGCCTTCCTCGGAATAGCGCAAATCCACGCCCAATCCTGAATTTTGGAGTATGCTGTACGTGTAGGTAACGCCAAGATTGAACGAAGGGCGTCCGCTCACATCGTCGCGGTCCGACATCCAAGCGTAGTTTACTCCGAGCGAAGGGCCGAACGAAGATTGTTGGGCTTGGGCAAAAAAGCCGGTGCTAATGGCGACTAAAGCAAAAAGAACTTTCTTCACGATGTTATGAGTTTTGTGTTTCGTTTCAAAGTGAGATGAAACTTCCGTGCCGGACGCAAATCTGGTTTTTTAGCGCCGAACTGTGGATTTTTTTCCCCAAACCGCGATACGCCAAGCACACGCGCGCACATTTCCCCATTTCCAGCCCGCGCTTCCGAGCATCGCTGCAAGTCTCCAGAATTTAATTGACCCAAGTTGTTATGCGCACATAACATGATTGGAAAACGGATGACACG
>CAYZVM010000184.1:0-12397 GCA_964481485.1 uncultured Saprospiraceae bacterium | reverse complement strand
ATGAGGCGGTGGTGCGGGAGGCGATGGGGAAGGAAAAAGTTTGAATGGAACAGCATTCAATCATGCGAATCAGGGATTTAATTCGATACCAATTAACTCTTTAAACTCCTATTCCTGCGTTGTCATCCTGAACGAAGTGAAGGAACTACACAAGCCGGATTCATACGAAATCTTTGGAGCATCGCGGTGAGTAGATGTTGTGTAGTTCCTTCACTTCGTTCAGGATGACAAACTCTTATTGATAAAAGCCAATTTTAGCTTCCCGAAGCCCCTCGTCCTAACTCGTGATTCGCATTCAATCATCCTCTGGTATCGTCCACCCCCCAAAAGCCCCCATTCACACACTCACCGCCATTTTTCGTTGCCTGTTTTTTATTTTTGCAAAAACAGCATCGAATGAAAAATCTTATTTTCCTCGCCATCGCCCTCGGATTGCCGCTCGCCAATTTTGCGCAGCAAAAAGCCGCTTTCCCAACATCAAAAACTGCCTTGCACGCCAACCAGCTGCGCGTTCATGAAATTGTGCCGGGAGGTATTGTGTGGCCGAGGTTGCCCAACAGCAGCAATTGGGATTACACACAGCCGCCTGTCTCCGTAGATTTCGACGGTTCGCCTAAACCGTCCGCTGGGCTGGAGTCAGCTGGTCTTTGGTTAGGCGGTTTGGATACTGCTGGCGAGGTGCGCGTTTCTTGTTCAAACTACAATTATTACAACAAAAAATCCCCCTTCGTCGCGGGGCCACTGAGCGGCGACTGGCCGACGGATAGCCTGAACGCCATCCGTTGGGACAGGTTTTTCAAAGTGGGCAGGATAGAATTGGAAACGCACCGGGCAGATTGGGCGGACAATGGCACGCTGGAAAATCCTTTGCCCGCCATCGTCGGTTGGCCGGGTCGTGGCAATCCGCATTTTGAAAATCAATACGGTTTTCCGTTGCCCGATGGCGAACTCGCGCCTTTTGTAGACTTAAACGGCGACGGCATTTATAGCGCCTTCGATGGCGACTACCCGCACCCGCCCTCGCTCGCCCCCGATATTTTGCCCGGCGAAATCATCTGGAATGTTTTCAACGATGGGTACGGCGATTTTCTCGGTGTGCCGCTTGACGTGGAGGTGCAGTCCACCGCATGGGCTTTGGCTTGCGATGGCGATAACTTGTTGAACGAGACGGTTTTCTTGTCGTATAAAATTACGAACCGTTCGGGGATGGGTTTGGATTCGGTGGCAGTGGGGTTGTGGACTGCCCCAAGATTAGGAAGTAGTCATGATGATTATTGGGCTACCAATGAGACTTTGAATAGTATTTGTTATTACAATAGAGACACCATAGATGAGCCCATTGCGTATAATCCATACCCATTTTTTGACAATCCCCCAACAGCGGCAATCACGAGCTTAAACCATCCGCTCTATAAAACAATGTATTATGTGCAAGGGGGAGTCTGTGATGCATTTCATCTGTATGGGCCAGTCACTAATGTACAGTATTACCGATTTTTAACTGGTTATTGGCGCGATGGCTATCCACTCACTTATGGTGGGGATGGTTTTGATATTAACACCGGAAGCCAAACGAATCTCGCTTTCCCGGGCGATCCCAATGCCCCCTTGAGTTGGACAATGCTCAATGGATATGTGCCTTGCGACTACAACATCAAGTTTGCAATAAGTAGTTTCAATGTCAATCAATTGCTCAACGACTCTTCATTCATCCTCGAAACCGCCTTCTCCTACCACCGCGGTCCCGGCCTGAACCACCTCGAAAATGTCACCTACTGCTACGACCGGGTGGGGCAACTGCAACAACTTTATGATGCGAAATTTGCCGGAGCCTGCACCTACTCCGAGATTTGTGTGGACGACTGTGTCTGGCCGGGCGACTTCGACCGGGACGGTGTCGTGAGCCTGCGCGATGTGCTGCCACTCGGCGTGGGCTGGGGCAGAGAGGGGCCAACGCGTTCTGGGTCAGTCACTTGGTCGCCGCATACGGCAACAGACTGGGAAATTTCTTTTGGCAACTTATACGATTTCAAACATTTAGACGCCAACGGCGACGGCACAGTGGACTCTTTGGACTTGAATGTCATGCAGATTTTTGATGGGCTTCATGTACCAGACTATGTTGCTCAGGCGGACACCTATGTTGCGGGGGATGGGTTGTGGTTATCACAGAACAACAGCAGCACAAATCCGGATAATGTCCAAACAAACGACGCTGTTAGTCTTCGGGTGCGTGTTGCCGATGCACCGGGCTTGTATGGGGTGGCGCTTGAGACGGAATTTGATACTGCATACTGGAATTTGAATTTGAATTCAATAGGCAATTCGCCGATATCGCCGGGCATGAGGCTGTTAAACCAAAAAGTTGGTAGTATTGAAGTCGCTGCAGTTTTTAAAGATACAAGTCTCAGTTTCAGTCCAAATCAATCGGTGATGGTTTATCTGCTTCGTGCCAAAGCCATCCCCGATTCCCTGCCCGACACCACTTTCATCCGCATCAAAAACATCCGGGGCATCCGGGCCGACGGCTCTGAAATCCCGATGAGCGCCAACAAGTTGCGTTATTGCTTTGTCGGAGGCTGCCCGGATTATGTCGGCACGGAGGAGAAAATGCCGCCAGCAGAAATTCAGGTTTTCCCAAACCCCACAAGTGGCGCAATCACCCTTTTGGCTGCCGCGCTCGATTGGCAATATATCGAAGCATTCGACATCAACGGGCGGCTGCTCCGGCGTTGGGACGAGCTAGGCAGTGAGCAAACCGAACTTGATTTGGGCGGGCTGCCGCCCGGCTGGGTACTGCTCCGCGTCACAGGTCGCGATTGGATGGGACAGCAGCGGGCGTTGTTTCTGCGCTGAGGGGAAGCAGCAGATTCGCCCACTCCTCAATAGCGGGGGTGGGGATTTTGAACAAAATGGGATGGTGGTGTTCTTTTGTCTGTGCCGCACATCATCGGCCAATAAATTGAAAAACATGAAAATACAACTGCTTTTCGCGCTGACGATTGCGCTACATGGGTCGCTCGTTGCCCAAACTGAAAAAGACTCAGCCGCACAATCACCTCCTTTGCCGTACCGCGAAATACCCGCCTACCCGGATTCTTTTTCGGCCGAAACCGTGGCGGCCAGGATGATTGATGGGCTGGGATTTCGATATTACTGGGCGACGGAGGGCTTGCGGACGGAAGATTTGGCGTTCCGACCCACCCCGGAAGCCCGAACCAGCGAAGAAACCATTGACCACATTTTGGGACTTTCTTCCATCATCCTGAATGCCCTGAAAAAACAGCCCAACGTGCGCAGTGGAGAGGAAACCTCGCCGTTGGCGTTTGACGTGAAAAGAAAAATGACTTTGGAAAATTTGAAAACGGCGAGCGACCTGCTCCAACAGCCAGGCAGCAAATTGGAAGATTGCGACATCGTTTTTGTCAACGGCGATTCGAAGTCTGAGTTCCCGTTTTGGAATATGCTGAACGGCCCCATTGCCGATGCCTTGTGGCACGTCGGTCAGGTGGTTTCTTTCAGAAGGTCGTCGGGCAATCCGTTCAATTCCAAAGTGAGCGTTTTTTCGGGAAAAGTGCGACAATGACTGGCGAATTTTTGCCCTTGTTTTCTGGCGAAGAACTTATGGGGCGGTGAAGGTAAGTCGCAGTGGCGCGAAACAACCGCCAAAAACGAAAATGCCCCACGGGTTTAGCAACCTGTGGGGCATTTTGTGTTCATAATGTGGCTCAATTTTTTCGCAACGCCACCGGCATCGTATCATCATAGTCGCCAGTCAGTACGGGTGTCTGTACGTTGGCGGTGTATTCGCGCACTTTGGCATACACATAGCCGTACAGCTCTTTGATGGTGATGAGATAGTCGTTGTTGGTATCGGCGCGTCCTTTTAGCCCTTGCAGCACATAGTACGTGAACACACCTTGGCGCAATCCATGGTCTTCCAAAGAGAGCTCCGTGGCTTTTGACGACATGAGCAGCGCGACACCACCGCCGGCTTCCTCGAAGGCTTTATAGTACCGGTCGAGCGTGGCTGGCGTGGGGCCTTTCGCGGCGAATGAGCCGTTGCCATAGTTCAGCGAGCCGCTGTGGCAAGCATCTGCAATACAGAGTTTGTGCTTTGCCTTGCTTTGATTGAACACCTGCTTGATTTCTTCGTGGCGGAGTTTATTGTTGTAGCCATCATAATCCACCGGGAGGAAACACCCGTCGAGGCCGTGCCCGCTGAAGTAGAGGAGCACCACATCGTTGGCATCTGCTTTCAGGAAATTCTCGCGCATTTTTTTCAGGATATTCTCTCTGGTGGCATCTTCGTCCACGAGAATAGTGATTTGATTCTCAGGCACCGCGCCACCCTCCACACTGCGCAGGAAGGAATAGAATCGGTAGGCATCATCGTCGGTGAATTTGAGCGATGGCATGGCGGTATAGCGCCCGACGCCGACCACAACTGCCCATATTTTGACGGTTTTGGAAGCATCTATGCGCACGGGGTCGGCAGGTATGTTTTCTTTGGAATCCAGTTCTTTCACTGCGGCGCCATTCAGCCAAACTGCGCCATACACACGGCCTCCCAAGAAGTACATGATGCCTTCGCCGTTGGGCGCATTGCTGGCCCACTCGCCTTCGTAGCGGTTGCCGTCGGCATAGTAGCAGATGCCTTTCCCGGCTGGGTAGCCATTTTTGAACTCACCTACCCAACGAGAGCCGTCGGGGTAATCGTAGTATCCTTTGCCGCTTGTGCAGTGTATTGTGCCACAATTGCGCAGACCTGCCACTGAAGGCTTGGTGGCGGCAGGTTTGTTGCCAGAGGGCTTGGCGTTGTTCGGTTTATTCGTGTTGGTGGGCTTGTTTTGGGCGGAGGCAGTGGTGTTGGTATTTATCAATTTGCCCATGGCCCAAGTCCCGTGAGTTGCTTTACCGTCAGTATCCACGAATTTCCCTTGGCCGTTTTTGCGGTTTCCTTTCCAGCCGCCGGTATAGTAAGCGCCGTCGGGGTAGTACATGGTACCCTGCCCCTCGAACTTGCCACTATTAAAATCGCCCTCGTAGCGTTCTTTTGTTTTGAAATAATATTTGCCTTTGCCAGTAGGCTGGTCATTGACCCAATTGCCGACGTATCTGTCGCCGTTGGCATAAGTCATTGTGCCGTTGCCGTTCATTCGATTGACGCGAAATTGGCCGTCGTACACATTATTGTTGGCAAAGACCATTTTGCCATTGCCCGAACGCTGCCCGTTGGCGAATTGGCCGGTGTAAACGGTGCCGTTGGAATAGCGGTATTTGCCAGTTCCATTTTGGCAGTTGCCGCTTTGACACTGAGCGGAAAGATTTGTGGGAATGAATGCTGTGGCGATCAGGAAAGCCGGCACAAGCAGGCGGATGAAAAGATTATGACCCTTCATGTTTTGAACAGGATTTAAATTGATTTTGCAAATGAAAAAAAATGCGAGTAGGAGAAGGGTGCAAGCAGTCGTGTTTGAATTGATTAAACTCGGACAATCCGGGTTCTTGAATCGTGTGAAATGTCGCCTGACCCAAACGGTTACAAAGAAGCGGATTTTTCCTCAAACGTCAGAAGCAGGCAGTGGTTTTATTTTAGGTGTTTCCGTTGGAAATGGCTTGTCGGGGAACCGGGCGGATTAGCGATGCAAGAACAATTTTGAAATCCGAATATTGTGCCACAGGCATTTGCGTACATTCTAATTTGTATCTTTGTACCGAAATATTTTGCTCAAAATTCTGATTTTCAATAATTTGTAAAACATTTAAAACGATGTTAAAAAAACTGATGCTCTGTTTTTGTGCCGCTGCTTTTCTGGCTGCATGCGGCAATAGCCAACCCGCCAACGATGGCAAACATTTCGGCAACACAATTGATGCCGCCAACGCCATCAGCTACGACGAGCTGATTGGGAAAATGGCCTCGACTGACTCGCTTGCGGTGAAAGTGACCGGCAAAGTGAGCGAAGTGTGCCAAGCAAAAGGTTGCTGGATGACGCTCGTGACCGACCAGCCCGGTCAACCAGAAATGCGCGTGACGTTCAAAGACTACGCCTTCTTTATGCCGAAAGACCTCTCTGGCAAGCGTGTTGTGGTGGACGGATATGCTCTCATGACCACCACGCCAGTAGATGTGCTGCGCCATTACGCTGAGGATGCAGGCAAATCGAAAGAGGAAATCGAAAAAATCACGGAGCCAAAACGCGAATTGGCTTATGAGGCTGCGGGGGTTTTGATTTTGGACTGATGGCGCACACGATTGACGGCGTACAGCGCAGACAAAAAGCGGCTTTTGGGAAACCCCGAAAGCCGCTCTTTATTTTGTCGTGCATCGTAAGAGGCTGTTTGAATTTTTAAAGAAGTAGTAATTTGAGCATTGCGAGCCAGCCAGAAAAAGGAGGTATTGAGGTGTGAAAAACAATATTCTTCTTCTCTGACTGAAGCTCAATGGACACCTGCTTAAAGGCGTGAAGGTTCCTGAAAACGGAGCAAAAGAAAGGGCAAAAATGCAGAAATCCTGCTCCCCAAAGGAAACAGGATTTCTGAAAATATGGCTTGCGAGTTCGACCTTACCCCTGCAATTTCAGCGTATCCAACACCCGCCGTTGCTCCAAATATTTTTCCACAAACTTGAGCGCCAACAAGGCCAGCGAGAAATAAAGGCCATATTGCAACACCCGATTGCTGAATATCGCACCCCAATCAAAAGCGGGCATCTGAGGCAACTCCACCGGCAATTGCGCGGGTGCTTGCTGCATCCCGGCCATCACAAGGGCAGACATGATGAACAGCCCGAATACTGCCGAAATGATATAAATCATCCAATCTTTCCCCGGCTTGGTGGCTTGGGCGTGTGCCTGTTCGGCGGCCCATGCAGCCATCACCCGGTCGGCAAAACCAGCCTTGGGCTTTTCCAATGGCAGTGCCGCGAACGCACGTTTTTCGGCCAGAATCGCGTCCAACCGCGTCCGATGTTCGGGGTGTTGGAGCAAATAGGCATCCACCCGGACTTTATCTTTTGTCGCCAAAAAACCGTCCGCGTAGTCCCAAAGCATATCGTCAGTCAGCAAAAAGTTGTTTTCCATAACAGAAAAATTACGGGTTTTCGATTGCGCAGATTCATAAAGTCAGAAACGGGCAATCTTCAGACCATTATTTCGGTGGCAAATTTATCTTCAACAATTGTCTTCAAACGCTGCCGGGCTCGACAAAGTTTAGTCTTGGCATTGGTCATCGTGAGCCCCATAATCTGGCAGATTTCTTCAAGGCTGTGTTCGTACAAATAAAACAGCGTGATGATGCCCGAATCGTCGGGCGAAAGCAAGCCGATGGCCCGTTGGAGCGCAGCATTCCTGTCGTCGCGTTCCATGCTCATTGACACGTCCGCCGCGCCCTCATCTTTTAGGCGCACGGGGCGTTCGTCGTCGTCGAGCGAAAGAATGTCGGGGTTTTGTTTGCGCAAAAAATTCAGCGAAGTGGAATAAATGATTTTGTACAGCCACGTCGTGAATTTCGCATCGCCCCGAAAATCCGGCAAATACCTGAAAGCCCGCAAAAAACTGTCCTGTGCTATCTCGTGCGCATCCTCGCGGTTTTTGACAAAACGCAGCGCCAGCGTGAACGCATATTGTTCATACCGCTTCACCAGCATCGCAAACGCGCTTTGCCGCCCGGCTTGGGCTTGTTGGATGAGGGTTTCGTCGGATAAAGTCGCGGACATTCGGATACGGCCTCCTGGTTGTTTCGTTGACTTGACAATATGTTGGCCGGAGGGGTTACACTTCAGCGGAAAAATTCTTTCAGCCGCACAGCCAAAAGTACGGCATCTACCTGTTCAATAGGATGTTTCACACCCGTCAATATTTCAAACCGACCGTTTGGCAAGGCTTCAGCGACGGTGCGGCTTTCTTCGGGTGTCACCACGTTGTCCAATTCGCCCAGCCCAATCGTGACCGGGCAGACGATTTGGCGGATTGTTTCCGGCGTAAGCCCCTGCCCATTGCCCAAGTCTGCCAGAAACACCGCCGTATTTTGGCAAACCACCTTCCAGTCCAACGGCGCGTGCATTTTCGCCAGCGTTTCTGCAAAATGCGGCACTTTAGCCTCTATTTTTTCCACATCAAACATCCGGCTCATGCCCGCCGCCGTCTCGGGCGACCAGTCGAGTTTGGTACCGAGCGTAAAAATTCGCCGCACCCGTTCAGGGTGTTTCCACGCCAAATGCAGCGCCACATAACCGCCCATGCTGTAGCCGAAAATGTCCGTTTGTTCGATATTTTCTTTTTCCAAAAAATGCAAAACATAATCGGAAAAATGAGCCATTGAAAAAGGGGCGTTCGTTGGCAAACCGCCATGCCCCGGGAAGTTCAGGGCAAAAACCGTGCGTTCGGGCGGCAAAAGGCCACGAAGCGCGTCGAACTGTGCGGCACTGCCGAGTGCGCCATGCAGGAGCAAGAGCGGAGTCGTCGTTTTGGTCATCGCGTCCCGTATTGCCGATTATGGCTCCAATATTTTCAAATAATTTTTCGACACCCAGCGGTCATCCAACCCCATTTTTGCCCAATTCCCACTTTCTTCAAAAATGAACACTATTTCGCCGCGCAAAAAAGCACCGACGACCGAAAAATTGGTGCCGGGGCCAGAGCGGACGTTCAGTTTGTCGGCGTTGAACACTTCGGCCATTTGCACGTCTTTTACATAATTGCCGGCCACCCATTCGTCCTTGCTTTTCGAGATTTTGTACCAACCGCCCTGCTCTTTGTAAATCCGCAATATCGCACCCAGCGAGGCAGTATTCACCTTTTTAAACTTCGTGCCCGGCCCGGTGCGGATGTTCAAACTTTCTGCGGTGACGTAGCCGAATTTCAACAAGCCCGACAGTTGGCCGCCAAAGTTTCCGTGCAATGCCTGCGTCACGAGTGGCAGGAAATTCCTTTCCGCGTCTGCTACTTTGTTGCCACCAAAAAAGGCGGTGCCTGGGCAAGTTTTCACCGAGCCGCTGTTGCCGTTGGTGCGCGCGCCCGTGTTCAGGTCAAACCAGTGGTGATACACGATTCTGTCCGCGTTCACCGGGATGCCAAACCGCCGGGCAATAGCCGCCGCCGAGCGCACAATCGTGTCGCGGTGGGCAGCCGTCATCGCGTTTTTATTCACGTCGAAATGGCCGATGTTTTCGATACAAATAGCGTTGGCGTTGCGACCTTTGATGCAGGCGGGCGACCATTCCAAACTGCGGCCAGTGGCAATCATTCCGTCGGGAAAAGTAGAAAAATGCTGCCCGATGTCCGACCAGCCGTTGTAGTTGACGTGGTAATTTTTCATGCCCACCAGCAACGAAAAGTGATTTTTGCCATTAAAATTGGAATAACTCGGTGAAAACGTGTGGTGTTCTTGCAAAAACAACACCGTGCGCGCTACTTGGCGAGTCGTTATCCAGTGCTCGAACTCGTCAATAGTCATCAGGGTAAATCCGTTTTTTGTTACCATTGGTTCTAAATTTTGAATGATGAATCAGGAATGTTGCAATTGAAATCTCATTTGTGGTTTTGAAGCCAAAGACATTCCATGTTTTCAAAACAAGGAGTGTCCGGCAAATTTCCTATTTGAACTGCCGTTGGCCGAGGTTATTATTTTCAAATGCAAATAAAGGCATAAACACGCAATGACGACAACTTCTCTCATAATTGACCTCTACCAACGCCGCATTTATCCTGCCGAAATCACCATTGAAAACGGGACAGGTGAAACGCGAGTGTTGCCCTTGCTTATCGCCGGGCTGATGAGCCAAAGCGACGGCTACACCCTCGCACAAGAATACGCCCGGCTGGATGCTTGGGCAAAGGATACATTGGGCTGTTCGCTCCACGCGCCTTTCATGGTGTTGTCATTCTTGGCCTTGCCGGTGATACCGAAATTGAAAATGACGGATTTGGGACTTTTTGATGTGGAGCAGTTCGGGTTTGTGCCAGTGGAAATGCCGTAGTTTTGCCCGGTTATTTTCCTGATTCGGGTTATTCCAATTTCGAGGCCACAGGAGGTTTATCACATTCAACCATTTCAACCCACACGTTTGGAGATTAAAGGCAAACTTATAGGCGGCCTTCTCGGTATGTTCATCGGCGGTTTCCTCTTCAAAGGAGGTTTCGGCGCGGTGGCAGGTTTCATCGTGGGGGCTTATCTGGGGCATTATTTTTTTGACAAACCAAAAGTAGATGCGGCGGACGAGGAGTTCAAAGCCTACCAAATGCGGCAACGCCTGTTTTTGGGCCATGTCTTTTCATTGTGCGCCAAAATGGCAAAAACCGACGGCCCGGTGAACAAGCAAGAAGTGTCGCACATGGAATTCCTAATGCGCAACCAATTTCGCATGAACGACCGCGGGCGCTCGCAGGCTATCAAAATCTGGAAACAGGCGAAGGATTCGATAGACCCGTTCGACCACTACGCCCGGGCGTTTTATCGCGACTTTGGTCGCGAAAGGCATCATGTGATGAATATGATGGACTTGCTTTTTGCTATGGCGGCGGCAGACGGCGGGCTGCACCCCCGCGAGGAAGCAGTGCTGCTGCGGGCGGCGGGCATTTTCCACATCGGGCGAATGCAGTACGAGCGCCTCAAAAGCCGCTATTATCAGTCAAAAACAGCCACGCAACAACGTTGGACACCGCTCGACCCGCACTATGCGATTCTGGGTGCTCAGCCCGCCGACTCGTTGGAAGTCATCAAGAAAAAATACCGCGCGCTCGCCATGCAGTGGCACCCCGACAAGATGATTGCCAAAAGTGCTTCGCCCGAAGCCATGCGCCACGCCAAGGAAAAGTTGCAACAGATAAACGAGGCGTACCAGAAGATTTTGGAGGCGCGCAAGTGAGTATGCCAATAATTTGCTGACTATCAAATATTTTTGTCGGCAAATGCCGATTCTCGCCAACACGAACTGCCACAACCGCGACCAAATCCGTGCGGCGTTCTTGCCTTTCGCCCGGCCCGACTATGTGGAGGGCATGGTCATTGGCGACGACCTCGACAGCCTGCTATCGGCCATGTATTTGCACCAAAAATTTGGCTGGCCGGTGGCGGGTGTTTATTGCCAATACACCCGAATGTGGCACTCGGATGTGGCCCTTACTTTTCGGGAAAAATTGCTGGCCGGCAAGTTGTTCGCGGTGGATTTGGACATCTACCACGCGGCGGTGCCGAGTTTGGGGCACCACATTATTTCGCTGAAAAATGATGACGACCTGCCGGGGCATACACATTCTTTGAACCCCAATGCGCTGCGCGGTTTTTCGATCCGACAACATTTCCGGCGGAAATACCCGCTCGCGACTATCCATTTTTTGCTGTGGCTTTTTGAGGAAAAACACCTTTCGCCGGAAGGGGAATTGCTCGTCTGGCTGGCGGATTCCACATTTGTGAATGCACAACATTATGGCGACAATGTGGCAGAATGGGTCGCCCACTTTTTATCACTCTCTTCATTTTCCAACATCTTGCCCGCATTGCAAACCCTTGATTTTGAACAGAATTTGAAAGAAAAAATACTGCGCCGCATGGCGGGCAATCCGCTGTGCCGCCCCAGCCGGTCGAGTTACAAATCCAAAAACCTGGGGCTGAACGGCTTTCAATGCCAGTTTGAAAACCCAAACACGCAGAACGCTGCGGTGCAATCGTTGCTCGCGCTGCTCGCCGATTTGAGCGGCTGGGCCCAGATGCCGTTTCCCGGAAGATTTGCCGGTTTTTTGGAAGGAAAAAGGAGGGAAATGCAAGTCTCTGAACTGACCGCCGCCGGGCTGCCTTTCGGCGAATGGCTGGAACGGGAAGGCGTGTTTTCGTATGCTTTTACATTTAAGGACAGATTGAATTGTACAGTGCTGTGAGGGTAGGAAAGGCATTGGAGGGTTATTTGTCGGAGCCGTGGCTTGCTAAAAAACGCCCATTCAAATCCTTGAAAATCAGTTTATTTGAGTAGAAATGATAGAAAAAACGGCAGGTCACCAACAAAAACAGCACCGGCTTGCCAACGGTGAGCAATGTCAGTTCGGTGTCAGTCAGTTTATATCCCGTCACCCCGAACAAAGCCTTTTTGTAGTTTTCGGGGGCATCGCCCGGGCAAGCCATCTTGGTTCATGCCTTCGGGCGGGGTCGCGTCCATCTTGATTTTCCCAGCGCCGTCGAACGCCCATTTGCCCGACATCGGGAACGGCGCTGCGCCTTTCCCCCGATAGGCCATATCGCCGGTGTACGTAAAATCGGGATTGAGCGTCAGCACATTGTTTTGTAATAAAGAAATATACTTTTTGCTGAAAATTTGAAACGGCACGAAATCCATTTCAGACAAAACTATTTTGCAAAATAAAATAATGCTACCTTCGCGCCCGCTTTTCAAAAAAGCAGG
>CAYZVM010000183.1:0-12589 GCA_964481485.1 uncultured Saprospiraceae bacterium | reverse complement strand
CTTGTGAGAAATATTAGCAGGTTTTAATGCTATTGACGCATTTTCAGGCAGACATATGTATTCAGCATAGGCGCCAAATCTCATATCTGTATGACCAAAGACCGAGTCGCCCACATTGAATTGTTTTACATCCTCACCGACATTTTCAATTTCGCCTGAAAAAACACTTCCAAGAATATTGATTTTGGGCCTTGTCAAACCGAAAATAAATCTGACCGCAAATGGGTCGGCTTTTCGTAATCGCCAGTCACCAGAATTGACAGCGGTGGCTTTGATTCTTAACAAAATCTCATTCTTTTTTGGAGTTGGTTTCTCTACCTGTTTGACTTGGAGAACTTCTGGTTGACCGTATTGTGTGTAAACTGCGGCTTTCATTTTTCTGTTTTATTTTTGTTGTTATGCGTTAAAAGTTTTGTGCTCTGAAATTGCCAACTTCTCAAACCTGCAAAACATTTTGCAATTGTCCTATGCTTGGCGATTTTTTTCATTGCGGTTCATTTTAAATTTAATGATTAGAAGATAGAGGCCAATAATGAAATCGTAAGTTGAACAAAACAAATCGTAGTGCGGTGGAAGTAACTCAGCGTTTCCAACATGGCTATATATAAAGTCCCAGAGCCCGTGAATGAAATACCCTGCAATCAAAAAATATAAATTCTTTTTAACGCCGAAGTAAGCAAGCAGCAGAAATAACAATGCTTGCAAGATGTTCATAATCAGATCTGCAATATTTGTCCATGAATATCCAATATAAAGGAAGCCAATACCGGCTAAAACCAATCCGTAGAAAAGGTTCTTGTCAGCTCGCTTGAACAAAGCGACGATCAATATGGTAAACAATCCTGCTGATATTCCGATAAGTGTTGCTGTCATAATATTTGTTTTGAACGATTTTATTTGTTTGTTTTGACTTTGTTATCAATTGGCTCAGTGTTTTTCCAATCAATGATGGTGATGCTTCCGAGCAGGATTCGTTTCTTCCTGTGGCTTGTTGCCATCAATTACTTCAAATTCAGCCATCATTCCCGCTGCATGGTGTTCCAGTATGTGACAATGGTACATCCACGTACCCGGACGGTTATCAGGCATCCAGGCAATTTTCACCTTACTTCTCGGAGTCAAATTAATGGTATCTTTCCACGCCATATATTCCGGCGTTTTGCCATTCTCTTCAATGACCTGGAAGAAAAATCCATGTAAATGAAAGGGATGGTCCATCAAACTGGTGTTGGAGACTTCCCATATTTGCAGCTCGCCAACTTTTACCGGCTTGTCATTGACGTGCACATCACCGTTTACCAGAAAGTCCATTCCGTCTTTTAAACTTGGGCCGACAGAAAGCTTTACTTTTCTTGTTATTGCAGCATCCTGATTTGCCAAAGGCTCAATCGTTCTTAATGTTTCAGGAACAAAAGCCATTGACATTTTTTGTTTTCCAACCTTTACCCTTGCAAACTGCTGACGTTTCGCCTTCAGGAAAGTACTTCTGTTATACCGCAATGATTCCATCGCGAATGTTTCCCCTTCCTCAAATGGCCCTGCTGCTATATCAATACGCTCTCCGGGGGTTATTAAAACGCTGGTCACTGTGCGCGGATGTTCCAGTAGTCCGCCATCTGTACCGATAATTTTGAACTCCTTTCCGCCTAAGTAAAGCGTAAAATACCTTGCGCTGGATGAATTGATGATACGCCATCTTTCCGTCTGGCCTGCAGCGATATCTATGACTGAATCTTCTTTTCCGCTGATCAGCAAGGTGTCTCCTTCCCGTCCATCATGTCTTTCAACTATTCGGGGAACAAACCATCCGGGTTTTGTAAATTCATTATCCGAATTGAGTTTCATGTCATCAATCATCAGCACTTTTTCACCGTCAAAAACCGGGTCTGTCGGATCTTCAACGATCAACGCACCATACATTCCTCTTTCCAATTGCACGGTTTCGTTGGCGTGTGAATGGTACCAAAACGTTCCTGCATCAGGCAGAACAAAACGGTACTCAAACACTTCGCCGGGCGCAACCGGTGTTTGCACCGCTCCGGTGCCATCCATCGCCGCCGGTATGCGCAACCCGTGCCAATGAATCATGGTAGGCTCCTGAAGGTGATTGGTTAGACGAACAACAAGCGTGTCACCCACGTTTGCCCTTAGCTCGGGGCCGGGAAGTTGTTTGTTAAAGCCCCATGCTTCAATGGTTTTGCCGGGCGCTATATCCCAGCTAAATGCACTGGCTTCGAGGTTGTACACGACTTCTTTTGCTTGATTTTTCATTTCAAATTGTTTTAACGTTAAGTTTGATGGGACAAAGGTAGAGCCTCCCCTGAGGGGGGCGTTATACAATTTTGGTTATGATTTATGTAATTTTGGAATTACACTTACTTTTTCAGTATCCGTTGCAATTGCCGGGCTGATTTATACCCACATTTTGAAGCGATATACTCTATAGTGTATTCCGGATTATTAAGCATTGTATTTGCATATTCTCTTCGCAGCAAAGTCAGGTATTCCAATATAGTAGTCCCGGTTTTTTCTTTAAAAACCCTGCTCAGATTTCTTGGGCTCATTCCTACATGTAAGGCAAGCGTTTCAACACTATTTTCTTTTGCAAGATTGTCTATCAGGTAATCCTGCACTTCATGAACTTGTGGATTAATATGATTCCTGTAATCAAGGTAAATACTTTGCTGACTGTGCCTTCCGCTCCTTCTGTGATACACAACAAGCCCACGTGCTATTTTATGCGTAAAAAATGCGCCCTTTAATTCTTCAAGAATCGCAAGCGCCAAATCTATGCCGGCACTAATGCCTGCGCTGGTGTAAACATTGTTGCTTTTTATATAGAGTACATCAGTGACTACTTTTGCCGATGGGAATTGTTTTTGCAATTCATTGATCCTCCTCCAGTGTGTCGTACATTCGGTGTTTTTCAATAAACCTGCATGACCCAGGGCAAAAGCGCCATCACATATGGAACAAACATTTATTTGCCTGTCTGAACATTCTTTTAACCAATCAAAAAATGCTCTTTCGGCCTTGAAAGAAATGCTCGTATAGTATTCATAACTCATACCGGGCACAAAGACAAAATCACCTTCTTTTAATTTTGACTCTTTATAATTTGGCAGCGCACCAAAACCAAGCCCGCAAGTGCTCACAGGCATTTCCTGAAATTGATAATACTCAAGCGCGATTTCAAAACCGTTAAATTTGGCTTCGGTAAATACCTGTACCGGGCCCGCCAGGTCGAGCAGCTCAACAGTGGGCGGTATGATGAAGGCCATTTTTCTCATAATTTGTGTTTTTATCTTATTTTCACTCCGATCCCGAGTTCCAGGGAAATATTGTTCATATTGCCATCCAAATATAAGGGGTTTGAACCTTTCACAGGCCAGGGATATAGCGGCAAATAGGTACGAACGGTAAAAAAATATTTTTTCCATCCCCGTTTCAGGCTATACATCAATCCATAATCAGGACTTAACGCATCGATGGCGACTCCCGTCTTTTCGAAGTCATCACTGTCGAGGGTCTCTTTAAAACTGGTGTACTTGGCCCCAACCATCAACAAGAAGGTATGCGTGCTTCTTTTTGAATATAGCGACGTGCCGATGCCAAACTTCTGATTGAGCGAATAGTTGTAATTCGTTTTAATATGGTTGAAATTTCTTTGCGTTATATTATTGACATTAAAAGACGAGTGTGAAGCTACACTAAGGTGCTTATACGGATTCCATTGAATCAGATTCGTAAAAAGGAGATCCACACCAAAATTTGTATGAATGCCAATCCCTGGCTCTATGGTCAGCAGCCTTACCACTGGTATATGTTTGTTGGTTATCGTTGCCGGTGCTTTTTGTGCAAAGCCTTGAGATGAAACCAAAAGAATGAAAGGGAGCAAAAGATATTTCAACAAGTTCATGATAGTTATTTTTGAAAAGATGGTGAAAAAAGATGAAAGCCTCGGAGATTACCTGTTTTGAAAATAATAGTTCAGTCCTTTGATGATGTTTGGGTTCTTTGAACCCATGTGATCCAGATCCTCCTCCCGGTTTTTTGTCAATCGTATGGCGGAATACTTGTCGCGAAGTGTTTCATAAAAAGCCTCAAAAGGGGCTTGCATTCTGCCAAGGTTTTCTGCCGCACCGATTCCCATAAAGACCAATTGCGATCTGTCCTTGTTTTGCTCCCGGTAATCCTCTTCAATTTGCAGTGAGATCAGGTCGTCGAACCACAAGGAAGGGCTTAGCAAAATATAGTTGCCAAACAATTCATTATTAACACAAAAAGCATTAGCGCCAAACAACCCGCCGTAAGAATGGCCAAGAATCACCCGGCTACTCCTTGCTGTATCCACACCAAATTGTGCTTCCATTTCAGGGATCAATTGGGTTTCAATAAAATTTAAAAATTCGGGGGCGCCTCCTGTCTCTGAACTGATTTTAGTCGGTGTGTAATCTATACTTCGGTCCTTTCCATATCCTATACCTACGACCAATACATTCTCAACCGCATTTTTATCCGTAATTTCTCTGCATTGGTTGGATACGAAATCAAAATCCTCTTCCCCGTCCAACACATAGATCGTGGCGTATTTTACCATGTTTGGATCGTAATTGGCCGGCAACCCGACTTTTATATCGTAGGTTGCTCCGTTCGCGGTGGATTGAATGGAAAATTCTCTAGTTAATTCGGGGCTAAAGACCTCTTTCTTACATGCCCCCAGGAAGGATAGCAGCATGATCGCAACAGCGATGGCCGGGATGTTTTTGAACAGCATGAATTTGTTTTTCGCACGCATTTTGTTTCGCTTTAATTGTTATGGTTGTCGAGATTGACACTGCAAAGGTGGAGCAGTAAAAAGCGCGAAAAAGGACAAGGAGATGTCAGATACGGACAAACTAAAACAGGGCTTGGTAGATTTGCCGGCAGAGCCTGTGTTCAAGGCTGAAGTCTTGCGCCCAATGCCGTTAACTTAAGCGCCAAGGGGCAGGGTCGCTTAAAATTATCATGTCATTGTTGCCCGTAGGGAAAAGATAATAGCCGCTACGTTTATGGTCCATCTTATCCTCAGGAGGAGCATCAGGCAAACATCGAAAAAAATCCTCAATACGCCCACTTCAAATACAACGCTCCCAAAGTGAATCCCACACCAATGGTCGTCAGGCCAATCTATATTTCGGTGGACGAACGGCAAATTTAGTCGCCCAACGCCATTCAACACAAAAATCAGGTTGTCGGTCTCCACAACCCGCCAGTTGCGACACATTCCCATTTTCGGGCTAAAGATGGGTGTACGTTTGTAAACAAATCAGTTCACCAAAATTTTTAGTCATGAAAAACAAAGTAAAGCACCTGTTGTATCTGACCCTGATGCTGCTGCCAGCCAGTTTCTTAGCCAGTTTTTCCGTTCCGGCCACAACTCCGGCAACCAACCCGGGGGCCGTCATGGAGGTTGATTACGGCGGTGCTTATGTGGTTTTTGCCGGAAAGTTCGGCGGCGACATTACCCGGAAAGAAATTGAAAGCCATTCTGAAGTAAAGGCAGAGGGCTGCGCGAAAGGCTCGCGGATTTTTCAGTTTACCCTTTCCGTCACGAAAAACGGCAAAACACGCACGCTGACGAACAAGTCCAACTTACTTACCGACGAAATGGCCACTCAATTGAAAAGCCTGTCGAAAGGCGACTCCTTCGAATTTAAGCAAACGAAAGCCTACTTGCCCAACAGCAAAGATGTGGTGGATGTGCACGGGAAGAGGTTTGTGGTGGTGTAAGAGTCGTATTCGCCGGGTGACTTTGAGCCACCCGGCGAATAGCCTCACTCTGCTCAGTATGCCCACCCAAAAAAGCAACGCCCCCAAGAAAATCCCTCACCAAACACAGGCAGCATCAGGCCGCCGCCTTTTTACCCATCTCAGCGCCGGTTGATCTCTTCCCGAATGGATTTGATCTCCTTGTACCGCATGGGCAGCAAAGCAGAAAGTGCTAATCCACAAATAATCAAAGGTGCCACCCCCACACCGCCTTTGATCGTATAAAATATGGCCACAGCATAAAGCACGATGGCAAAACCCATTAAAAGTCCGGTGACGAACTTCAGGGATTTTTCCTTTTTCAGGAGTTCTTCTGTTGGAAGGTTTTGAAGATTGTTGTCCATCGTATTTTGAATTTTCTTTGAATGCAAAAGCGCACAACCGACACCAAAATCGCCGACACCGCCGAAGGTTTTTTTTTATTATTTCGGTGATACCAGTGCTTTTCGGGGTCGGCTGTGTTCAGGCTATCAATACGCCCACCTCAAATACAAAGCCCCCCAGGTGAAGCCCCCGCCGAAAGCGGTCAGTATCACGTTGTCGCCTTTTTTCAGGCGGTCTTCGTATTCCCAGAGGCAAAGCGGAAGCGTGGCGGCTGTCGTATTGCCGTATTTTTCGATGTTCACCATCACGCGCTCCATCGGGAAATGCAGGTGTTCGGCCACAGAGGTGATGATGCGCATATTGGCTTGGTGCGGCACCACCCACTGCACGTCGTCGGTGGTCATTTTGTTGCGGCGGATAACTTCCTCGCAGGCGCCGGTCATGCCTTTCACAGCTTGCACAAACACACGTTTGCCATCCTGCCAGGCATAGTGTTCGCGCGCCATCACGGTTTCCATGGTGGCCGGATGGAGCGAGCCGCCCGCTTTCATGTTCAGCAGTTCGCGCCCGGAGCCGTCGCCGCGCAGCACAAAGTCAATGATGCCGTTGCCGTCTTTGCGGGGTTCGAGCAGCACAGCGGCTGCGCCGTCGCCAAAAATGACGCAAGTGTTGCGGTCGGTGTAGTCAATGATGGACGACATCATGTCGGCACCGACTACGATGACTTTGCTGTACGTCTCGTTTTGAACGAACTGTGCGCCCGTAGCAAGGGCAAACAGGAAACCGGAACACGCCGCGTTGATGTCATAGCCGAAGGCATTTTTCGCCCCCACTTTGTCGCAAACGGTGTTGGCCGTGTCGGGAAACACCATGTCGCCGGTGACGGTGGCGACGATAATCAAGTCAATTTCGCCGGGCTTCAGGTGCTTTTTTTCGAGCAACCCTTTTACAGCCTCAGCGCACATATCGCTGGTGGCCCAGCCTGGTGTTTTCAGGATACGGCGCTCGCGGATGCCCGTGCGGGACACAATCCACTCGTCGTTGGTATCCACCATTTTTTCGAGGTCGTGGTTGGTGAGTTTGGTTTCTGGCACCCAGCCTTGAACGCCGGTGATGGCAGCGTGTATTTTGCTCATTATGGTTGGTTAAATTTAAAAATCGGGCAAAAGTAGGGAATCGTCGTTTCGTCATTAGGGTCATTTCGTCATTAGGCTTGTTGCGGTGGAGGGCTTTGAGTGAAGAGAATTGCCATTTTTTCGGCTGGTGAGGCAAATTTTGCAGTCGAAATCGGGCATGTTCGGCGAAAAGTTTAGCGAAAACAGTCAAAAAAAGGGCTTTCTCTTCGCCAAAGGCCTCCACCGCAAAAAGTCTATTAAAGTCATTTCGTCTTTTACCTTGTTGGAAGTAAAGTTCAAAACTGTGTTTGGCGGTGGGGTTTTACCTTCGGATATTTGCCCAAGCCACAAAATGCCCCCAATGTCGCATGACTTTAATGACTTTTAATGACTCACTACCTTTCTCTCATCAAATTTACCCACACCATTTTTGCCATGCCTTTTGCGCTGACGGCGTTTTTTATCGCCACAACACAGCAAAACGAAGGAATGGATTGGCTGAAACTCGCCCTCGTGGTGTTGTGCATGATTTTCGCCCGCAGCGCGGCCATGGCGTTCAATCGCTACCTCGACCGCGACATTGACGCCGAAAACCCGCGCACAAAAGTCCGCGAAATCCCGGCGGGCGTCATTTCGCCGAAGGCGGCATTGGGATTCGTAATTATCAACTGCCTGCTTTTCATCGCCACCACCTGGTTCGTCAATCTGCTGTGTTTTTTCCTGTCGCCGGTGGCGCTGGCGGTGGTGTTGGGGTATAGTTACACCAAACGTTTCACTTGGCTTTGCCACCTCGTGTTGGGTTTGGGTTTGTCGCTCGCGCCGGTGGGGGCATATCTGGCCGTGACCGGGCGATTCGACTGGATACCGGTGCTGTATGGGTTGGCCGTGCTGCTGTGGGTGGCGGGCTTCGACGTGGTTTATGCATTGCAGGACGAAGAGTTCGACAAGTCGCAGCGGCTCTATTCGATGCCGTCTTTTTTTGGGAAAAAACGCGCCCTCCGCATTTCCGAATGGATGCACCTCGGCACGGCGGCGCTCATGGTGTACGCGGGCAACCGGCTTCATTCGGCAGTGCCGGAAACGGGCTGGCTGCTTTGGGGCGGCACTACCATTTTTTTGGGGCTTTTGCTTTACCAACATTTGATTGTGAAACCAAATGACTTGCGCCGCGTCAACATGGCGTTTTTCACCACCAACGGCGTGGCGAGCTTGATTTTTGGGACGCTGGCAATCGCCGATTTGTTGATTTGAAGTTGCGGGTTTCTGGTTGCGGGTTGCGGGTTTCTGGTTGCGGGTTTCTGGTTGCGGGTTTCTGGTTGCATTTAACTTTATCACCAATAAAAAATCAGATTATGACTTTTCGGGGATTTGAAGACATTGAAGCTTGGCAGTTAGCAAGAGAAATGTGTATTTTGGTAAAACAATTTACTGATAAAGAAGCCTTTGGAAAAGATTGGGAGTTGAAAAAGCAAATAAAAAACTCATCCGGCTCAGCCATGGATTGTATCGCCGAAGGTTACGAAAGGGGCAATAACAACGAATTTATTTACTTTCTTGGAATTTCTAAAGGCTCCAGTGGAGAGGTTAGCTCGCAGGCATATCGTGCACTGGACTACGGGTATATCACCGAATCCGAAAGAGCCACATTGAATCAATTAGCTAAACGCACAGGTGCCGCGACTCAAGGCTTAATTGACTATCTCAACAAGGCGGAAATAAAGGGGCAACGCTATAAAAAGGTTGACAAACCAAAAAAGTCAAATAGCGGCGACCCCAACTTCCCGTCCACACCCCCGCCCTCAACCAAATAACCCGCAACCAGAAACCAGAAACCCGCAACCAGAAACCAGAAACCAGAAACCTCCCAACCATGAACATCGCCATTTTCGCTTCCGGCACCGGCTCGAACGCCCGAAAAATCATTGAACACTTCAAAAATTCGCCCAGCGTCCGGGTAGCGTTGGTCGTTTCCAATAAAAAAGACGCGGGCGTTTTGGACATCGCCCACGAGCATGGCATCCCGACGCAAGTGATTGACAGAAAGATGTTTTACGAAACAGAAGACTTGCTCGGCATTTTGAAAAAACATGGAATCGAGTTCATCGTGCTGGCAGGTTTTTTATGGTTGGTGCCGGCGTATCTCGTGCGGGCTTTTCCCAAAAAAATGGTGAACATCCACCCCGCGCTGCTGCCAAAATTCGGCGGGAAAGGAATGTACGGCAAACACGTCCACGAGGCCGTAAAATCTGCCAACGAAACCGAAACCGGCATCACGATTCACCTCGTAAATGAACACTACGACGAAGGCGATATCGTTTTTCAAACCAAATGCCCGGTGCTGCCCGACGATACGCCCGGCGACATCGCCCGACGGGTGCTGCAACTCGAACACCGCCATTTTCCAACAATAATCGCACAACTATTTAGCCTGAAAATCTAAACACTATGAACAACTTTTGCCGCTTCTTGGCGCTCTTTTTTGCTCTCTTGCCATTGGGGTTGCAGGCCCAGCCGGTCAGCAATACCGTCCAAAACGCCGACATCCTTTTTGCCTCTGGCAGAATCGGCGAAGCCGCCGCTCTTTACGAAAATGCTGGCCGCACAGAAAACAACTCAGAACTCTACTACAAAGCCGCCGAATGCTACTACCAAGTGCGCGACTACCGCAAAGCCGCCGAGTGCTATATTTCGGTAAAAGAGGAATACGAACGCTACGAACTCGCGGGCTTGCGCTACGCCCGCGCCCTCAAACAAGACGGGCGTTATGAAGCCGCAGCCGAGGCATTCAGGCAATTCGCGCGTGAATACCGAGGCGAGCGGAAAGCCCAAATATTGGCAGTGGTGATGAACGAAGTGAAAGGCTGCGAACTCGCCCAACAAATGGCACAGCAGCAGATGTCGCCCGTTTTGCCCGCCGAAGTGAAAATACTGCCCAAGTCGGTCAACAGCCCCGAAAACGAGTTTGCCCCTATCGCATTTTCCGACAACCTGCTGTATTTCTCCACCGTGACCGACGGGCGCGTAAAACTCATGCGCACCATCCGGCAAGGAGGGGCTTGGTTGCCGCCCGCAGCAGCACAAGGGCTGCCAGAATCGGTAGCCCTCCGCTTTGGCAACGGCACTTTTTCGCCCGATGGCAAACGATTCTATTGCACCCAATGCTCCGACCCGACTGCCGGCGAACGAGGCGGCAATGGCTTCCGCAACCAATGCAGCCTATATGTGCTGCGCCGCACCGCGCAAGGTGGTTGGAGTGCCCCGGAACGCCTGCGCGACTACATCAATATGCCCAACCAAACCACCACACACCCTTTCGTGACCCAAGAAGGCGGGCGCGAACTGCTGTTTTTTGCCAGCGACCGCGAAGGAGGTTTTGGTGGGTTGGACTTGTATGTGTGCGAACGCCCGCTCGATTCGGACGAACTTGATTTTTCTTTTCCCCAAAACCTCGGCAACACGGTGAACACCGCTGGCGATGAAGTGTCGCCTTTTTTTGACCCTACTGCGCAGACGATTTGGTTCAGCAGCAATAGCCATATTTCGCTCGGCGGGTTGGATGTGTTCAAAAGCGTGCGCGCCGACGGAAAATGGTCGAAGCCTGAAAATGTTGGCCGCCCGGTCAATTCTTCCGCCGACGATTTTTTCTTTACCCTGAAAAAAAGCGGCGGCGGCTTTTTGGTGTCCAACCGCACTTTTGGCTCAGCCAAAACCACCACCCGCGACGAAGATATTTTTGAATTCTTCCCAAAAGCCCCACCTGTCACCCTCTCCGGCAGGGTGCTTGGCAGCGACTCCAATCAGCTTCTTGCCGATTGCATGGTGGCACTCTACGAACTGGGCTACAACGGCGAACGGCGGCTGCTCGAAGTACGCCCTTCGGCCAATGGGCACTTCCAATTCTCCATTTTGCAAAACCGCCGATACGAGGTGGAGGCCACCAAACAGGGCTTCGCCACCGCATCGGTGCGGCCTGATTTGAACGAACTTGAAATGGCCGTGGTATTGGCACCCGAAGCAAGTCAGCCATTTTTTGCCACAAAAGACGGCGGCGGCGATTCGGTCGGCTTGGCCGATTTGTCGCCCTATCCCACCCCGGCCCGACAACATTTCATCTACAAAGTCCACCTCGAAATACAACCCGATTTCAACGCACAAGCACCGCGCTACAACATGGCCCGCACGTTTGGCAAAGTCATGGCCGAACCGCTGCCCGAACAAGGCATCGTCCGCATCCTGCTCGGCGATTTTGACGACCAACAATCGGCCAATGAGGTGGCCACCGCCTTGCGCGTGGAAGGTTCTTTTCCGCAGGCGTTTGTGGTGCGGGAAGAGGTGAGATAATTATGAGTTATGAATTATGGACGAAGCCTTCACTTTTGTTGAAAACACAGCAGGAAAAATGACGAATCAACGACCATGACAAACAAACAGATCGCCTACGCCTTCGACGAACTCGCCAACCTCATGGAACTCCACGAGGAGGACGATTTCCGCATCCGCTCGTACCGCAACGCCTACCTGAATTTGCGCAAACTCGACCGTCCGCTGGCCGAAATGCCGGATGTCGAAATCAAGGCTATCAAAGGTGTCGGCCCGGCCATCGCGGGCAAAATCCGCGAATTTGTGACCGGCGGCAAAATGGCGACTTTGGAAAAATACCGCGAAAAAACCCCGCCCGGCGTGGTTGAAATGCTCGAAGTCAACGGATTTGGGCCAAAAAAAATCCGTGTCGTGTGGCAAGAAATGGGCATCGAAACCGTCGGCGAACTTTGGTACGCCTGCAATGAAAACCGCCTCGTCGAGTTCAAAGGCTTTGGCCTGAAAACCCAAGAAGACCTGAAAAACAAACTCGAATATTTCCTCAAAAGCCGCGACAAACTCCACCTCGATGCTGCCGAAGAAGAAGCCGATTTTGTCTGCACTTGGCTGAGCGGCCAATTGCCTGGCATCCGCGTCGCGCCGGTGGGCGAACTCCGCCGCCGCTGCCCCGTCATCGAAAAAGTGGAGATATTGGCGGCATATTCGGGGGATTTTGCACCCGCTTTCGACGGGCAGACGTTGACGCTGGAAAACCAAAAAGACAACACTTTTTACGTTCGATTAGAGAACAACACGGCCGTGCTGATTCACCGTTGCGAACCGTCGGAATTTGGCTCCAAATTGTTCAAATTCACTGGCTCTGCTGCGTTCATAGAAGCTTTTGCCAAAGAAAATCCCGGCGTTGATTTTAAAAATCTGGACAACGAAGCGCAGGTTTTCGAAAAAGCAAATTTGCCCTTCATCGTGCCAGAATTGAGGGAGTTAGCCCCCCCTCCCCCTGCAAACCCCACCCCCGACCC
>CAYZVM010000182.1:1888-12592 GCA_964481485.1 uncultured Saprospiraceae bacterium | reverse complement strand
GTACACCCGTTGGCGCTCACCCGATTCGAGCAAATCACCAATCAGGGCATCCGCGAGGGCATTGCCCACCTGACCCGGCACTACCGCGACAAAAAAGATTATTTCGTGGACAAACTCGCGCAAGGTGTAGCTACTATCGCGGCGGCATTTCACCCCCACGACGTCATCGTGCGCATGAGCGATTTCAAAAGCAACGAATACGCGAATCTCATGGGCGGCCAACAATTTGAGCCATTGGAAGAAAACCCGATGATTGGTTTTCGGGGAGCGTCGCGCTATTATTCGCCGCTCTACAAAGATGGGTTCGCGCTCGAATGCAAGGCCATGAAAAGGGTGCGCGAAGAAATGGGATTCGACAATGTAAAACTGATGATTCCATTTTGTCGCACCGTCGAAGAAGGCAAACAAGTGATAGCGACGATGAAAGAATATGGTCTCGAACAAGGCCAAAACGGCCTCGAAATCTACGTCATGGTCGAGATACCAAGCAATGTGCTGATGGCCGAAGAGTTTGCCGACTTGTTCGACGGTTTTTCCATCGGCTCCAACGACCTCACGCAGCTCACCCTCGGCCTCGACCGCGACTCCGCGCTCGTAAGCAGTTTGTTCAATGAAAAAAATCCGGCGGTGATGCGGCTCATTGCCTCGGCCATCCGCACCGCCCGCCGCAAAGGCATCAAAATCGGCCTGTGCGGTCAAGCACCCAGCGATATGCCGGAGTTTGCACAATTTCTTGTGAACGAAGGGATTGACAGCATTTCTTTCAACGCCGACGCTTTGCTGAAAGGCATTGAGAATATGAACGCAGCCGAATCAAAAGAATCCCAAACCAGCATCGAAGAACTGCCGCCAATAGGCGAAACGACTTCGCCCGCTCGCGACCACACTTTCGTAAATCCCGCTCCTGTCACCAATTGGGAATGGGAACAGGAAGGCGATGGTGGGGAGATTTTTAAATAGACCACCAACACAATTCGAACTTCATGCGCCATTTCTACATTATTTTCATGCTCAGCCTTCCCTTCTTGGCGGGGGCAACAACACGCTCGGTGCCTGATACGACCCCTGTTTTGCATCTTTCTTTCTCTGACAAACAAGCCGACGGGAAAGGCGGGTTTTTGAAAAAATTTATTGAAAAACGCTTCCTCAAACGTCTGGCAAAAGCGGAAAAATCTTTGGGCAAATACAGTGACGGCGACGGAAAATGGCTCGCCGCATCAGGTCTGGCTGTTGGGATACTTGGGATTTTATCTTGGTTTGTCAATCCATACTTGGGCCTTATTTTGTCTATCCCATTGGGATTGTTAGGCATTCTTCTGTGTATTGTCAGCTTGAAAAAGGCCAGGGATTCGTATGACACGGGAGTAATAAAAGGTGTAGCCATTGCCGGGCTTATCATCAATGGGGTCTTGGCTGTTGGTCTTCTTTTGGCTATCACGTTATTCAGTTCATAAACAGTTTTTGGAAAACAGAGTGCCGAAATTTTTTTTCAGAAAATCACATCACCATGAACAAACAAACAACCCTTACAATCTTTGCCATTCTGATGATGGCAGCCATGAGCAAAATGTTTGCCCAAACTATAACCGTTAGCGACACACTGCGAGCCAATTCCGTCCACGCACGTGTCCAATCAAACGGCGCATTTTTTCTGGGCAGCCCAAACGGTGAATTTCTCGTCCCGGCCACAACAGGTGGTTTGCCCGAAATTTCAATGATGAAATCCGCGGGTCTTTGGCTGGGCGGGCGAGATTCGGCAGGCAATCTACATGTGTCGGCTCAACTATACAACGAAAACGGGAAAACGGATTTTTATCCCGGTGTCCTGTTGAATAATTTGATTCCCTATCCGGAGTTCAATCTCATTGCGGATGTGACCAGCGCAGAGGTGAATGCACACATCGCCAATCCAGCTAGCCAGATTCCGGCCGTTTACAGCTGGCCCGCACGGGGTAATTCCTATTTTTTCAATTATTATGGTTTCTACTTGCCATTTTCAAGCTATGATTATTTAGCTGGCTTTTATGACGAATTTGGCAATGGTGCTTATGAACCTAATTTCGGCGATTATCCAGTACTCGACTTGAGGGGCTGTCCACCAGAATACATTGCCGATGAAGAGTTGTGGTTTGCCTTTCACGATGTTGGGCCGCACACACAATCTGACGGTATGCCATTGGGCATGGAAGTTCAGACCCAGTTTTTTGGCATAGACTGCCCGGAAGGTTCGCCGGTTGACCGGGTTGTGTATGTGATTTACAAACTCATCAACAAGAATAACATACTGCTCGATTCTTGCTACTTCGGTGTTTTTATGGATTTTGAAGTAGGCAACGGTGGCGATGATTTCATCGGCTGTGACCCTGCCCGGCGCGTTGTATTTGCTTACAATGGCGACGACGTGGACGAAGGCGGATTTGACAACACCCCGCCCGTGATAGCGGTTGACCTGCTGCGTGGCCCGCTCAACGAAATTGGCGAAGAAGTGGACGAATGGCATTTCGTGCCGGTGGACGATGCCAATCTCAATGCACCGGAGGATTATTACAACCTGCTGGCAGGCCGCCGCCTCGACGGCACACCTTTCCCGAACAACGGCCTCATGTATGCTGGCGACCCGCTCAATCCTTCCGACTGGTCGGAAATAAGTGATGGCAATACGCCGGGCGAGCGCAAGGCGTTGACATCTTTTGGGCCGTTCACGTTGGTTCCCGGTGCCATCAATGAACTCGTGCTGGGCTATGCTTGGGTGCGCAAAGACCCCAATGGCGGTGTCGCCGACAACCTCTCCATTGTGGGCGCGACCATGAATGCAGTGCAGGGGCTGTACGATAATTGTTTCGATTTGTTCGAGGGCTGCCCGGGCAATGTGCCGACCCATCATCCGGCGTCGAGATTGTCCATCACCGTTTCGCCCAATCCTTTTGCCGGTTGGGTGCGTGTGGAAAGCGAGGAGGTTCTGATGCAATCTGTTTTTTTGTACGATGCCACAGGTCGCCTTGTGCGCGAAATCACGGCAGTTGAAAATACGGCCGTCACGATTCAAACCGGCAATTTGCCTGCCGGGCTGTATGGTTTGCAAGTGCGAACAAAAGATGGGCGTTCGACTGCCTACAAATTGATTCACGATTAAAAAACAATTCAACCATTTCAACTAATTCAACCGAAACATGAGCCGTTTACACAACAAAGTCGCAATTGTCACCGGCGCAGCCGGGGGCATGGGCGAGTCCATCGCCCGGCTGTTCGCCAAAGAGGGCGGATTGGTGCTGGCCACCGATATCCAATTTGAAAAAATGAACGCGTGGGTGCAGGAAGCCCGCAAGCACAGTTTACCCATCGAGTGCATCCGCCACGACGTGACTTCAGCATCTGATTGGCAAAAAGTGGTGGAAAAAGCCCTGCACCTCTATGGCAAAATTGACATCCTCATCAACAATGCCGGTGTGTATCAGCCGATGGAAACTACCGAGGCCACCTCGCTCGAACGCTGGAATCAAATCCTTGCCATCAACTTGACGAGTGCCTTTTTGGGCGCAAAAGCCGTGCTTCCCCACTTGAAAGAATCGGGCAGCGGCTCTATTGTCAACATCTCGTCCATCGCTGGCCTCGTGGGCGGCAACGGCGCGGCATATTCGTCCTCGAAGGCCGGAATGTTGCTGCTGACCAAAGACCAAGCCGTCGAGTTTGCGCCATTCAATATCCGCGTTAACTCCATTCATCCGGGTGGTGTGCTGACCCCGATGACGGAACATATTCTCCCGGCTGATTCGGCGGCGCGCGACGCAATGATGAAGGCCATGTGCCCATTGGGGCGTATCGGCGAGGCTATCGAAATTGCATACGGTGCTTTGTTTCTTGCCTCCGACGAATCTTCGTACATGACGGGAGCCGAGTTGGTAATTGACGGTGGATTGACGGCGCGGTAGGCGAAATCCTTTTATCTTGGGTCTTTCTTTTATATTTGTGGCTGTTGCGCTGCTTGATTGGCAGGTGGCGGCAAGTCTAAAAACAATACGACGTGATAGCCCTTCCTGAAAATACACGACGTTTTTTGCACGATGTCGGCGAATTGAGCCGTTTTGCCGCCCGGTTTTTTGTGGAGGGAATTCGCCCACGGTACGAGGTGCGCGAATTTGTCCGCCAATGTTTTGTCGTCGGCTACAAATCGCTCCCGCTGGCCGCGTTGACGGCCTTCATCATGGGTTTGGTGCTGACCATGCAGTTGCATCCCTCGATGGTGTATTATGGCGTGGAGGCCATGATACCTGCTATGGTCGGTATCGCTATCGTGCGCGAAATCGGCCCGATTCTGACTGCTCTTATTTTTGCCGGGAAAATCGGCTCCAGCATTGGCGCGGAATTAGGCTCCATGAAAGTGACTGAGCAAATAGACGCGATGGAAGTGTCTGGCACTAACCCGTTCAAGTATTTGGTCGTGACCCGCACCTTTGCGGCCATGCTGATGTTGCCCGTCTTGGTCATTATTTCCGATGCCATTTCGCTCTATGGCTCTTATTTGGGTGTCAATATTTATGAAAGAGTCAGTTTCTATTTGTTTTTCAAACAAATATTTGACTACTTGCTTTTCATGGATGTGGTGCCGGCAGTCATCAAAACTTTCTTTTTTGGCTTCGCAGTCGGAATCATAGGTTGTTACAAAGGATATTATTCCAGCAAAGGCACGGAAGGCGTGGGGCGTTCGGCCAACTCCGCCGTCGTGGTGTCGTCGGTGGTGATTTTCATCCTCGACTTGATTGCTGTTCAGATAACCGACTTGTTGTAAATCGCAAAGACATGGTGCACGATTTAGTTACTAAAGAAACGGTGATAACTATTGAAGGGCTTTGCAAATCTTTCGGGGCCAACAAGGTTTTGGATGATTTCAATTTGTCTTTGTACCGGGGCGAAAGTTTGGTCGTGTTGGGCAAATCGGGTTCGGGCAAGTCTGTTTTGATAAAATGTATTATTGGGCTGATGCGCCCAGAGCGTGGGAAAATCGTGGTTTTGGGGCAAGATGTGCTCGCACTCGGCCATGCTGCGCTGGACGACATCCGGGTGAAAGTTGGTTTTTTGTTTCAAAGCAACGCACTCTACGACTCCATGACCGTGCGGGAAAACCTCGAATTCCCCCTGCGCCGCCACTCGTTCCGTCTCACCCAAAAAGAAGTAAACAACATGGTAATGGAGGCTTTGCAAAATGTCGGCCTCGAACACACCGTTGACATGATGCCCGCCGAACTTTCCGGCGGTATGCGCAAACGAATCGCGCTGGCACGGACGCTGATTCTCAAGCCCGAAATCATCCTGTACGACGAACCAACGACGGGATTGGATCCTATCACGAGCATGGAAATCATTGCGCTGATGAAAACGATTCAGGCGAAATACCAGACTTCTTCCATCATCATCACGCACGACATGAAATGTGTAAAACTCGCCGCACACCGTGTGGCGATGCTGATAGATGGAAGGTGTTATGCCGAAGGAACCTATGAAGAACTGAAAGCTGCGGAGGACGAAAAAGTCAAGCAGTTTTTTCTATAAACAAATGCCGTATGCAGAAACAAACTATTGACTCTGTAAAACTGGGGCTTTTCGTCCTGCTGGGATTGTTCCTGCTCATCCTTGCGCTCTATATTTTAGGAAAAAACAAGAGCCTGTTCGGGAACAGTTTTGAAGTAAAAGCACATTTCCGGGCTGTCAATGGCTTGGTGAGCGGCAACAACGTGCGGTATTCCGGCATCGAAGTCGGCGGCGTTAAAGACATAGTGTTTGTCAATGACACGGTCATAGAAGTGACAATGAACATTGACAAAAAGATGAAAAACATCATCCGCGCCAATGCCATTGCGAGCCTCGGCACTGATGGGTTGATTGGCAACCGGGTGGTCAATATCGCGCCCGGTCGGGGCGAGGCGCCCTTCGCAAAAGATGGTGACCTGCTCCCATCAAAAGATGAAATCAACACCGATGAAATGCTCCAAACTTTGCGCCGTACCAACGACAATGTGGCCGTCATCACCGAAGAATTGCGCACTACTATCCACCGCATCAATACCAGCGCCCAGCTGACCGAACTGCTCGACGACCGCACGCTATCGGCCAACCTGAAAGCCTCACTCGTCCACTTGCATGAAGCCACCGAAAAAGCCTCCGCCCTGATGACTGATGCTGCCTCCACGCTCGCTCTGGCATCAAAAGGGAAGGGTACATTGGCTACCTTGCTGACCGATACCACATTGTCGTTGGAAATCCAACAGGCCGTACAGAAGATAAAACAAGTGGAAGAAAGTGCCGAGCGCCTCGCCAACGACCTCAACGAGGTCGTCGCGTCGGTGGATAAAGATTACAACACTGGGCAGGGGACGGTGAATACTTTGATGAAAGACTCTCTGATGGCCGCCCAATTGCGCAACACAATTGGAAATGTGGAAAAAGGCACAGAGGCTTTCAACCAGAACATGGAAGCGTTGAAGCACAATTTCCTCTTCAGGCGTTATTTCAAAAAATTGGAAAAGGAGAAAAAGAAGGCAGCTGAAAAGCAAAAAGGAAACTGACTGATGTGGTCGGTTTAGAGCAGTTTAAGTGCTCGAACAGAATTAACCGCAAAGACCGCCAAGTACGCAAAAGATTGATTTTTAAAAACTTAGCGTACTTGGCGGTCTTTGCGGTAAGTTAGAATAATTTTGTCGGGCTATTTAGATGGTTTTGCCTTGCCCAAACAATCACACACTTTCTGCATAGTTTTTTCCGCGCTTGAGTTGAGCGAGTTGGGTGTACAGGTTCCGTTCTTCGGGGCTGATTTGTTTGGGTATGTCTACCGTAATTTCGACATACAAGTCACCAAAAATGGTTGGGTTTTCGTAGTCCGGCATTCCCAGACCGCGCATCCGAAGCGTGGCGTCATTTTGTGTGCCGGCCGGGACGCTCATTATTTTGTCGCCATGGAGGGTAGAGATGTGGATTTTGCTGCCCAGCACGGCCGTGAGCAGGTCAATATGCTGTCGGCAGCGCAAGTCGTTGCCCGTGCGGGTGTATCGTGGGTGCGGATTTATACGGACAGTCACGAGCAGGTCGCCGGGTTTGCCGCCATTTCGACCGGGTTGGCCTTTGCCGCGCAGCCGGAATTGCTGCCCTTCGCGCACGCCTTTTTTCAAGTTGAGCCGGTGCTGCTCTGTGCCGAGGCTGAGCATTCTGGCGCTGCCGTTCATGGCTTCTTCGAGCGATATGTGGACATCGGCCTGCAAGTCATTGCCGTCAACGGCTCCGAAATTGCGCTGGCCCGCGCTGCCTCGAAATTTGCTGCCGCTAAACTGCCCCCCGAAAAACTGCCGCAGGAGTTCTTCCACACGGTCGTCGTTTTCAAAATCGGTAGCATCGAACGAAAAATCGGGTCTTCCGCCACCCGTACTGCGCGACCTCCCACGACTTCCCGCGCTACCGTTATGTTGGCGTTGCTGCATATACTCCCAGTTTTCGCCAAATTCGTCGTATCGCGCCCGTTTTTCCGGATTGCTGAGCACGTCATGGGCTTCGTTGACTTCTTTGAATTTTTCCTCTGCGTGCTTGTCCCCTTTGGTTTTGTCCGGGTGGTATTGTTTAGCCAGTTTCCGAAAGGCTTTTTTGATTTCCTCTGTCGTGGCACTTTTGGCGACGCCAAGAATTTTGTAATAATCTTTGTATGCCATGTTCACCGATATTTTGGCTACAAAAATAATGAAAATTGACCTGCAACTCGAGGATAAATATCAGTGCTTGTTTTGATAAATGTTGTCGGTGCCAAGCGTGAAGGTGTACCTTCGGGATGCGTTAAAATCTACATACTTGCGTATCATTTTTTATCCACGTTATCAGTCATGAAAACTTTAATTCTTTCCCCCGCATTGGTTCTTTTTACTCTGCAAATGTTCGCCCAAACAGAACCTGCCACACGCGATACCCAAAACAGGCATACAAAGCCCCCTGCCGCAGCCGAAAACACAGCCTTTGTCGCTTACATCAACCAATTCAAAGAGGTTGCCATCACAGAAATGCAACGGACTCGTATCCCCGCCAGCATCACGCTCGCCCAAGCCATTCTGGAAAGCGGTGGCGGTGAAAGCGAATTGGCGAAGCAGGCCAACAATCATTTTGGCATCAAGTGCGGCACCAATTGGGGCGGTAAAACTTACGAAAAGCAGGACGACGACAGAGATACGGACGGCAATCCCGTCAAATCCTGTTTCCGAAAATACAATAAAGCAGCAGAAAGTTTCTATGACCATAGCGAGTTTATCTGCGACCCCCGAAAGTCTGCGCGATATGGTTTTCTATTTCTTTTAGACCAAACGGACTATCAATCTTGGGCGCGCGGCCTGCAATCGGCGGGTTATGCCAGCAATGAAGGATACGCCGATAAATTGATTGAGTTGATAGAGCGCTATGCCCTGTTTCAATATGACCGGCCAGAAACACAGGCATCTCTTTCATTGACAGCAGAAGCGACGAACCGCATCGGGTTTGTCAATGACGTAAAAATGGTTTTTTCGCGGGCCGACGAACGATTGGAGGATATTGCCCGGATGTTTCGCCTCGATGTGGGGCAGTTGGTTGAATACAACGACCGGGGCTATTCCGCCAATATTCCCCTGCCGCTGAACACACGGATTTTTATCCAAGAAAAACAAAGAAAATGGCGCGGGGGGCTTGCCCACCATATCGTGCAGGAAGGGCAGACGATGTTTGATATATCTCAGCGGTACGGTATAAAATTGGCTAAACTGCTCAGGCGCAATGACTTGCAGCCGGGTCAAGAACCTGTCGCGGGCGAACAAGTGCGCCTGCGCGGGCGCTCGATTTTCAAAAAAACGACCATCCTCATTTACAAGGCAAAAACGGAGGGCAATTGAAATTCAATTCTCAATCATCAAAGTCAAAGAGCTCATTCAAGTAGGAACCCTCATTTTTTTCAGGATAACGATGTGTGACCTGCTGGCCTTTGGAGGAATCAAATTGTGGAAAATCGCCGTCGCGGTAGGCGTTTGGAGTGTAGAGTTGCGTCGCGCGGGCAATGATTTTTTCCAATTCGCCGCGGTCGAGCCATACGCCCCTGCATTGGAGGCAATAGTCTATCTCGACACCGTGGCGCTCAGCGGTTTGTAACGGTACTTTACAGAGTGGACAGAGCATAGTTGCAGCGTTTGAGTGAAGAATTAAGTTGGCATCCGCAACCGTTCGAGGTAGCGGCCCAGCAGTTCCCAATATTTTTTTGCAGTTTGTTCCAGATCGGCTGATGGGTGCTGTTCCAATTCCATCAAAGCCACTTTCAGGCGCACATTCGCCCGGTATGCTTTGAAATAAAGGAACAATTTTTCGTCTTCCGGGCTTTCGATGCACGGCCATTCGCGGCAATAAGCATCTATAAAAACATCCGCCAATTCGTGGTGTTCGCCCGCATCCAAATCCATGCACAAAAATGCCAGTTCGTTCAGGACATCCAGCCGCCGGAAATGCGGGCTGAACTCGATGCAATCGAACACCAATGGGCCTTCTGGCAAGAGGAAAATATTCCGCGCGTGCAAATCGCCGTGCCCTTCCACCCAAAAACCCGATGCAGCGCGTTGGTGCAGCCGCTTTTCGTGTTTGTCCAGAAACTGCCCGACCTGTCCGCGCCACTGCTCGAATTGTTGGGCTGCTTCTTTCCCAAAAACCTGCTGCGCCACTTTTTCCAAGCGGAACAAATCATCAAAATCCGCCCGGTTGTCGCCCCGATTGTCAGCCACCTCGCTGCCTTTAATGACGACCGAACGGTGAAACCGCACGAGCATTTCGGCCAACTTTTCCATCTCATTCGCCGTCACCGCGTTTTGGCGCAATCGCTTGTCCATCTGCCGGTTGTCGTCCATGCGTTTCATGGAAACGGCAAAATCGAGGGCTGTCCCGCCGCCGTCTGCCCGGCATATTTCGGGCAGTCCATTTTTTGCCAAACTGATGGGCAACACATCAAGGTACATATCGGGTGCCAAGCGGCGATTGAGGCGCAACTCTTCCCGGCAATAGAACGCGCGTTTTTCCAAAGTGCTGAAATCCAAAAATGGGAATCGCACAGGTTTCTTGATTTTGAACGCAAACGCCGGTGTCAGGATGACCCACGAAATATGTGTCTCGACCAACTTCGCCGGGGCTTTTGGCCCCGGAAATCTGCCGGCACTGACGATGGATTGTATTTGTTCGGAGGTCATGTTGTGCGGGTCGAGACAGGGTTCAGGTTGGTTGGTGCGCGGCGATATATTCCCGCACGGCTGCGGTCATTTCATCCAACGGCGCTGCGTCCGACCACAGCACCAAGTGCGGCTCTTGGAGCGGCTCGTACTCATTTCTTATTTTTTCAAAAACAGCAAAATCGGCCTCGCTGTCGGGGCGCGGCGTTTGCAATCGCTCGCGGATAGTTTGCTCTCCGGCCCGCACCTCCACCCAAAACAATCGTGCGGCACATTCGGCGGCCACGCGGCGAAACGGCTCACGGATGGCTTCTTTGTAAAATGTGCTGTCCACCACCACCTCTCGACCTGTTTGAAGCGCCCGATTTGCAAAATCCAACAGCGCATCGTACACCCGGTTTTTGTCTTCCGGGCCATAATGCCCCATCAAACCCAATTCCCGGCGCATCAAATCGCTGTTGAGGTGCAAAGCACCATACCGGGCGGCGTAGGCTTTGGCGAG
>CAYZVM010000182.1:0-1788 GCA_964481485.1 uncultured Saprospiraceae bacterium | reverse complement strand
CCGATTTGGCAAATTCGGCGACCACGGGCATCTCCTTGTCCAAGTTTTCCAAATCAGAGGAATACAAGGCTTTTTTGAGTGGCCGCAGGCGGTAAGTGTGCGGGATGGCAAGTACCGGCACAGAGGAGTGGAGAATCACAGTGCTGGTATTGGTGCCGAGTATCTTTTGCAACTTGCCCGCTCCCCGTGTGCTGATGCAGATGTAGTGGAAAGAGTTTTTGTGCGCATAGTCCAAAATGGCGCTTTCGGGACCCACATAATCTTCCATGACTTCGCAGCGATAAGCCCCCGGAGTCACTTTCATTGACCTGTGGAGGCTGGCAACGAATTTTTCTAATTTTTTCAGGTGCACATCGGTTTGCTGCTGAACGGCGCTTTTGATGCGCTCTTCAAAAACCGTCGTTGGCACCAAGGCGCGAAAACTGTGGAAGAACACCAATTGGACGTCCATTTGTGTGGCCAATTGGATAGCGAAGCGCATACCCGCTTTTGAGTGTGTGGAGAAATCGGTGGTGACGAGTATTTTTTTCATAAAAACTGTGTTGTTTGAAAATCTAAATGGCGGCTTGTTTGCGGCCAAAAATATTGGAGTTGCCCACAATTGCCCCAAAAGCGACAAATACGGCGACAATTTTGGCTATCCAGCCCAAGAAAGGAATAAAACCCAGAAGTTTCAAAACAACGAGCAAGCCAAGCGCGACGAACACTAACTGGATTGGACGCCAATTGTATCCTTTGCGCTGGTCAATCCAATGCGCGCCGACCAATGCGGTGATGATATTGGCCAAAGTCAGGAAAAGAATATAGAATGTCAGCACGATCAGCCCTACCGGAATGCCAACGACACTGACGAGCAACATTGCGACCGCCACCGGCACGGCGGCGAAATACAAAAAACCATACCCTAACGAACGCATTGGCTCCTTTTGTGCGGTGTCTGCTGCGTCGCGAAAATTTTTGTGAAAAAACCGCTGCCCCAGCCAAAGGAGGATAAACACGGCGACGAGATACCACAAGAGTACCAAAAAAGAAGCAAAACCGAGGAATCGGTAGTCGGGACGCTCAAAGTGCTTGCGCAACGAAGTATCAAAAGTGGCCGATGCGCCATCTTGAAGCGTGTTGCCAAAATTGACCTCGCCGTCGTCCGTCCAATAACGGACATTTCCACGCAAGGCGGCATTTTCACCCAGCAATATGCGCTTTGCAGCTATCACTGATGTGCCGCCAATGCTCCCGTTCAAATTCAAATCCCCGCCGTTGAACTCAAAGTTTTTTCCTACCGCGCCATTCAACGCGACTGATCCGCCTGCGGCTTTCAGATTTCCGCGGATAGCGCTGCTAAGGGTCGCCGTGCCGCCTGATATCGCGACATCCCCGCCGATGTTGCCATTCGATTCCACAGATACGTTGCCGCCTGTCACGAGCAAATCGCCACCGATACTGCCCGATATAATGATGCTGCCCCCAGCGGCGCGCGCATCATCGAGTACCACGCCGTGCAGATAAATATTGCCGCCGCCTACTCCTATATCACCAGTCACGGTGTCATTGATCGTGACTGTGCCGCCAGCACACCAGATGTCACCGTGTACGGGCGCATCTATGTAAATGGTGCCGCCAAAGACGTAAATATCTTCGTTGACAGGCTGAGAAATACGGATGTTGTCGCCGCTTTCAAAACGGAGCGCAAAAGATGGAAGGGTAGATAAAAGGGCTAAAAACCAAGTGAGAAGGATACGTTGTTTCATGGTTCTCGAATTGTTTTGGTTGAACAATGTTGCAAATATG
>CAYZVM010000181.1:0-12617 GCA_964481485.1 uncultured Saprospiraceae bacterium | reverse complement strand
CCTTGCCTGCGACAAGTGACGGACAGAGTGTGTCACTTTTGGGTCATTTGAGTTTCTTCTCCATTTTTTAACACCTTGTTTTAATTAAGTCTTAATAGATTTGCCCCTGAAAAAACGCCGTTTGGCGATGACTCTCGCCCAATTTCTTCTCTAAATGACACAAAATCAATTTATTAAAACACAATGAAAAAATTAGCAATCGCTACTTCGCTCTTTGCCCTCTTCGCTACCAGCCTGTTATTGACCAACTGCGGGAAAGACGAAAAAGCCCCACTCGAAATACCCGCCAACTACGACGGAGCAGCATATCAGGCCAACACGACCACCCAATATGCCGTGCGCGGCCAATTGGATGCCTTCATCGCCGAAGCAAAAAAAGGCCGCACGGCAGGCATCATCGTTGACGCGGCCACCTTGCGCCAGTTGTACACCGCCGGGAACCTGAGCCTAAAATCCATCACCACCACTTACTTCGATGGCAAGTTGGACGGCAGCGCGGGCTGGTTAGAAGAATTGGCCAACGCCAGCGGTTTGAGCTACACACCGGGCGCACCCGTCGGTCAGGGCGGCACTTTTGGCGGCTATCTGTTCGACGAGAATGGATTGGAACTGGAGCAGTTGCTCGACAAAGGTCTTTTTGGCGCGGCGCTCTACCACCACGCCGTCACCCTGATGCAAGGCGACATCACCCCCGCCACGGTTGACCAGTTGGTCGCTATTTTCGGCGCGCACCCCGATTTTCCCAATACGCCCACAGCGGCTAAAGCAGCCAACCCTGATAAGTATTTGGCCAACTACGGTGCCCGCCGCGACAAGAATGATGGACAGGGGCTTTATTCTCAAATGAAAAACGCATTTATCAAATTGCAAGCCGCCGTGAATGCAGGTGCGGACTACAACGACGAGCGCGACGAGGCGCTGTCATCATTGCGCGAAAATTGGGAGAAAATCAACTTCGCCACAGTTATCAACTATTGCCATAGCGTCATCAGCACGATGAGCGCCACCAATCCCACGGACGCCCAAAAAGCGGGCGCACTGCACGCATACAGCGAATGTGTCGGTTTTGTGCACGGCTGGCGGACGCTGCCCCAGTCGCACCGCGCCATCACCGACGCAGAAATTGACGAAGTGCTTGTGCTGCTCAACGCACCGCACAACAGCACGCCGACTTCTTACAAATTCGCCACCGACCCGCTGACCGAATTGCCGAAACTGACGCAGTTGATCAACAAACTGAAAACTATTTACGGGTTCTCTGACCAAGAAATCGAGGACTTCAAAAAGAACTGGGTGGCCGAACAAGGCCGCTGATTTTTTATTTCAACGGTGTGACGACGGGCGAGGATTCACCAAGATTCAGATACAGACGGTTTAGAGTGGTTTAGAAAGTTGAGATGGTTTAGAGGCTTGATTTTCAGTCAATGGCTCTTGTCCCTTTGTTCAAAACCGCTTTGCCTTGGCTGTACAATCATTTTTGACGCTGATTTGTATCATAGAACCATGTGAATCCTCGCCCCACCTTCGTTGCCAAAACTTGTAAGTCAAAGCATTATGCCGAACCGAGCTGCTCTTTCTTTCCTACTTATTAGCCTGTGGGCTCTGTTGTTTACTCCCGCCTGTGATTCAAATTCCAGCGGCCCCACCGACAATTTCGACCGGCAAGCCATGCTGCGCAATTTTGCAGACAATCTCATCAAACCGGCTTATTCCGACCTGCAAGCTCAGGCCAATGCTTTGCTCACGGCAGTGGAAAGTTTCAATTCAGACCCAAACGATGTGACACTCGGTGCATTGCAAACCGCATGGGGCGGCGCGTACGTTGCATGGCAATATGCCAATGCCTACAATTTCGGCCCCGCCGGAGAAGAAGGTTTGAAAAAAGGGCTGGTCGAGGAAATCGGCACGTTCCCGGTCAGCGAGTCAAAAATCGAAAACGCCATCGCCGCCGGAACGTGGAATTTGGAAGATTTCAACCGCGACGCGCGCGGCTTTTTGGCCATCGAATATTTGATTTTCGGAAAAAACCAAAGTGCCGACGAGGTGGCGGCTGCGTTCGCCAACAACGCCAACCGCCGCGCGTATTTAGCTGCGCTCGCCGAAAATCTGCAAAGCCGGGTTTCGGAAGTCGTGACCGCTTGGAACGGCACCTACCGCGACGAATTTATCCAAAACGACGGCACGGATGTGGGCAGCAGCACCGCCCAACTCTACAACGAGTTCGTGCGCAGCTATGAATCCATCAAGAATTTCAAACTCGGTCTGCCGCTCGGCAAACGCCCCGGCCAAACGCAAGTGGAGCCACAGTTGGTAGAGGCCTTTTACAACGGCACATCACTGGCACTGTTGAAGGCCCATTTCACGGCCATCGAAAACATCTGGTATGGCCGTGCCAAAAACGGGCAGGACGGCATTGGCTTTCGCGAATACTTGGAAAGCGTGCAAGGTGGCAATGACTTGATTGCCAGCACAGAAACACAACTGGCAGCCTTGAAAGCCGCCCTCGATGCCGTGCCGACCGGGCTTTCTCTTTCCGAACAAATCGCTGGCGACAACTCGAAAGTGGAGGCGCTGTATGTTGAATTTTCAAAAATGACGCGCTTCTTCAAAAGCGATATGTCGTCGCTGCTTGGCATCGCCATCACGTTCAGCAGTGGAGACGGGGATTAGAATGGGATAATGGAGGGAATGGGATAATTGACTCTAATGACGCAGGTGCCGTAATGACGACAACGACGAACATCAAAAACTGGCTCTGCCAGCCGGTCAGCATCGCCCCTTTGATTACGCTGCGCGTGGTCATCGGGGCGATGCTCGTGTTTAGCACCGTGCGTTTTTGGGCGTTGGGTTGGATTGACGACCACTACATCCGACCCCAGTTTCATTTCAAATATTTCGGCTTCGAGTGGGTGGAGCCGCTTTCCGCGACAGGAATGTATGCCGTGCATGCGCTTTTGATAATCAGTTCTTTGTGCGTCATGCTGGGGCTGTTCTACCGACTGGCTGCCGTCGCTCAATTCCTGCTCTTCACCTACACGGAACTGATTGACCTGACTTACTACCTCAACCATTATTACTTCGTCAGCATCGTCTGTTGCTTGCTCGTGTTCGTCCCGGCCAACCGCGCCTATTCGCTCGATGTGCTGCGCAGGCCCGGCATTTTTCAAAAACATATCCCGCGCTGGACGATTTTCATTTTCCAACTACAACTCGGCATTGTCTATTTCTATGCGGGCTTGTGGAAAATCAATTACGACTGGCTTGTGAACGCCCTGCCCCTGAAAATCTGGGTGCCAGCCAACGACCAACTCCCGCTCGTCGGCTGGTTTTTTCAGCAAAAAATCACGCCGTGGCTGTTCAGTTGGGCGGGAATGCTCTACGATGTCACCATCGTGTTCTGGCTCGCTTGGTCGCGCAGTCGGCCTTGGGCTTATCTCACGGTCGTCGTGTTTCACACATTGACGGGGCTGATGTTCCAAATTGGTGTTTTCCCGCTCGTGATGATGGGCGCGACGTTGATTTTTTTCTCGGAAAAATGGCACGACCGGGTGTGGAATTGGGTATCGGACACGTTTACGAAACCTTCAAGGTTTCGTAAACGTGTTTCAGCCCTGTCACGCAAAGACGCAAAGCCCGCAAAGAACAACCTACGCTTGGCGAACTTTGCGCCTTTGCGCGACGCATACATCACTCCTCGCTCATCTCTCATAACTATCTTTTTCCTTTTCCAAATCCTTTTCCCGTGGCGTTACCTCCTCTACCCCGGCAGTGTCTTTTGGACGGAAGAGGGCTACCGCTTTTCGTGGCGCGTCATGCTCATGGAGAAAGCCGGAACGGCCACTTTTTTTGTAAAAGACTCAAAAACGGGGCGTGAGGGCGAGGTGGTGAACAGCGAATTTTTGAACCCGCACCAAGAAAAACAAATGGCGGTGCAGCCCGACATGATGTTGCAATTTGCTCATTTTTTGAAAAAACATTACGCACAACGCGGCGTTTCTGACCCCGCCGTGCGTGCCGAAGTCTATGTCACCCTGAATGCCCGCCGTAGTCGTTTGTTGATTGACCCACAAGTGGATTTGACTAAAATAAAAGATGGTTGGGCGCACAAAACCTGGATTCTGAATGAACACGATAGCCGAGTATCAAAGCACGATGAACGATAAATTATTTACCCGACCACGTTTACGAAACTTCCAATGTTTCGTAAACGTCGCGCTTGTTGTGGCCACGACAGCATATCAAAATGTGCTTTTGGCTCAAACTGACACCACCCAAAATGCCCAACTCCGCGAAGTGACCGTCACCGCCGGGCAGGAGCAAACAATGGGACTTTCCCGGCTGCGGGCTGTAGAGGGCATGGCGATTTATGAAGGGAAAAAAAGCGAAGTCGTGCGGCTGGATGCCATCACGGCCAATTTGGCGACCAACAACGCACGGCAAGTATTTGCCCGCGTGGCGGGGCTGAATATTTGGGAGAGCGACGGCGCAGGCCTGCAACTCGGCGTGGGCGGGCGCGGCCTCAGCCCCAATCGCACCAGCAATTTCAACACCCGCCAAAACGGCTACGACATGAGCGCCGACGCGCTGGGCTACCCGGAAAGTTATTACACCCCGCCCACGGAGGCGCTTTCGCGCATCGAGGTGGTGCGCGGCGCGGCCTCGCTGCAATACGGCACACAGTTCGGCGGAATGCTCAATTTCGTGATACGCCAGCCCGGCGGCGACCGGCCTTTTCAATATGTGGGGCGGCAAACGGCGGGTTCGTTCGGTTTCCTCAATTCTTTCAACAGCATCGGCGGCAACCTGCACGACGGCAAGTTGGGCTACTACGCTTATTATCAGCGCAAACAAGGCGACGGCTGGCGACCCAATTCCAATTTTACGCTGGACAACGGCTTTATTGACCTGCATTTCCGCCCGACCCGGCGGCTGATGATTGACCTCGAATACACGGTGATGGGCTATCTGGCACAACAGCCGGGCGGCCTGACGGACACTCAATTTGAGCAAGATGCCCAGCGATCGAATCGCGCGCGCAATTGGTTCCGGGTGAAATGGAACATGGGCCTCATCGGGCTGGAATACGAGTTTTCAGACCGCACACGCCTCAGCAGCCGCACGTTTGGGCTGTACGCCGGGCGTGACGCGCTGGGCAATCTTTCACCCGCCAACAACGTGGATTTTGGTCAAAATCGCGACCTGATTAGTGGCACGTTTCGCAATGTCGGCAACGAAACCCGCTTGTTGCACCGCTATGCCATCGGTGAGCAGGAAAACACGCTGGTGGTCGGCACGCGCATTTATCGGGGCAATTCCACCGCCCGGCAGGGCGAAGCCAACAACGGCAGCGGCCCGGATTTTATGTTTCTGCACCCAGACAATGTGGAGCGCTCGGACTATGTGTTTCCCAATTACAATTATGCCGCTTTCGCGGAAAACATTTTTTGGCTGTCGCCAAAATTCACGCTCACGCCGGGTGTGCGTTTTGAGAGCATTCAAACTTTTGCGGAAGGTTACTACCAACAGCGCGTGTTCGACTTTGCGGGCAATCTCATTTCTGAAAACCGCGAGGAGGAAGACCTTTCGCGCAAACGGGCTTTTGTGTTGTTCGGCTTGGGTGCCAGTTACAAATGGACACCGCGCCTCGAACTCTACGCCAATTTTTCCCAAAACTACCGCGCCATCAATTTCACCGACCTGCGCATCGAAAACCCGAACGGGCGCGTGGACCCGAACATCCGCGATGAGCGCGGATACACCGCCGACTTGGGGTTGCGCAGCCGCGTCGGCGATTGGTTTTACGCCGACATCACGGCGTTCTATCTGGCTTACCGCGACCGCATCGGTTTGCTGCTGCGCTCCGACCAGCCGCCGCTGTACAATGACTACCGGCTGCGCACCAACGTCTCGGATGCCCGCAATATCGGCCTCGAAACATTCGCCGAACTCAATTTTTGGCGGTTTCTGCTGCCCCGCGATTCGGCCACGCGGGTCTCGCTGTTCGTCAATGCTTCTTTTATTGATGCCCGCTACATCCACACCGACGAGCCGAGCATCCGCAACCGCCGCGTGGAATTTGTGGCGCCCGTCACTTTGCGCACGGGCTTGAGTTTCGCGCGCGGCCCCGTGCGGGCCAATCTCAACTGGGCTTTTACTGCCGAACATTTCACCGATGCCACCAATGCCCGCCGCACGGCTTCTGCCGTCAACGGCATCATTCCCGCATACACGGTGGCCGATTTGTCGCTCGCCTATCGCTGGCGGTTTTTGACCTTTGAAGCGAGCTGCAACAATCTTTTTGACCAACGTTATTTCACACGCCGGGCGGAGGCGTATCCCGGACCGGGCATCATCCCGGCGGACGGGCGCAGTTTTTTTGCGACGGTGGAGGTAAGGATTTGAACACTCAAAAGGAGGTACGATGCCTGCGCAACAAACGGGCGGGGGGTATCAGGTTTTCTGCCGTTGTTGGCGTCCTCGCCAACAACACGCTGCGCGCGAGACACAGCAAAAGACTAGTTGCTTTTGGTTGACATCGAGCTCCGCCGTATGCTGTTGGCGGGAACGCCAACAGCGGCAGAAAAATAAGATAAAAAGGAGGGCTTCTCCGAAAACCGGAGAAGCCCTCTTCACTTATCTCAAAAAAAGCACCTCAACGGCTCACCACCAATTTCCGCACCCCCACTTCCGCGCCCGTGCGGAAACGCACCGCGTACATCCCGTCCGGCAAAGCCGAGCAGTCGAGCGTGATGATGGATTGGTTTTCGCTGTGTTCGGTCAGCAGCACACGCCCGGTCGCGTCTATCACGCTGATTTCCAATGGTGAGGAAGCCGCTTGATTGAACACGATGCGGGTCAGGCCGTTCGTCGGGTTGGGTTGCAGGCGGATGCCTTTGAGCCAAGTTGGCTCTTTCAAACTGACCGTGTTCCCCACCGGGATGTTCTCCTTGCTGATGATGCAACCGTTGGCATCCGTGACGACGACGGTGTAAAAACCTGCCGTCAGGCCGTTCAAATCTTCCGTATCCGCGATGAACAAACCATCTTTCGTCCACTTGAACGTGTAAGGCGCCGTGCCGCCACTTACCGTAATATCTATTCCGCCAATGCCCTGACCGTTCACGTCATTCGTGACGGCGACATTGTTGAATTCAGCCGGTGCCAGAATGACAACCGAGAACGAACACGCGCCGATGTTGCCGCCCGCGTCGGTGTAAGAATAAGTCTGCGTCGTGCTGCCGATTGGGAAATCAGCACCACTCGGCAGGCCGTTTTCAAGTTCCCAAGTACCGCTGTTGTCGAGGCAATTATCCACCGCAATGGGTGCGTCGTAATTGACGACAGACGCATCGGCGCAGCGGGTGATACTGGCCGGACAGGTGACGATGGGCGCGATGTTGTCCACCACGGTCACGGTGGCCACGGCGGTCGCAGTCAGGCCAGATTGGTCAGTCACGACGACTGTTACTTCGTGTGTGCCGAGTTGCGCACAGTTAAAGTTGTTCGGCGAAATGGAGGAAGAAGCCACCCCGCAGTTGTCGGCAATTTGTGCAGCCAATGCCGAAAGTGTGACGAGCGCCACACCGGAGGCATTCAACGGCACCGTTGCATTTTGCACGGCCACGGTCGGCGGTACATTGTCCGAAGCCGTAATGGTGGCGGAAGTGTTCGATTGGCAGCCATTGGTATCCGTGACAGTCACGCCGTAGTTGCCCGCCGTCAGGTTGGTGGCCGTATTGGAAGTTTGGCCATTGCTCCACAGGAAATTGTACGGGAGCGTGCCGCCGCTGATAGTCGCGGTGGCTGAGCCGGTCGCGTCGTTGGCGCAGGCAGTATTGACCGTTTCGACAGTCCATGCGGAATACGGCGCGGGTTCTGTCACGGTAGCGGTAGCTATCAATTGGCACCCATTGTCGTCCGTGATGGAGGCTGTGTAGGTGCCGCCGGGAAGGTTGCTGATGGTTGCAGATGTGCCGCCGTTGCTCCAACTGTAAATGAAAGGAGCCGTGCCGCCGTTCAGGGCGAGCGTGACAGCACCATTATTCAAACCCGCGCAGGTCACATTCGAGATGGTGGTTTCGGCAGCAATGGCGCAGTTGAACGAATTGACGACCACCGATTGGACGGCAGTGCAGCCGTTGGCATCCGTGACGGTCACAGCATAAGTGTCGGGCGCGAGGTTAGAAATAGTCGCTGTGGTCGCACCTGTATTCCAATTGTACACATAAAGCCCGGTTCCGCCAGTCGGGTTGGCAGCAGCCGAACCGTCGTTGGCACCCGCGCTGGTTTCGTGCGTGGCGGTGGTATTTGCCAACAATTGCGTTGGCTCCGCGATGCTGATGTTCAGCGAGGCTGGGCAGTTGTTGCCGTCCGTGATGTTTACCGTGTAGTTGCCCGGTGCGAGATTGGACACAGATGCCGTCGTCGCGCCGTTGTTCCATTCATAAATAACGGGGTCGGCAGCACCGGCGAGCGAAACTTCCGCCGTGCCGTTGTTGGCGCCAAAACAGGTGATGTTCGTGCCGGAAATAGCCGCCGACAATGCACAATTGAACGAATTGACCGTGACTGTCTGGACGGCGGTGCAATCGTTGGCATCCGTGACGGTGACGGTGTAACTGCCGGGCGCGAGGTCAGTGATGGTTTGGGTGGTCGCGCCGTTGCTCCAATTGTAGGCATAAACAACCGTGCCGCCGGTCGGGGCTGCGGTGGCAGTGCCATCGTTCACGCCGTTGGCAGTTTGCGCAGTAGCGGAAGCATTAGCGGCCAATACATCGGGTTGCGTGATGCTGACCGAGGCAGAGGCGGTGCAGTTTTCGCCGTCGGTGACGGAGACGATGTAAGTCCCGGCACTGAGATTGGCGACGGTGGCTGCTGTTGCCCCGTTGCTCCATGCGTAGGTGTAGGTGCCATTGCCGCCGCCGGGCGAGGCGGTGGCTGCGCCGTTCGAGGCGCCGTTGCAACTTGCGTTTGTTTGCGCAGCAATACCCGCAGTGACGGGTGTGCTTTGTGCGACGCTGGCAGTAGCGGTGGATGTGCAGCCGTTTTGTGTATTGTTTACCAAAAGACTGTACGTCCCAACCGCGTCAACCACGGGTGTCAAAGTTGTTCCGCCTGAAACGATATTACCGTTCGCAGTGCTCCATTGGTAGGTAAAATTCGTGCCTTGCGAAGAACCTGTGCCGTTGAGTTGCAGCTGTGTCGTGTTGCAGTTCAAGTTGCCGGGAGTCACCGCAGAAGCCGTGGGCGGCGTGTTGTTGAGCGCCACCGTCGCATTGGTAGAAGAGGTACAGCCGTTGGCGGGGTTGGTTGTTACCAAATTGTATTGCCCCGCCGTGTTCGCGGTCGGGTTTTGCAAATTGGAAGTAAAACCGTTCGGACCCGTCCAAGCGAAAGTGGCGGTTGTGTCCGGCGAACTGCCATTCAATGTCACGCTGTTCACGACGCAAGTCAACGATCCGCCTGTGGCCGATGCGCCGGGGGCGGTAGTGTTGGAAGTGACATCGGCTGTGGCGGTGTTGGTGCAGCCGGTGATGGTGTCGGTGATGACCAAGTTGTAGGTGCCGGACACGTTCACATTCGGGCTTTGCACGGTGGAGGTGTATCCGTTTGGCCCGGCCCACGCAAATGTGGGGTTGCTCGAGTTGGTCGTAGTGGTGAGTGTCACGTTGTTGGCGACACAGGTCAGTGTGCCATTGGTGGTGGCTACGGTGGGTGGCACGTTGTTTCCAGAAACCGTTGTCGTGGAAGTTTTGGTGCAGCCGTTGGCGGTATTTGTCACTTGCAGGGTGTAGGTGCCGCCCGCGTTCACGGTGGGTGTGAGCGATGTGCCGCCTGCCGTGATGTTTCCGCCGGAAGTTGCCGTCCAGAGGTAGGTGAAGTTGGAACCGGTGGAGCCGCTGCCCTGCAAAATCGTGCTGGGCTGGGCGCAAGAGACAACCGCTGCCGGGCCAGCATCTGCCGTTGGAAGGTCAAGCGTAGCCGTGACGATGGTGGAGGTGAAAGCCGTGCAGTTTGTCTCATTGTTCGTCACTTGCAGGTTGTAAGTACCTGCTGCGTTCACCACGGGGGTCAGTGAATTCACACCCGACACGATATTGCCGCCATTGGAGGCATACCATTGATAACTGAATTCGCTGCCCGTGCTGGAGTTGTTGGCATTCAACTGGACACTCTGTTGGGTGCAGGTAATGGTGGATGGCGGCGCGATGCTCGCCGTCGGCATCACGACGGGCGCGACATTGACCACCTTCGTTTTGGTGCAGCCATTGCCGTCGGTGACGGTCACGGTGTGATTGCCCGCACCGAGGCCATAAGCCGTTTCGCCCACTTGGCCGTTGTTCCACGCATAACTGTAACTATCCGACCAACCTCCGCTTGCCTCCACGGTGGCGGTAGCCATGATGCCGTTGCAGCCCAATGGGGTTTGTTCTATTACTTCTAAATTGAGTACACTGGGGGCGTTTTCCACGGTGATGGGATCGGTGACGCCCGTCCAGCCGTTGCTGGAAGTGACGGTGCAGCTGTATTCGCCGGCAGGTATATTGTTCAAATCCTGCGTGGTGGCACCGTTCGACCAGATGTAGGTGTATGGTGGGTTGCCCGTCAAAGGCGTGATGTTAATGGAGCCTGTGCTGCTATTGATGCAGCGTACATTTTGCACACTGACAAGGTTTATTTCCACATCGGGGGTTACGCATCGCACCGCACGCTGGCTCCAAAGACCCTGCATATTCAGTTGGCCCGTTTCGTACACCTTTTTTGTTTGGGGACAAACCATGTAAATGGTCGGGTAATAGCCCACAGCATACTGCGCCCGCACCGTCGAACTTTCCACGATGGGATAAGATATGCCGTTTGTCCAGTCCCCTTGCGTGCCGCCCACACACCCCGTCGGGCCGTAGATGCAGGCATTGTTGGTGTTGGCGTCGCCTTCTATGGCCATTACGAAAGCCTCGCCGGTGCCGGGAGGGCCGTAGGTATTCCACACATTTTCAAGCGCATGGCTGTTGTGATAACCCCAACAAGGTGCACACCAAGTAGCGAAAAAATCGAGATAAACCGTTTTGCCCTGGTCGAGCAAATCGTAGAGGGTGTGTGTCTCGCCGTTGATATCGGTCACGGTAAAATCGGGGGCAGGCGTTCCGGGGGGAAGTTGGGCGGAGGCTGTGGTGTAGCCAAAAATGCAAAAAGCAAGAAGCAGGGAGAACTGTTTCATAGGCGGAAATAGGTTTTAGTGTAAAAAATGAGCAGCGAAAGTAATGTTCGCCGTCGGTACGCTGCTATTTTTGGCAAATATTTTTCAGGAGCAGCGTATAGCCGACAAGTTTTTATTTCAAAAACAAATAGTGGAGCGGTGGGAAAATTTGGCCGCTGCTCTTCTAGCGCTGATACAGGGCTTGTTTTACTTTCGACAGGATTTACAAGATTGACAGGATTCTATTTTCAAAACCCTGTCGAAACTTTTTTCGTAATGCATCCTGTCCGCCAGTTTGGAATATGTGCCTAAATTTTTTTGAACATCTCCTGTCCGGCGAGGACAACAAAAAACCGTTTTTTTGCCGTTGGTATATTTTGCGCCGCAAACCAAAACACAAAAGAATTACGTCAACAATATGAGACATCTTCTCTTCCTTCCGCTCGCCCTCATCACCATTTTGTTTTCCTGCCAATCTACCGAAAACAAGGCCAACCAAGCACCCACTACCGCCAAAGCCTCGCTCCCACCAAACCCCCAGCCGGTTCCCAAACAGGACGTCACAACCCTGAAAATCGGCGCCGACGCACCGGATTTCTACTTGCCGGGCGTGGACGGGAAGTTCTATACGCTGGCCGATTTCAAAACCGCCAAAGCATTGGTCGTCATTTTTACCTGCAATCACTGCCCGACGGCGCAGGCTTACGAAGAGCGCATGAAGGCGGTGGCGGCGGACTATCAGGCCAAAGGCGTGGCGGTGGTGGCGATTTCGCCCAATAGCCCGCTGGGCTTGCTGCCCGAAGAATTGGGCTACTCCGATTTGGGCGACGACTACAAGGATATGCAACTCCGGGCATCGCACCTTCAATACAATTTCCCCTACCTCTACGACGGCGACACGGAAGCCGCCTCGCTCCAATACGGCCCGGTGGCAACCCCGCACGTTTTTGTGTTCGATGCCGCCAGAAAATTGACCTACACCGGTCGGCTCGACAAAAGCGAAAAACCCGGCACCGCCAACGCCGACGACTTGCGGGCGGCCATAGACGCGACCTTGGAAGGCAAACCCGTGGCCGAACCCGTCACCAAAACCTTCGGCTGCTCCACCAAATGGGGCTGGAAATCGGATTTGCAAGAAAAAGCGACCGCAGAATGGGCGTCAAAAGAAGTGAACGTGTCCATGATTGACGTGCCGGGGGTGCAGGCATTGTTGAAAAACGAGGACTCCAAAAAGTTGCGGCTCATCAATGTGTGGGCGACTTGGTGCGGCCCCTGCATGTTGGAATACCCCGAGTTCGTCACCATCCAGCGGATGTACGGTGCTCGCGATTTTGAGTTTGTCTCTATCTCCGCCGACAAACCCGAACAGCAGCAAAAGGTGCTGGATTTTTTGAAAAAGAAAAACTCTGCCACTACCAAG
>CAYZVM010000180.1:0-12668 GCA_964481485.1 uncultured Saprospiraceae bacterium | reverse complement strand
TTTTTTTTAACAAAAAAGATTGAAAATAATGGCCAAGGCTTGCTATATTTGTGGTCAGTAATTCGATATGATGTCTCGAAAATTTTACAGACTTCGAGATTAAAGATAAATGAAGCGTGTTTTGATGATGTCCTTCTCCGGGAAAGCCCGGAGGGGGATTTTTTTTGGTACTTGCCCCATCTTGCCGCTCCATGATTTTTTTTGAAAAAAATTGGCTAATCGCTTGTTTTACTAAAATGACCGATATACTTTTGTCTCAGGTTTTTTGGGGTTATATTTCTGACGGTAGGACGAATGTCCTGCCGTCTTTTTTTATTAATAGCCGAACCTCTGCAAGGCTCTTTCGTCGTCGCGCCAGTTGTCGCGCACTTTTACCGTGAGTTCGAGGAACACCTTGCTTTTCAAAAAACGCTCAATATCGGCCCGGGCATAGGTGCCGAGTTTTTTGATGGCGCTTCCTCCTTTCCCCAACACGATGGCTTTCTGTGTTTCGCGCATTACAAAAATGGTGGCTGCGATGCGTGCCAATGGTTCGGCGTTTTTTGTCTCTGCTTCTTTGAACGCCTCCACTACGACCTCACAGGAATATGGGAGTTCGTCCTGATACAGCATGAAGATTTTCTCCCGGATGATTTCGCCCACGAAAAACCGCTCAGGCCTGTCGGTCAATTGGTCAGGGGGGTAATACGGTTCACCTTCCGGCAGGTAGGTCAGGATTTTTTCCAACAAAGCAGTTGATTCGGTGCCTTTCAGGGCAGAGATGGCGATGGTATCGGCAAACTTGATGCGTTTTTTCCACCATCCTTCCACGTCTTCGGCGCGTTGTTCAGCCACCAAATCTTTTTTGTTCAGCACCAACAAAACGGGGGCTTCGGCTTTTTTCAGCACTTCTATCACGGGGTTGTCGTCTTCCAATTCTTCGGTCATGTCAAATACGAACAGCATGAGGTCGGCATCTTCGACGGTGCCTTCCACAAACCGGTTCATGGCTTGGTGCATTTTATACGAAGGCTTTTTGACATAGCCGGGCGTGTCGGAAAATACAATCTGGAAATCGTCGCCGGTCAGAATCCCGATGATACGGTGCCGGGTTGTCTGCGGTTTGTGGGTGATGATGCTCATGCGCTCGCCCACCAATGCGTTCATCAGCGTGGATTTTCCGGCATTGGGGCGGCCTATTATATTGACAAAGCCGCTTTTGAAAGAAACGTGGGGTTCGGCGGGAGATTCGTTTTTATCTTTTTTCAATATTGAAAGTTTTGCTCAAAATTACATCGGAACTCAACGCGGGGGTCAACCTTCGAGCCGCCTGAGCCGCCCGGTCACCATCGCGTCAATAATTTGAAACACAATCTGCGGCTTTTGCGATCGCCAATTGATGTCGTTGTATTCGTCGCCAAAGTGGACATAGCGTTGCAGCCGTGCGTCGTGCATTTCTTCGGCGACGTGCTTTCGGGTGTTGAGCATCGCAATCCAGCCACCTTCTTCGTGGACTTCTTCCGCCCATTCGGCATAGTAGTCGTCATCAGGGGAGGCGTGGAAATTGAGCACGTTTTCGCAAAAAAAGACGAATTTCGTGATGCCCTGATCGTATAGTGGATCCACTACGTTGCGTTTTAGGAACATGATGTCGTTGTGCAGCGTGTCGTTCCATTCGCCGATGAGTTCCACCAGCGCATATCCTTCATCATAGTCGGCAAACAGAACTTTTCCGTAAAGTGTAGCCGAGCCGAAAGCGTCCCATTGCGGGTGCAGATAGAAATTGTAGAGGCGGTGCGTATATTCAAATTCGCTGTTTTGATACCCAAAAAACGGGGAGTGTGCGTCTTCCGACGCCACATAGAGGTCTCGCCAGCGAAAGTGCGGTTCGATATTGTGCATGAATGAGCTGTAGTGAGTTTCTGGGTTTTTTATTCAATCGGGCGAGGTATTTTCGTGGTGCAAAATTAGCGCGATTTAAAATGATTTGGATGCCCAAAAATCTGTGAATTGATGTTGAAAAGCATTTTTAAGGTTGTCGTCACCGGGCCTGAATCCACTGGGAAAACCATGCTGACCGAGGCGTTGGCCGCGGCGCTCCATATTGGGTGGGTACCCGAATTTGCGCGGTATTACATCGCGCACTTGGGTCGCCCTTATGAGCGCAATGATTTGAAAATGATTGGTTTGGGGCAAAAAAATTGGGAAAAGTGGCACGCCCAATTGTTCAGCTGTTCTGCCGAAAAACAAGTTTTGCTTTGCGACACAGACTGGACGGTATTGCAGATTTGGGAGCAATATCGTTTTCAACCGAAAGGCAGTTTTGAATGGCAAAAAGGCTACGGCGCGTATCAAAACGCCGACCTCTATCTGCTGTGCGCGCCGGATTTTCCGTGGCAGCCCGACCCGCTCCGCGAACACCCGGAAGAGCGGGACACTTTATACACCATGTACGAAAATCTGCTGCGCGAGTACAATGCCAACTATGTGACCCTTTCCGGCGAACATGAAACGCGCACACAGACTGCGCTCGCCGCAATCCGCGAATTTTTCTGAACTTTGCTCCGAAAACTCATTGGGGTGTCCCGGAATAGAGGTGAGAAGAGAGAGGTGAGGATTTAGGTTTTTGCTCCTCATTTCTCGCTCCTCGCCCCTCTCTTCTATTTTGGGGCTGAGATTACACCCATCGAACTTGCCCGGGTAATGCCGGGTAAGGAACTGAGACGGGTAGTGGCATCACTACGCTCGCGAAGCCCCTTCGCGAGTGGATGTTTCACTCAAATTGTTCATTTTCAATGTTTCACATTCTGAAAACGCGTGGTCGCAAGACCTGCGCACGGCACGAAAAACGACGAGCGTTTTTCGTCACTCGTTACTTTCCAATTCCTTTTTTCCTTTTTCCTTTCCTTCTTTTTTCCCAAAATACCCTGCCCGATTCTGTCGCGTTGCAAACAGTCGTCATTCAGGCAACGCGTGCCAATGCGAAAAATCCTGTGCCGCACACCAATATTTCTGCGGAAAAAATCGCACAATCGTACCATGCTCAAGATGTTCCGTACCTGTTGACGGGCGTGCCGTCGCTGGTGGAAACTTCCGATGCGGGCGCTGGCACCGGCTACACGGGACTGCGCATCCGGGGCAGCGACCCCACACGGGTGAACGTGACTATCAACGGTGTGCCGCTCAACGACGCGGAAAGCCAGGGGATGTTTTGGGTGGATTTGCCCGATTTGGCGGCCTCAGCGTCAGAAATTCAGGTGCAGCGCGGGGTGGGCACGAGTACTAACGGCGCGGGCGCATTTGGTGCTACGGTGAACCTCGACCTGTCGCGGGTAGAGCCGGAGCCTTTTGCGGTGCTGACCAATTCACTCGGCTCATTTGCCACGCGCAAACACTCGGCGTACCTCGGCACCGGCCTTTTGGACAACAAACTGGCTTTCACAGGGCGCGTTTCCACGATTCAATCGGACGGTTATATTGACCGGGCGAGTGCGGATTTGAACTCCGTCCACCTGACGGGGGCATACATTGATGACAGCCAATCGCTGCAAGCACATTTTCTCAATGGCCACGAAATCACCTATCAGGCTTGGAATGGTGTACCGGCACAATTCATTGATGATGAGCGGCTACGCACCTTTAATACCGCCGGAATAGAACAGCCGGGCGAACCTTATGAAGATGAAGTAGACGACTACACGCAGCGGTATTTTTTGCTGCATTACAAACGGATTTTCCAGCGCGGCCTGAGTATGCAACTGAACGGCCACTACACGCGGGGTTTTGGTTTTTTTGAGCAATACAAGGCCGATGAAACTTTCGGGGATTATGGGCTGCCCGATTTTACAGTCGGCGACTCGACCGTTTTTGAAACCGACCTTGTCCGCCGCCGTTGGCTCGACAATCATTTTTACGGCGGCACTTTTGCGTTGCGTTGGCAGCCGCCCATCAATCCGCCGGGTTTGGCAGGAGCGCCTGTGCTGCTATTGGGCGGGGCGGCGAGCCGCTATGAAGGGCAACATTTCGGAGAAATCATCTGGTCTGAAATTGCCACTGCGCCCAAAGATTTTCGCTACTACGATAACACGGCGGACAAACGCGACGCGAATATTTTTCTCAAAACGGAAATCAATTTCAGTGGCGGCCTTTCCACGTTTCTCGATTTGCAGGTGCGTGGTGTCAGTTACAAGTTTTTAGGCTACGACAACGAATTGAACAACGTGACGCAATCGGCGGCATTGACTTTTTTCAATCCAAAAATCGGCGCAACGTATTCATTTTCAAAAAAATGGACAGCATACGGGTTTTTCGGCATCGGCCATCGGGAACCGAACAGGGATGATTACACCCAGTCCAGCCCGAACAGCCGCCCGCGCCCGGAACGGCTTTATGACCTCGAAACTGGCCTGAAAACTGGCGGCGAACACTGGAACGTGTCGGCCAATTTTTACTGGATGCAATACCGCGACCAGTTGGCGCTGGATGGGCGGCTGAACGATGTGGGCGGCTCTATCCGCACGAACGTGCCTGATAGTTACCGCGCCGGGCTGGAGTTAGAGGCCATTGGCAAAGTCGGCAGGCGGCTGACGCTGACGGGCAATGCGGCTTTCAGCCAAAACAAAATCAAGGAATTCGTCGAATATCGCGACAACTGGGATTTGGGGGGGCAAGAAATCATTACGCACCGCAACACGGATTTGGCCTTTTCGCCAAATGTGGTGGCACGGGCAGAAGCCTCTTTTGGGATATTGCCGAGCAACGAAAACCACGCGCTTACGCTCTCTCTTTCAGGCAAATACGTCGGCAAACAGTTTTTGGACAACACTTCCAATGCAAACACGGCGCTGCCCGGTTTTTTCTTTTCCGATTTGCGGCTGAATTATGATTTGAAACGGGTGGTGGGCAAACAGTTGAGCCTGATTTTTTCGGTGAACAACCTTTTTGATGCTCGTTATTCTTCCAACGGGTGGACGTACCGGTTTGTGTCGGAAGGCTACGACCCGCGACCGGACGACCCATACAGCCGGTTGGAAGGTGGAGGTGTGTACAATTTGACGGGTTTTTTCTCGCAAGCGGGGCGGCATTGGATGACGACCGTGCAGCTGCGTTTTTGAAAAAAGAACGGGGTTGCCGAGCAAATCGGCAACCCCGTTTTTATCCAAAAACAGGTTCTCCAAGTGAGGAGATACATTCCATTCAATAACGCCGCACGACCAAACGACGGCCAGCAGGTACTTTGTCGTCTTGTGCGAGGCCGTTCAAAGCGGCCAATTCGGCCACGCTCATTTTGTGCTTGATGGCGATGGAGTTCAGCGTTTCTCCCTGACGCACAATGTAATCTTGCGTGGGCGGGAGGTCTTTTTGTTGCTGATTGTCTGCCTGATTGGTTTGGGGAGCAGAGGTTCTGGACGCGTCTATAAATCCTTGTTGGGCGCGAGGGTCGGTATAAATGACCGGCTCGTAAGGTTGCTGTTGTTGGGTTTGGTTGTTCAGGACATTGGATACTTGTTGGGGTGGCGCTGCCGAGCGGGTGCCAGCTGCGCCGGGGCGCCATTTGTCGGATGCGTTGTAGGTGGCAGGTGCGGCACCTGAAGCGCCCGGCGTTTGGCAAGTACATTCGGGGATGACGAGTGTCTCGCCAACTCTGATAGTGACATTTCCTTCCAACGGGAAGTTGTTGGCGCGGCGGATGCATTCTTCTGCGCAGGCATAGCGTTTTGCGATGCCGAAAAGGGTTTCGTTTCTTTGAACGACGTGTGTGCCTGCTTGTGCGTAATACTGGTTTTGGGTATTGGAATATTGCGCCGGATTGTAGTTGCCCCCCCAATAAGGTGCTTGGCTCTGCACGGTCGGCCCATAAGCACCAGTGGTGTTGCTATACTGAGCGGGAGCGTTGCCTCCGGGCGATTTTGATGTGGTGGTCGTGAGCGGTTTTTGCAGCCATATTTGCTGGCAGACTTCGATGTGGTCGGGGTTTTTGATGTTGTTCCATTTGATAATGGATTTCAAATCAACATTGTAGGTGCGGGCGATGGCTTTGAGCGACTCGCGGGGCTGCACAATATGATACCCCGCGCCGGGTTGGATGGGGCAGTTGATCATATTAAAGTTGCTGCCCGTATTTCCGCCTGGATTGACGGGTTGTTGCCAATTGCCGGTCTGTGCGCCTTCTTTGTCTCCATAGCCATAATCAGTGTTGTTATATGGCGGCGCGGGGTTAGTCCAGGCCGGGGTGTTGTAATCGGTATTGAATTGCTGGGTAGTTTGTTTGCAAACCTCTGCCAAATAAGCATCGAGGAGTTGGCCGTTCACGCTGTTGAGGCGCATTTCGCTGACTTGGAGTTCGCTGTTGTTGGAGCCGACGCGGCTTCTCACGATGCCGATGCCATGGATGAAATCGAAATCTGTGCTTTCCGTAAAACCTCGCGCAGGCTCGCCCTGAAAATTGTATTGGTAGAGGCAGTTAGCCAACTGCGAACCCCTGAACCGGACGACGGTGGGGGAGGATTCGCCCTGAAGGTTTTTTTGATAACTGAGATCCATGGTGTCTATCGCGAAAGTGTATTTGGGCCCCACCAGCAAATACCATGAGCCATACCTTTTTATTTGCAGCGCGGAGTAGATAGGCATCATCAGATAACCGCTGGTGCGCTGTTGGATGAGGACGTACATTTGCCGGGAACCGACTTGTTCGTTGATGATTTTGACAGCCTCATCCGTTACGGATAGGGTGTTGCAGTCGAACGTGCCTTCCGGAAGATTTTGTGTAGGCATCCCGCTGCTGCTCGACATGAAAATGTACTGTTCGTCCGCATTTGGCTTATAGGAATAAGCGAAAATGGACTCGCCCGAGCGGGTGTACTTGTATTCCAACTGCTGCATGCAAGCATTGTTGAAAAGCACATAAACAGGCGATTGGGCTATCGCGGCTGAAAACGTAAAGAGTGCCAGGGTTGCAAAAAGGAGATGTTTCATAACAAGATGTTTTTTGAAAATGGTGGTTGATTGTGATTCGTTGAGTTTTGTTATTGGTGAAGTTCAGTTTATTGGTCGAGCATCTATTTCGGTATTATCAAAACCCTGCCTAGTTTCAATTTTTGGCTGGATCTGATGTTGTTGGCTGCTACCAGTTTTTCTATTGTCACATTGTGTTCTCGAGCAATGGAAGCCAGAGATTCGCCAGATTTGACAGTATGCGAACGAGATTGCGCTTGAGGCTGGGCAGCCGATGCTCTGTGAGCTTCCAACGGGTTATTAGGGATTTCAATGATTTTTTTTTGTTCTAGCAGTTTGCCGTCATTGGAAAAGGAATATAAAATTGCTTTTTCTGACTGTTTACTCGGCTTGTAGCTACTGAAGTCGCTGCGTTGGCAACCGCAATCGGAAGTTGACAAAACCAAGCCCGGAGACAATTGTTCGTAATCATCCTTGGGCAGTTTGTTTTGCAAAGCGCGATTTATATGCCTGAAGTATTCAGGTGTATAACCATAGCGTTCAGCGATGCGGGTCATATCCTCTCCTTCTTGGACAGTATGCTTAGAGGAATTGGCGGTCTCTGGCGGGCGGAACGCAGTTAACTCTGAATTTGGATTGTAGGAATATTCCGTTGGGTAGGCTGAAATTGACATTCCTACAGGCACTTCCTCATCGGGAGTTGTTTTTGTGTAGGAATACTGAGTAGGCTGGGTTGTAGATTGAATATCGGTAGTGGGGGCGGATATTTTGTTGGCATATCTGCGCACGACCAAGCGGCTGCCAGCAGGTATTTTGTCGCCCTGCGCAAGGCTGTTCAGAACAGCCAGTTCGGCCACGCTCATGTTGTGTTTGAATGCAATGGAGTTCAAGGTCTCACCTTGACGCGCAATATACTCATGTATGGGTGGAAGCTCTTGCTGCTGATGATTGTTGGTTTGAATGGCAGATTTTTGGAGTAGGTTCCCTGTCCCTGAAGGAGTAGAGTAATAAACTGTGGGTTCGTTGGAACCACTATATTGACTAGGGGCTTGCTGAGCAGTGTTTTGGTATATGGCTTGGTTGGTCACATAGGGTCCATGTTTATGCGAATTTTGATTGTAATGGTCGAAGCTGTTATAGCCTTTGGCCGCAATATTTCCATTTGACGGTTCTTGCAGCCAGATTTGCTGACACACCTCTATGTAGTCAGGGTTTTTAAGGTTGTTCCATTTTATCAGCGACTTCACGTCAACCTTGTATGTGCGGGCGATAGCGTTGAGCGATTCGCGGGGCTGCACAACATGGTAGCCTGTGCCCGGCGGGATAGGGCAGTCAGCTAAATTGGCACTTGCTCCAGGGTTCCCTCTTTGTTGCCAATTGGCACTCTGAACGCTTTTATTTCCCGCGTAGCCATAATCAATATTGTTATTTGGCGGTGCGGGGTTTGTCCAATTTGGGGTGTTGTAATCGGCATTGTATGGCTGATTGTTTCGTTGCGGGCAAATGCTCGCTAAGTAGTTATCCAACTTTTGGCCGTTCACGCTTGCAATCTGTATTTCGCTTTCTTCCAATTCGGCTTTGTTAGAGCCAGTGCTTATTTTCGTGATGCCTATTCCATAAATAAACTCAAATTCTGTACTCTCAGTGTAGCCACGTGCAGGTTCGCCATTAAATACGTACCGATAGCGGCAGTTAACTAATTGCGTTCCCGAAAAACGAATAATGGTGGGTGAGGATTCGCCTTGCAAGTTATCATCGTAGCGCAGTTGTGTAGTATCTATTGCAAACGTAAATTGAGGAGCGACCAGCAAATACCAAGAACCGTATCGTTTTACTTGGGTGACAGAGTAAATTGGCATCTTCAAATATCCCCCGTTGTCTTGCGGCATAAGGATATACATTTGTGGAGAGTCTGTCCATCCATTGACAATCTTGAGAGCCTCATCCGTCATAGAAAAATTGTTGCAGTTAAAGGCACTTTCTGGCCGGCTCTGCTGGGGTATTCCGCTGCTGCCAGACATGAATATGTACTGTTCGTCTGCATTTGGCTTGTAGGAATAGGCAAAAATGGATTCCCCTGAATAGGTGTATCGATATTCCATTTGTTCCATGCAACTCGGGTTGAATATCACATAGGCAGTTGATTGGGCAAGAGACGCCGTGAACGAACAAAGGCTCAATGTAGCAAAAACGAGCTTTTTCATGGCAAATTGATTGTTTAAGAGTTTGGTTGATTGTGATTGAATGCGGAGTATTTGGCTCTAATGGCTGGAGTTTTTGATTTTGGATATCGAAACCAAATCCGATTCTGTCCGAAAATCTAAAGTCAAAAACTCCAGCTTCAAATCCCTATTTCGGTATTTTCAAAATGGAGCGGGCCTGCGGTTCCTGCCCGGGTTGCAGGTTGTTGGCAGCGGCCAATTTTTCTGCGCTCACTTTGTATCGCGCTGCGATGGAGGCGAGGGTCTCGCCAGCTATGACAATGTGTTCACCGATGTATTCAAATTTTGATTGCCTCCCCTGCTGTGCCGAAGGCGGTGTGTAGATGCCTGGATCGGGCGTGCCGGTGTTGGCGGGTGCAAATCGCTGCCCTAATTGGCTGTAGGAAGTCGGCGGGGTGTAATTGGAAAAACCGATTCGCTCCTTGCTGTCAGAAGCCGTCAACATGAGGCCTTCAGGCAAAAAATCTTCGTCCCGGACAGCCAGCAGGTTTTGGTTGGCTCTGTTGATGTGCCGGAAATAGTGCGTCGTGTAGCCATACTGTTGGGCTATGCCGGTCAACGTCTCTCCCCGTTTCACGCTGTGCAGCATCGGATTGGGCGCGACGCCGGGCTGAGGCGTTCCGCCAGTTCCTGCTCCTATACCTTGGGCTGGCTCGGTCGTTTTGGAGACTATGATGCGCTGTCCCGGTTGGATAATCACATTCCCAGAAGATGGCAATTTGTTCAGCTGCCGTATCGAAGCCTCCGTCAGGTTGTATTTGCGGGCAATGCCGACGAGCGTCTCGCCTTTTTGCACCACATGGTAATTGGCCGTTTGACCGCCCGGGGCGGGAACCCCGCCTGCTTGTTGTGAAAGCCAGATTTTGTCGCACACCTCTATTCTATTGGCATCCTTGATGTTGTTCCAGGCAATCAACTGGGAGGGAGAAAGGCTGTAGATGCGGGCGATGGTGATGAGCGATTCGCCGGGCTGCACGATGTGGTAGCCATAGCCGGGTTTTTCCGGGCAATTGACAAATTGGCCACCTCCGCCCTGCCCCGGCTTCCCCGGTGTGGGGTTGTACACTTCTTTGTCGGGCTCAAAAAATGGGTCGTAAGGGTCGGGGTTGTCGCTCGGATGCGTGATGAAAGTGCCGTCGTTGCCACCCGGTTGTGCCAGATGGTTGCACGAAGTATAGATATAGTCGTCGAGGCTCATGCCATTGACTCTCAGGAGTCTGTACACGTTTTGCTCCATTTCGCTGCCGTTGCGCCCCGTGCGGTCGCTGATGATGCCAATGCCGGGAATCACCTCCACGTCGGCGCGCGGCGACTCTGGCGATACCGGTTCCAATCTGAATGCATACAATTTGAGACAGTCGTAGGCGCGCATCCCGGTCAGATATACCGGCGACACCACGCCGGGTTGAGACAGGTTGCGTGCGTAGTCCACATTGGCCGTGTCCATCACAAAATCATAGTTTGGCGAGCGGAAGGCGAAGTAGGTGCCGGAGCGCGTGACGTATCCGCCGGATTCTATTTTCATGGAGCGGTAGCCGTTTTGCACCCGGAACACCACGTAGGCCGTTCGCCCGCCCGCGTTGATAGACTCCATGAGACTGGTATTGAGGGGGGCGTTTTGGCACGAGACGGTGCCTTTCGGTAGCGTGGACGTGGTGACGGCCTCCGTATTAGCGAGCAGAAAAAAGTACAATTCGTTGCTGCTCTTGGCGATGGAGTACATGAGCAGGTTTTGGCCAGAATAGGTATATTGGTATTCCAGTTGGTTCATGCACTTAGGGTCAAACTGGATGTAGAGTGGCGATTGGGCAGGCAATGCCAAAGAGAAGGCGAAAAGGAGTAAGGCGGTAAAAAAAGATCGCTGCATGGTAAATTGTTTTCTGAGCATAAAACGGTTCGTGGTAATTTTGATTTTTTTCAGTATTAAATCTTTGTGCAAGATTAGGCCAAAATTTTCAAACAACAATTTGAAAATCAAGAGAATATTCAAAATGACCGAAAAATGCCCCGCATTATGCTGTTTTTTCAAAATTTTTAGTGTGATTTCATAACGCAAATTGTGTCGGAACATCGTGTGGGCGCTCAATTTTTCACTGTTAAAATATTCGCCTCCGCTACATTTGCCGTATGTCAAAACCTCTGATTTTAGTCACCAACGACGATGGCATCGTCGCGCCCGGCATCCGTGCCTTAGTGGAAATAGCCGCCCAATTGGGCGAGGTGGTGGTGGTCGCGCCCGATTCGCCGCAAAGCGGGAAAGGCCACGCCATCACCATCCACGACCCGCTCCGCCTCAAAAAAGTAAAAGTATTTCCCGGCATCGAGGCATGGGAATGTTCCGGCACCCCGGTGGACTGCGTGAAACTCGCCAAACACGTCGTGCTGAAAGGCCGCACCATCGACCTTTGTGTGTCGGGCATCAACCACGGCACCAACGCTTCCATCAACATCATCTATTCCGGCACCCTCTCGGCAGCGATGGAAGCCTCGCTCGAAAGCATCAAAAGCATCGGCTTTTCATTGGACGATTTTAGTTTCGATGCCGACTTCGAGCCATGCAAACCCTGGGTGCGCAAGGTAATGCAATACGCGCTGGAACACCCCTTTGAGAGTGGCAACCTTTTGAATGTCAACATTCCCAAACTTTCGTCCAGCCAATTGCGCGGCCTCAGGATTTGCCGTCAGGCCGATGCCCGTTGGGTGGAAAAATTCCTCGAAGCCCGCGACCCCAGCGGCCAGCCGTACTATTGGCTCACGGGCGAATTCATCAACGACGACTCCGGCGAAGACACCGACGTGTGGGCGCTGCAAAACGGCTACATTTCCGTGGTGCCGTCCATGCACGACCTCACAAACTATAAGGCGATGGAAAATATGCGGGCATTGGAGGCGTATGAGGCGTTGCAAAAGGTGTGAGCCACAATGCTGGATATCTTTGAACACATAGGCACATAGACCACATAATTTTTTGATTTTCAAAGTTTTAAAACCTATGTGCCTATGTGCTAAAATTGAAAATGCTCAGTAGTATGGTGTGAACCCAGACCGATATTCGTCTAAATTTTACAAATCCGGCACTGACCAACGGCTGCAAATGCCTTTTCTTTGTTTCCTGAAAAAACATGGAACTATGGCTTTCGCAAATCCTGCCCTCATCACCGCTTTTCGCGCCGCTGCCCAACAACTCCGCGGCGGCGCACCCTACGCATGGGGGCACCACGGCCAGTGCAACTGCGGCCACCTCGCCCAAGTATCCACCTCTTTTTCTGCCGAAGAAATACAGCGCTATGCCCACACCGGCATGGGCGAATGGACAGAACTTGCTGAATCTCATTGCACTGCGACCGGTGCGCCTGTTGACCTGCTGGTGCAAAAACTCATTGAAATCGGCCTCACGCCGACCGATATCCACCACCTCGAATACCTCGACGACAAATCTGTTTTGAAAAATCTGCCCGGCGGATTCCGATGGCTGCGCCGCAACCGGCGCGAAGACGCGATTGCCTATTTCGA
>CAYZVM010000179.1:0-12710 GCA_964481485.1 uncultured Saprospiraceae bacterium | reverse complement strand
GGCGTGTTTCCTCCCGAGGCTGACGCGCCGGACGAGTTTCTTCGTTGCGGCGAGTTGGGGTGGTTTCTTGATTGCGCGACGGGCGAGTTTCTGTGGGCTGGGTAGCCGGACGACGGCTCGGTGTCACATCGTTATTCGGCGCGACTTCTCGGCTTGGGCGTGTGTCGGTTGCGGGGCGAACCTTTTCCACTTGTTGGTCATTGGCTTGGCCGCGACCGGTCTGGGCGGGGTTTGCAGCCGCCTCAGCTGGCTTGCGTCCTGCAGCCTGTTGAGAAGGCTTTTCTTTTTCCGCAACACGGCCGCTCGGGCGGGCTTTCATGTCAATAACGGGAGCGCCGTTATCTGCTACCACCAAGCGGCCATTGTTGGAAGAGCCGTTAGCGAGGCGGGCATAACCCGGATTGACCGAAGTGCCACCCCGACGTGGACCGGTGTAGGTTTGTGGCCGGTAGCCATTGTTGCCGTTTTCACCGTTGTTGTAATAGTAATTGTTGTTCACCCACGTATTGCCGTAGTAGGGGTTGTAACCGTTCCACGTCCAGTAGGGGTCGTAGTAGTAGTTGTTCCAAACGCAGGGATTGTTCCATGCATTCCAGCCACCGTAATAAGGGCTGTTCCAACCCCATGAGTTATAGCCCCAGCTATTCCAGCCCCAACCAAAGGCGGGAGAATTCCAAGTATTCCAACGCTGCCAACGCTGCCAGCGGCGCCACGACCAATAGTCATTGAAGCCGTACGTGTAGATGGAAGCCCCTGGCAAGAAGAAAGGGTCATAGTAATAAAGGTCTACGAAGAAGGGGTCATAATAATCAATGGCCCGCGCCGGGCGGTGGAATCGGCGGATACGTGAAGAGTATTCATAGGCGTAATCATCCTCATCGTAGTATTGGTCGTCCTCATTGTAGCGACGCGTGACGTTGCTCGGTTCGTCGTAATTTTCTTCGTAGGTCTGCACAGGTTTAGAGTCCGTAGCAGGGTCGTAGTAGAGGTCGTCTTGGGCATTGAGCGGCGCATTTATCGCTACTGTGAACATGGCCAAGAGCATCCAGATCAGTGACTTATTTTGTCCTTTCATGGTGAGAGTGTGTTTTATTGCGAGTGTTCAGGTACGCAAGTTTTATTGGGTCAAAGATATAATCCCTGCGCACTTTTTTTGGTTAAAGGGGCTTTAAAAGGCTTGTTTTTGCCCGTTAAAGTTCGCTTAAACCGCCCGGATAGCAAAAGTTAATTGTTAAAATCTTGGCTCTTTGACAAAAACGGGCTTGGGAGGTAACATTTTCTTCGGGCTTTTAGCCCCCATTTAACAGCCCAAATGCCCAGAGGGTTTTCATTGACTTTATCTATCGCAGCGGAAGTGGAGTTCTTTCCCATGCTCATTTTCAAAATGGAGCATCCGCGTTTTTAGAAACAAATTTGGCAGCACCGTTGCCGAAGCTGCCAAATTCAGCATGCGAATTTTTGTTTTTCAAAAACATTAGCGGCTGCCAGCCAACATCACAGCGGCAATGCCGAATACCGCTCAATGAACGCTTTGAGTTCGTCCACCATATTTGGCGAACCAATAGCGACGGTGCAGCGCTGATGCAATTCATTGGGCATCACGTCGAGCACGCGTTTGAGTTGGGTAGTCATTGCTTTTCCGCCTGCTTGCTCCACGATGAAGGAAAGTGGATTGCATTCATATAACAAGCGGAGTTTGCCTTTGGGATATTTGCGGGTGCTGGGGTAAAGGAAAATGCCGCCCTGAATGAGGATGCGGTGGATATCGCTCACCATGCTGCCGATGTAGCGCAAACCGTAGTTTTGGTCGGAGCAATTGTCAATGTAGCGGCGCATTTCGAGGTCGAATTTGGAATAGTAACCCTGATTGACGGAGTAGGTATTGCCATCTTCGGGGATTTGCATATTGCGGTGGCTGAGGCAAAACTCGCCGATGCTGGGGTCGAGGGTGAAGCCATTGACGCCACGTCCGGTGGTGTAAACGAGAATGGTAGAGGTGCCGTAAAGGACGTACCCGGCAGCTACTTGTTTTGCGCCGGCTTGCAGAAAATCCTCTTTGGTGGCCGGCCCGGTTGGGTCGCTTTTGCGACGGTAGATGGCGAAGATGGTGCCGACCGATACGTTCACGTCAATATTCGAGGAGCCGTCGAGGGGGTCGAACATGACAATGTAGTGGCTTTTTTTGGAGCCGACCGGCGGGACGTGGATGATGTCTTCGTTTTCCTCAGAGGCGATGGCGCAGCATTCACCGGAGTTTTTGAGGCACTCGATGAGTTTTTCGTTGGCATACACGTCAAGTTTTTGCTGCATATCGCCGCTTTGGTTTTCACCGCTATCGGCCACGCCGAGAATGTTGACGAGGCCAGCTTTGTTCACCTCGCGGTTGATGATTTTGGCCGCCACGCCGATGTCGCGCAGGAGGCCGGTGAGTTCGCCAGTGGCAAATTCAAAATCTTTTTCCGAGCGGATGATAAACTCGTCAAGCGTGACGATGCGGTTGGCGGGAATAAAGGTGGATGCGGGTTCGGGTATGCCGATTTCGGGCATACCGTTTCCGCTTTCAGGTGCTTTTTTTGTTAAATTTGCCATAAATGTGGTGGAGATAGGTGTCTGGTTAAAGCTGCCGCCCCTAAATTGGAGCCGGTTTTTTCATCGAGCAAAAGTAGATATTTAGTCCGTTTTTTAGGGGGGCGCAGCAGAATATGATTGTGACTGCACTGCATTTTCACCAAACTAACTTTCATACAATGAACACACTATTCTTCAGGCCAACTCGGTCTTTTCTCATGCTTGCTTTTTTAGCATTTTTTCTCTCTTGCGAAAAAGACGATACCCCTGCGACAGAAGAGCCCGACACTACTCCGCCGGAAGTGACTGTCAACAAACCCACAGAGGGCGAAATTCAAGACGGGGCTATTCTGATTTACCTCAACCTGAAAGACCAATATATCGAAGACCTCTACTTTAAAGTGACGAGGGATAACGACGGAAAAACATTGGTTGAGAAAACTCACAACATACAATCTGAAGACATGACCGTAGGCTGGATTACAGATACGTTTCTAACTGTTATACCGCCGACACCGGTAACGCTCTTTGTGGAAGCAACCGACAGCAGCGACAACAAAACTATCAGAACAGTAAAATTCATTCACAGAGCGAATTAAACCTGAAGGCTTGCAGAAGCGTTTTACTTCTGCAAGCTATTTTCATATATGCGTACTCTCCTCCTCTTTCTCTCGCTCGGCCTTTTTTCCTGCCGCCCCGATGCACCGGACACGCTCCCGCTGCCCACCAAAATCTGCATCAAAACGACGCACCACAATTTCCCGCTGGTCGGCTCCAAAGTCTATTTGAAATATTTTGCAGACTCTTTCCCTGGCTACGATGCGCCGCCGAGTTTCTACGATGCCTCGTTCACCACCGGTGCTGACGCACGCGGCTGCATCGAATCGGTACCCGAAGGAAAGCACTGGCTTGTGGCGTTTGGCTACGACAGCCTGCATTATCCGCACGAGGCTTTTGGCAGCCTGCCGGTGGAGATTTCGTTGACTTATAAGCCTGTGTTAGACACCATATTGTATCTGGGGCATTGATTGGTTGTTAGTTCTTCTTGTTTAAATTCACGATTTGACTTGGCCATGTTATCTGTTGCTTTTTTAAGCAACCTATTTCAGGGCAAGTTACCTGATAACCAACAACTAACAACCAAAAATAAACAACTATTTCCCCTTCCCCATTTCCGCATCGAGCAGCACCGCCTCATGCAGGATTTCCAAAATCAACTCCTCCTGAATTTCTTTTTCTGACGAAAAACGGATGTACGCTACCTCCTTGCGCTTGCCGAGGTCAAGCAGCCTCTGGTCGTTGGAGAGCAGATGACCGCGCGCAAACCCCAGCGTCACCCCTTCTTTGATGCCACTGTATGGAAATGAGGCCGGGTACATGAAGCAAACCCGGCTTCGCAACCAATAATACGGCACGCCATAGCCAAATTTTTCCTTTAGCTCCGGAAAATGCGCCAGCAGCAGCGTGCGCAGCCGCAAACAGATAGATTTTTCCAAAGGCAATAAATCCTCTGAAAAAGAGTCAAAGTCCTTATGTTTGGCGAGTTTCATTCGGCTCAAAATTACCAGATTTGACCGTCCGAATTTCAAAGCTGTAATTTTGTCCCCGAAAAACAAACAGAACTAACTGCCGCTGTCTATGAAATGGCTGGTCAACAAAATAATGAAGCAGTACCTGCGCCTGCGAATGAGGCGCATAGAACGCTACATGAAGCGACCGGAAGAGCCGCAAGAACGCTGGCTTCAACGACTGCTCGACACCGCTCGCAACACCGAGTTTGGGAAAGCGCACAATTTTGCGAGCATCCGAAACGCCAATGATTTTTCGAAATCGGTGCCAGCCCAAGACTACGAGCGGGTGAAAAACGACATCGCCCGCATGATGCGCGGCGAGCGCAATGTGCTCTGGCCCGGCGAGGTCAATTGGTTCAGCAAAAGCAGCGGCACCACCGGCGACAAAAGCAAGTTCATCCCCGTTCCGTTCAGCAATCTCTACGGCTGCCACTTCGCCGGAAGTTGGGACTCACTCGCCCTCCTCTACCACAACAAACCCGACATGGAGATTTTTCGGAGAAAAAATCTCATCATGTCCGGCAGTTTCCAGCCATTCGACGAAAAGCCGAAAACCCGTTTTGGCGACATTAGCTCGGTAATGACCCACCACATGCCTGTCATAGGCAGGTCATTTCACACGCCCGATTTTAAAACAGTGCTGCTGCCCAATTTTGAAGAAAAAATTCAGCGCATCGCCGAGATCGCCAGCCGCCGCGACGACATCGTGATGTTTGGCGGCGTGCCTACCTGGGTCGTCGTGTTGTTCCGTCTTATTTTAGAAAAAACAGGCAAGTCGAATATGCTCGAAGTGTGGCCGCACCTGCAAGCCTATATGCACGGCGGGGTGGGTTTTGAGCCATACCGAGAGACGTTTAAAACCTTGATTCCCAGCGAAAAATTTGTTTATCAGGAAATTTACAACGCCTCGGAGGGCTACTTCGGGGCGCAATGCGAATTGGGCAAAAACGATATGCTGCTTTTTGCCGATAATGGCGTGTTTTACGAATTTGTGCCGGTGGAAGAATGGGAAAAAGAGCACCCGAAAACCGTGCTGCTCGCCGATGTGGAGGTGGGGAAAAACTACGCGGTAATGATTTCGTCGAACAACGGCCTGTGGCGCTACTTGCCAGGCGACACGCTCATGTTCACCCGCAAGCACCCGCACTGTTTCCAAATCACGGGGCGCACCAAACAGTTTATCAATGCTTTCGGCGAAGAAGTCATGGTGGGCGATACGGACAAGGCGCTCGCCGAAGCCTGCCGCCAGATGAACGCCGTGGTGTCGGAATACACCGCTGCGCCGGTCTATTTTGCGGGCGAACAAGGCAAGGGCGGCCACGAGTGGGTGGTGGAATTTGAAAAAGAACCACCCGACCTCGAGCGTTTCAACGACGTGCTCGACCAGACGCTCCAACGCATCAACTCCGACTATGAAGCCAAACGTTTCAAGGGCATGGCGCTCCAACGGTTGCATCTGCACACCGTGCCGCGCGGCACTTTCCTGCGCTGGATGCGGGCACGCGGCAAATTTGGCAGCCAGAGCAAAGTGCCGCGTTTGGCCAATCACCGCAACTTTGTAGAGGAGATTATGCAGTTTGTTGTTGAGTGATTGTGTTGAAAAATTCCTTCCTGAAAATTATTGTCCCCCCTATCACTCCCGACTTTTGGCACCGCCATGCGCTCATCGAAAACATCCAAACCTGCCACATCACCGTCACCGGCCAAAATCGATGGTTTGAAGCATTGGCGACTCATGCTCTGGCTGGTATTCGCCGCCAACGCGCTATTTTTCATCCCGCAATGCCTCGACCGCTACCTTGCGCCGCGTTTTTTCTTTTTGTCGTTAGCATTGCTGGCGAGTTTGTTCCTGATTTGGAAGGATTTGCGCAAAAACGCCGACTGGCGGCTGCACGCGTTCGACCTGCTGTTGCTCAGTTGGTATGGCATCAACCTCGCGTCCATCGGGTGGGCGTTCAGTTGGTCCGAGGCCATTTTTTACACACAAAAAGTCCTGCTGCTCTTCCTCACCTACTGGCTCGTGCGGCAGGCGCTCGCCCGCGACGAGGGCATGGTGCGGACGACGCTCCGGCAGGCGACGGCCGTGCTGACGTTTGCCGTGTGCGGTATCCTGCTTGTGCAACTGGGATTCGCGGTTTCAGAACACGGATTGGATAATGAGCGGCTGTACGACTATGTTACTGGCGTGTTTGGCAACAAAAATCTGGCTTCCGATTTTTTGTTTTTTCTCCTGATTTTCAATGTGTTGTTCAAAAAAGAACAACGGCATGAAAGTACCGGGGCGGCTCGGCGTTATCCCGACGCTGTATTTTTTTGGATTTCAATTGGCTTGCTTGCGGCGCTGATTTTGCTGTTGCAAACACGCACCGTGTATGTCGCCACTGCCATCGGAGGGGTGGTTTATTTGGCTATTCGCGCCATTTTCGAGCCGTCGTTTTTTCAAATTTTCAAGAAAAAAATACTGCCTGCCGGGGTAGTCGCCATCGGTTTGGTCATCGCGTTGGTGGCGTTGAAAGGCTCGGGCAATTCATTGGCGGAAAGGCTGAATCCACTCACGTATTTGGAAAGCGCGACTGCCAATGAGCGCCGTTTTGTATGGTACAAAACCGATTTGCTTAATGCCGAGCATTTCTGGTGGGGGGTGGGCAATGGCAGTTGGAAATTCTGGTTTCCCTCAAAAAGCATTGAGGGCAGTTACCGGTTACAAGAGCAAAACGTAGTTTTTACGCGTGTTCACAACGACTATCTCGAAGTGCGCTCGGAAATGGGCATTGTAGGCGCGGTGCTTTTTTGCGCCCTGTTTGGAGTGGCTTTTTGGGCGGCGGTTTGGACGTTTCGGAGACAAGAAAAAAACGCGCGCGTGCGGCACGATTTGTTGGTACTCTCGGTGGGTTTGCTCGGTTACTGCGTCATCCAATATTTTGATTTTCCACGAGAACGCATTGAATTACAGGTAATTTTGGCAGTTTTATTTGCCAATATCGCGTTTCATGCGCGGGCATTGTGGGAGCAATGGCCGGGTGTTTTTGTCCAAAAACACTCACCTACACTGCTGTCGCTGGCTGCTGCGGGGCTGGTGTTCAACGTGATTATCGGCTGGAACCGGGTGCTGGGCGAAATCCACAATGTGCGGATGTTGGAGGCGCAGACTCGGCGCGATTACAAGACTGCTATTCGGGAGGCACAAGCGGCGCAAAACCGTTTTTATGAATATAACGACGTGGCTTTGCCGCTGGCTTGGCACGAAGGGGTAGCTCATTATCAGATGAATCGGCACGACCAATCGGTGACCGCTTTCGCACGGGCTTATCGGCTCAATCCCTGGAGTTTTCAGGTGATAAATAATTACGCATCCGCGCTGGTGAAGATGAAGCGCTATCGCGAGGCCATCCCGCTGTACGAAAAGGTAGTGGAGATAAACCCGCGTTATGAGGACGGAAAATTCAACCTTGCCTACGTCTGGTACCAAGTGGGCGACTATCCGAAGGCGCTCGAATGGGTCAACCGCATAGATTCAGTCTCAAACCCACAGACGGATGTTGAGCGTCAGGGCAACAACCGGTTGAGTGTTTTTCGGAAAACAATCGAGGAGCGGATGAAATAGTGTCCCCCGCAAACAAAGCCCTCTTTTTAACCAACCTTCCTACCTTGCGGCTGTTTCAATTTTTTTTGAAAATTAAATTCACGCGCCGTTTACTTTTTACTGCGCTCTGCCTACTGCACACTGCCTACTGACCATGTCCCTGGAAGTTATAAAACACCCGATTGCTGCCGAATTAGATGTCTTTGAGCAACGCTTCCGGGATGCGATGCGTAGCAACGTCCCTCTTTTGGACAAAATAACTTGGTATATCGTGCAGCGCAAGGGAAAACAGGTGCGCCCGATGCTTGTGCTGCTCAGCGCTCGCTTGTTTGCTCCCATCAATGAGGCTTCCTATACCGCTGCTTCGCTCGTCGAACTGCTCCATACGGCCACGCTTGTCCACGACGACGTGGTGGACGACTCCAACGAGCGGCGGGGTTTTTTCTCCATCAACGCACTTTGGAAAAACAAGGTGGCTGTGCTCGTGGGCGATTTTTTATTGTCGCAAGGTTTGATGTTGACCGTTAAAAATCAGCAGTTTAGGATGTTGGAAGTCGTCAGCCGTGCTGTGAAGGAAATGGCGGAGGGTGAACTGATGCAAATGGAAAAGGCCCGGCGGCTCGACATTAAGGAAGAGATTTATCACGAAATTATTCGGCAAAAAACGGCATCGCTCATTGCTGCTGCCTGTTGCGCAGGCGCTATCAGCACCGCCCCCGACGAAGCCACGATTCAACGGATGTGGCTATTCGGAGAAAAGGTCGGAATGGCGTTTCAGATACGCGACGACCTTTTTGATTTTGGCGACGACGATGTGGGCAAGCCGCTCGGTATTGATATTAAGGAGAAAAAAATGACACTGCCGCTCATCTATACGCTGGCCAATGCCGACCGCGCCACGCGCCGCCTCATCCTGAATATCGTGAAAAATGAGAGCCACAAAACCGAACGTGTGGCCGAGGTCATCCGGCTGGTGCGCCAGAGCGGCGGCATCGAATACTCGCGGGAGGCCATGTACCGCTATCGTCAAGAGGCATTCGATTTGCTCGCCGAAGCCCCCGATACCCCGGCGCGGCAATCGCTCCACGATTTGTTGGTGTTTGTGACGGAACGGAGGAAATAGGGCCATAATAGATACAAATTGCGGCCCACCGAATCAGAAGGATTGAAAAACGGATGAAGCGGATTCAAACGGATTTTTCGAAAAAATTAGCGAAAAACAATCCGTTTAAATCCGTTTCATCCGCTTCATCCGTTTTTCAATCCCATCATGTGCGCACATAAGCCACTAATGCTCGAAACGACCTTCACTCTTTCGGAGAGGTCACAAAAACGACGAGGAAAATCAGTGCCAATTTCATGGTTTCCGACACACTTTCGTCCAGCCCATCTTCAATGGCCCAGTCGCGCGGGTCGTTTTGGACAAAAGTGTAGAGATAAAATCTGCCCCGCGTGGCATCGTCCACCAGCCATTCGTCAAGTTGGTTTTTCCAGCGACTTTTCAGATTTAGGGTAACAGAATTGTCGGTCACGCGCCATTCTGTAAGGTCGTTTGCCCACATGGTTCGGATGGTCACAATGTTACCGGTATAGCTGCGGAGTTCCCATTGCGTGGGGTCGTCTTTCCATTTTTGGCGGATGGAGCCTCTTTCGCCGCCGAGTTCGTATTCCCATTCGGAAAAGTCATTGCGCACATTGAGCCAGCGGAGTTTGAATTCTCCATAGAGTTCCTCTTCCGGTGTCTCGGAGTCGGCATCGGGGTCGTCTGTATCGGTAGTATCGGTCGGCATGGTCGCATAGATTTCCCATTCCACAAACGAATCGCTCCAGCGTGTGCTAACGCTGGAGAGTGTTTGCGTTTTTGCTGAAACAACAAACAAACAGCAAACGGCCAAAAGAAATGCGATGCGAGTAAGCCTCATCTTCATGTCTGCTTAAAACGGCAAATCTTCAAAATTGCCACTCGCAGGTGGTGCGTCGGTGTAGTTGGGGAAAGGGTCGGGCGAGGTTCTGTCTTCTTCTTGGCGGGTATTTCCCTCGCCGGCTTTGTCCACGCGCCAAGCATTGAGGTTGGTGAGGTACTTGCCATTCCACTCGCGCCCGCGCAAGTCGAAGGATACCTTCACGCGGTCGCCTTCGCTGTAACTGTCGAGCAGGGCGCAACGCTCTTGCACGGCCTGGAATTTGACAAGTTGGGGATAGTTGCCATCGGGGATTTCGAGCACGAACTCGCGCGCCGAGAAGCTCGCCGATTTTTGTTCTGTCGGGAAAATGCGGTGGAGTTTGCCTTCTACTTCAAAAGCCATTTTATTGATTCTGTTTGAGTTTGAACATTTGTTCGTAATAACCTGGCCGGTTGGCGGTGATTACGTAATCGAATTTTTTTGCCACCACAATGCGCTGCAGCGGGGCGTAAAGATAGGCCTCGGGTACTTCCTCTCGGATAATTTCTTGTGCTTTGACATAGAGCGCGTTGCGGATAGCCTCATTTTCTGTGGTGCGAATTGCGACGATAACGCTGTCGGCTTTGGTGAACCCGGACCGATTGTCGCCTTTGGGCGCAAGGCTGTTGGAATGGAAACCTTGGTATAGCTCTACCAAGCCGGGGTGCAGCGCGGCGGCATATAGTGCCGTTTCAAAATTGCCTTTTTTGGTGTCCTCGCTCAGTCTTTGAATATCCACTGACACAATGTTTATTTTGACACCAGCGCGCTGGGCTGTTTCCTGGATACTGAGGGCGGTCAGTTCGTTGACCTTAGCTTTTGTGCCTGCCATGAGGTCGAGTGTCAGGTCGGTCTTTTTTCCTTTCAGCACTTTGTCTACGATGCCATTACCATCGGTGTCTTTCCAACCCGCTTCGGCCAAAAGGCTTTTTGCCTTTTCAATATTGTAATCATACAGCGGCAAGTTCTTGGCGTAGAACGCCTTGGCAGGGTTGATAGGCCCGACGAGACGCTGGGCAAGACCCTGGAGCGCGGTATTGACAATGTAGTCGTAGTCCACAACGTGCGCGAGAGCCTGACGAACGCGTTTGTCCTCCAATTTTGGAGAACGCATATTGAATTGCCACCGGGCATACTGCGAAGAACCCAAAGTTTTGAAGTCGTATTTGGCTGTCATTTCGGGGTTCTTCTGCATATCGAGGAATTTGTCCGGAATGATGTTGGTGACGACGTCAAGGTTTTCATTTTTCAGCAGGTTTTCGATAGCGGCATCGTCCAGCACGATTTTGTAAACCAATTTGCCGGGGTATGCTGCCAGAAGGGAGTTTTTCTGCACAGCGGCATCGCCCCACCAATTTTCTTTTTTTATTAAAGTCGTGCCTTGTTCGCCATCGGTGCTTTCGAGGCGGTAGGGGCCGCTGCCCGATACGAAGCTTTTATCGTTGGCAAATTTTGGCTCTTGAAAAGAGGCGGCAAATGCTTGAGCCGCCGGGTTTGCCGTTAGTTGCGCCGTTTTTGTTTTATCCAAAAAATCAGACAAAGGGATGTTCGCCAATGCGTTGCCGGGGTCATAATTGTATGCGGGGTAAATTGGCACACCGCACATACCCTCCATCATGAGCATATAGTATTGGCTGAGGTAAACGGTGAACTTTTTTGGATTGGCGGCATCCACTTCCAGCCCTTTGAGGTATTCGAAGTAGCCGCGGTAAATTTCGGTGGGCAGGCCCGGGTGGAGGATGATTTTGAGGCTGAATTCCACGTCTTTGCCAGTCACGGGCGAGCCGTTGTCCCATTTTGCTTCGTCCAGTATTTCAAAATCATAGGCCAAAGAACCGGCGAAAGCGCCATCTTTCACCTCGCGCACCGCCGGAATGCTTTTTATCAAAGTGGGCTTTAACTCAAGTGTCTTGGGGTCAATATCGCCCAGAGACTGGAATATCCTCATCCCCACATAGCGCGAATAACCTGTGGCAGGAAGGTAAATGTTGAGGGTGCTGACGGCACCTTCCATTCGGACGTTCACGGTGGCGTCGGCGGCGTTTGGTGCGCCACCGGTTTGTCCTTTTGGGTCAGTTTTGCATTGTACTGCAAGGAAAAGTGTGGCGGCGGCCAGTGCTGCCAGCCGGAGCGCAGAGAAGGAAATTGTTTTCATGAAAAAGTGAGATATGTTTCAGAAAGATTAAGGATGAAAATGCGGGTAAAAGTAATTGAATGTCCTATCTCAAACAAACCGCTCTCTCCACTCCGGGCGCGGGAGCATACATTCTTCCTTTTTGCCAAACCAGCGGTAGCGGTTGCGGGCCACCCAATCATAAATAGTGTCCCTGATGGAACGGGGGATGATTTTGAACACGGCCAATAGAGACCACACTCCGCCGATACGCTGCACGATTTCCAAGGCCGCATCCGAGCGGGTAAATATGCGCCCATCGGTCACGAGCACCACGGTGTCAAAGTTTTTTTCGGAAAAACCGAACTGCCGCAGCAACATTTGCCCGGTATCGGATTGAAGGGCGGCAAATTTGAAAACACCTTTTCGGTCGCGTTTCAATATCCACTGCACCGAGGCATTGCAGAGATTGCACACGCCATCGAACAGCAGCACCGGAGATTTGATGTCTGGGTTCGTCAAATTTTTATCTTTTTTTGCGTTTCAAAAAAACTCTCATTCCCGCTCATCTGCTCACGTCTCTCAACTTTTTCACCCTCCCAACAACATGCCTACCGCGCTCAGCATTGTTTTTGTCGGCTGCACTATATTTTTGTCGCACTGGTTCTCTGCGCTGTTTGCACGGACGAAGATACCCGATGTGTTGTGGCTATTTACTATCGGGCTGATTATCGGGCCAGTTTGTGGGTGGGTCGGGCCGGAGAATTTTGGGGCGGTCGGGCCGGTTTTCACCACCATCACGCTGGTTTTTATTTTGTTCGAGAGCGGCATTGACCAACGCTTGGAACCACTCATCAACTCGCTCAGCGGCACCGCAAAAATTACAACATACAACTTCGTCGGCACTTGTTTGGTTGCGGGCAGCATTGCGT
>CAYZVM010000178.1:0-12749 GCA_964481485.1 uncultured Saprospiraceae bacterium | reverse complement strand
GGCGAAGGCTTGGGCGCGTTCGAGCGAGGTGGAGGCCACGGCGTGAAGGCGGGCATTGGGCAACAACTTCAAGTCGTCGGCAAATTTCCGGGCGATTTTTCCGGGCCCGATGATGCCCCAATTACAGGTTTTCATGCTGAGTAAATTTTGAAACTTGAATCCGCCGTATGTGCTGTTTACAATCCATTAATTGATGCGGGATTTACTGTAGCGAATCGTGATAAAATGTCACCTCGCCCGTGGTAATGTCGTGGATGCCTCCAACAAGCCCAATCTCTCCTTTTTCTATCATCTCTTTTAGAATCGGGCTACGCTCCACAATGTTTTTAACGGTTCGTTTTACATTGATGGCCGTCACTTTTTCAACAAACTCTCCGTTGCTTGAATTGCGGTTTTCGGTGGTGGTCAGTTCATCTTCAACGGCTGGTCTTATTTTGGTAAGCAAAGCCGTCAGGTTGCCCATTTCCACATGGTCGCAAGCCCCTTTTACCGCACCGCACTTAGTATGGCCCAATACGACAATGATTTTTGAACCGGCAACTTTGCAGGCAAATTCCATGCTGCCCAAAATATCTTCGTTGATGATATTCCCAGCAATGCGGACGCTAAAAATATCGCCCAATCCTTGGTCAAAAATCAGTTCGGCGGAAGTCCTGCTGTCAATGCAACTCAGGATGATCGCAAAAGGATGTTGACCGTCCGACGTTTCGTTTGCCTGTTGCAATAGATTTCGGTTCACTTTCAAGTTGTTGACAAACCTTTTGTTCCCTTCCTTTAACAATCCCAACGCAATAGAAGGTGTGATTGCGTCTTGCATTTCCTTAGTCAAGGTCTTCATATATTTATTTTTTTAATGATTGTGAATGAAAATTTGTGTTCAAGAAGTGCCGCTTTTTGAGTGCTGAAACACTTGTTTTTGTATGGTTCACCATTCAAAAAATGGTACTTCCGTATTTATGCGACAGGTTCAATAAAATTGATTTTTTCAACAACAATATTTTTGGGTTTCGCATTGCTCTCATAGTTTTTAATCAACTCGACCACATCATAATCAATAGATTTTGAATTGGTGCAGTCAATAATCACTTTCGAGTTTTCGGGAATCTCTTCCAGTTCCCTTACCACGCTTGCTTTATTGAAAAACGATACTTCCTCTGCCAAAACAAGGTGGTAGGTATTTACTCCATTTTCGGTAGTCATTGCTTCTTTCATATAGTGCGAATTGCGATAACTGCGTCGCAAGGCATAAAAACCGCCCATAATCATTCCGGCAGTTATGCCGGTCAATAGGTCGGTCAGTAATATCACAATGACCGTGACCGCAAAAGGAACGAACTGTTCCCATCCCAATTTGTACATCTGCTTGAAAAGTGCGGGCTTTGCCAATTTGTAGCCCACCATTAAAAGTATGGCAGCCAAACTTGCCAATGGTATCATGTTCAAAATGCTTGCTATCGTCAAAGCACTTATCAATAAAAAAACGCCGTGCAGGATGGCGGAAATTTTTGTTCTGCCACCAAAAGAAATATTTGCCGAACTGCGAACAATTACTTGGGTGACAGGCAGACCGCCGATCAAACCCGAAAGCACGTTGCCCAGACCTTGTGCTTTTAATTCTCTGTTGGTTGGTGTGACCCGCTTGTAGGGGTCAAGTTTGTCGGTGGCTTCCACACAAAGCAAGGTTTCCAGGCTTGCTACAATGGCCAAAACAAAAGCGATTTTCCAAACCTGCCAATTTGTGATTGCCGAAAAATCGGGCAAAGTAAATTGAGCGAAAAAACCAGCCAAATTTTCGGGAACAGGGATGTTCACCACCTGATCGGCAGCCAAACTAAAATCCAACGTGCCGTTTTGGTAGAGGTAATTCATCACAATGCCCAAGACCACCACAACGAGCGGTCCGTTGAGCATACCAAAGATTTTGTGTTTTTGGGACAAAACTTTATCCCAAAGTATAAGTATGCCCAGTGAAATGGCTGCGATTAGCAAAGCCCCGGGTGTCATAAACTCCAACGCCTTAAAGATTTCGGAAAAGGTGTTTTCGCCGTCTCTTTGTAAAAACGCAACATCGCCTTCAGTGTCCTTGTCCCAGCCCAGCGCGTGCGGAATCTGTTTTAAGATGATTAACAGCCCGATGCCTGTCAGCATGCCTTTGATGACCGATGAAGGAAAAAAGTAGGCAATAAAGCCCGCCTTGGCGTATCCCAAAACGAGTTGTATGATGCCCGCCAAAACCACCGCAAGCAAAAACGCCTCCCATGAACCTCCAAGCGTAGCAATGGAAGTCAATACGATTACGGCAAGACCTGCTGCCGGACCACTTACGCCCAGCGGCGAACCGCTGGCAACCCCAACCACAATGCCACCAATGATACCCGCAATGATGCCCGAAAACAAAGGTGCGCCCGATGCCAATGCGATGCCCAAACATAGGGGGACGGCGACGAAAAACACGACAATACTTGCTGGCAGGTCGTGCTTTATTTCAGTAAAATAATTTTTCATCCTTGCAGATTTTAATTTTTGTTCGGCAAAGGTAGTAAGGTATTTTTGAATAATAGTATTACTATCAAATAAAGTTGTAAAAATACCGCAAAAAGAACTATTGCTACTTTTGGCGCTTAAATTGCTTACCTTTGTGCAAACGTCTTTTGATATGGATTTCCAAGTAACATTTAAGATAAACGAAAAGATATTTTTGCGAAACCCGGAAAGTAGCGAGGTCGGAAAACAAATCGTAAAAAATGCGATAGACCTAATTTACCAATTGGGCTTCGAACTATTTACCTTCAAAAAACTGGCTGTGGAAATCAACAGTACAGAGGCTACCATTTACAGGTATTTTGAAAACAAGCACCGTTTATTGCTCTACATCCTTAATTGGTACTGGTGCTACATGGAATTTTTGGTCATGCTTAAATTGCAAAATGTAGCCGATAAAAAAGAAAAGTTAAGACTGATTGTAGAGTTGCTTACCCATGAATTGCCTGAAAGTTCAGGTAAATTTGATTATAACAAAAAGTATCTGAACCAAATAGTATTAACCGAAGGCAGTAAAGTTTATTTGGTCAAAGAGGTGTCGGAAATAAATAAGGGCGAAGTTTTTAAGCCCTACAAAGATTTGTGTGCAAAAATTGCAGATGTTATTTCAGAGTATAACCCAGCGTATAAATACCCAAGGTCTTTAAGTACCACATTGATAGAAACATCGCACCATCAGCAATATTTTAGTACCTATTTGCCCAGATTAACAGATGCCACTCCAACAAACAAGCAAGAGTTCACAAGCCAGTTTTTGGAGGATTTTTTGTTTAAGGTTTTGAGATAGTGTGTTTTTTCGCCGCCGCCAAATCAATGCAGGACTTTGACAATGAATACTACCTCAAATTTCAAAGAACCTGAAAAATATCTCTTTTCTCTTGCGGATGAACTGTGTTCATCTTGTCTAAAAAAATTTCAACGCCTTACCACCCGAAACCCCACACTCCCATCCCGAAAATCGGGGTAGCGGCTGCTGCGGCTGGCGACCCGGCAATGTTTGCCGCTGTTGTTCCAAGCGCCGCCGCGCAGAGAGCGGTATTCGCCAAAAGTCGGGCCGGGCGGGTTTTCGGCGTTGTGGGTTTTGGCGTAATAATTTTTGTCGTACCAATCTTGGCACCACTCCCACGCGTTGCCGGTGAGGTCGTAGATGCCGAGTGCGTTTGGGCGTTTCAGGCCGACCGCGTGGACGTGCCGATTGGCATTGCCCGAATACCAGCCCAATGCGCCAATGTTGCCCTCGCCAGCGTAAAGATTTTCCGCTCGGTCTTTCTGGAGGTAGTGACCACCGCGAGCGGCATATTCCCATTCAGCCTCGGTGGGCAGACGGTAACCATTGGCAGAGAGGTCAATGGCCAACGTATCTTTTTGAAAATCATAGACTTTTTGCAAGCCGTTTTTTTTGCTGAGCCAATTGGAATATTGCGCCGCGTCGTACCAAGTGATGTGTGTCACAGCGCGTTGATATTCAGTGGATGGCAACAATTGCCCGCGTTCGTTGTGCCGCCAATTGACACCATCGCGCTTGTGCCAACCCAACGAATCCCAGATGTAACTACCCTCGCCAGTTTCGGCATCAGTCAGGTATCCCGTCGCGTCGGCGAAGGCTTTGAATTGCGCCACCGTCGTCTCCGTTTTTGCCATATAAAAACTGCTCAACATGACCCGGTGAATAGGCCGTTCATCGGCATCGCGGATGGTGTCGCCCATGAAAAAAGTGCCGCCTTTGACCAAAATCATTTCCGGCTGCCCGACCAAAACAATTGAGCAGCAAGCGATTGAGACAAAAAATGACGACAATTTTTTCATCGGTATCGGAAAAAACTTAGTGTCAGGCTATGCTATTGGCGGGCTACTTTCCCGTCTTTCATGACAAATGTGATTTTCAACATTGCTTTGATGTCGTCGAGCGGATTGCCGTCCACAGCCACGATGTCGGCCATTTTCCCAACTTCGAGGGTGCCGATTTTGTCCTGCATCCGCAACATGGTGGCTGCGTCGAGCGTGGCCGAGCGGAGGATGTCGGTATTTTTCATTCCGGCCTCGGACATATAGATGAATTCAAGTGCGTTTTTGCCGTGCGGGTACACACCCGAATCTGTACCGAAAGCAATTTTTACACCTTTTCGGTAGGCTTTTCCGAGCGTCTCTTGGATTTGTGGGCCGATGTTCAATGCTTTCACCCGCACGACCTCGGGGAAAAAGCCTTTAGAAAATTGTGCGCTGTCGCTCACGGCTTTTCCGGCGGTGACTGTGGGTACGTACCAAGTGCCGTGTTTTATCATCGCGTCCATGGTGGCTTCGCTCATGAAGGTGCCGTGTTCGATGGTGGTAACGCCCGCCTCCACGGCGCGGCGCATTCCCTCGTCGCCGTGCGCGTGGGCAGCCACATCCACGCCGAGGTCGCGGGCGGTTTTTACAATCGTAACCAGTTCGTCTTCAGCGTAATGGGGAAGTTTGCCGTCGCGGGCGAGTGAAAGCACGCCGCCTGTGGCGCAAACCTTGATGCAGTCGGCACCGCGTTTTATTTGGTTGCGCACGGCGGTGCGGCAGGCATCGGGGCCGTCGGCGACACCTTCTTCGGCGCCCGGCGGCGGGTCGAACAAATCATGTCTGGCCCCGGTGGTCGGGTCGCCATGGCCGCCCGTGATGCTGAGTGCTTTTCCCACGGTGATGATGCGCGGCCCTTCCGCCCAGCCAGTGTTGATGGCGTTGCGCAGGGCGATATTGGCACCGGAACCGCCGAGGTCGCGCACGGTGGTAAACCCGGCATGGAGGGTGCGTTTGGCATAAACGGCGGCGCGGAGGGCGATGTCGGCTTCGTTTTGGGTGTAACGTTCGGTGTAAGAAGTGCGGCTTTGTTCAAATTCGAGGTGCACATGGCAGTCAATCAGCCCCGGCAACACGGTTTTGTTTTTTAAATCAATCACTTCTGCGCCTGCAGGTGCGGCAGCGTAGCCTTTTTCGATGCGGGCGATTTTGTTGCCTTCCACCACGAGCGTGACTGTCGTTTGCGGTTCACCATTGATAGGCAAAAGGCGGCCACAATGGAGGTAGGTGGTTTGAGCGGAAATGACTTTTGCAAAAAGGAGCAAGATTGCCGCGAGGAACGTTTTTTTCAAAAAATCGGGAAAAAGAATTTGCATGATAGTATCTGAAAATTTTGTTGGAGGCGAATGTACGCGAGTTGTGGACAACGCCGCAACGCGTAGTTTTGCCACTGCATGAAAGTCGCCGGTTTCACATTTGTCCGCAATGCCCTGCTCTACGACTACCCGGTGGTGGAGGCCATCACGTCCATTTTGCCTTTGTGCGACTATTTTATGGTGGCTGTTGGTAAATCTGACGACGACACGCTGGGGCTGGTTCGCGGCATCGGCGACCCGAAAATTAATATTTTGGAGACGGTGTGGGACGATTCACTGCGCGAAGGAGGGCGTGTGCTGGCAGTGGAAACCAACAAAGCCTTTGATGCCATTCCGCCCGAATACGACTGGTGTTTCTACATCCAAGCCGACGAATGTGTGCATGAAAATGACCTCCCGGCCATCCGTGCGGGCATGGAAAAACACCTGCACGACCCGCTGACGCAAGGTTTGCTGTTCAATTACCGCCATTTCTACGGTTCGTATGATTACATCGGCGCTTCTCGGCGCTGGTATCGGCGGGAGGTGCGGATTGTCAGAAATGACAAAAGGATAAGGTCGTGGAAAGACGCGCAGGGATTTCGATTTGGGGAGGGCAATCGAAAACTCCGCGTCCGGCTCCTACCTGCCTACATCTACCACTACGGCTGGGTGAAACACCCGGCAGCACAGCAGCGTAAACAACAGACCTTCAATCGTTTGTGGCACGCTGATGAAGTTGTGGGCAAAATGGTGGGTACACACGAAACGTACTTGTACGATGGCTCGCAGCCGCTCGAACGTTTCACCGGGACGCACCCTGCGGTGATGTTGCCCCGCATCGGGGCGATGAACTGGCGTTTCGACGGCGACCCAGAACAGGCACGTTGGAAGTGGAAAGACGGGGTGTCGCGTTGGTTGGAAAAAAATACGGGTTGGCGACCAGGGGAGTACAAGAATTATGTGTTGCTCACTGACTGAAGAATTAGCGCCGGTACAATTTCTCCAAATCTTGCACCACAGATTCGGCGGCTCGCCATGTGTTGTTCATTTGAGCGGCCTGCGTTTGGCCCGCAAAAAGTGCCTGCTCGCAGGTTTGCCATACAGCCAGCAGGTTTTGGATAGTACCTGAATGGACACCGTGTTCGGTAAGTATTTTACGCACGTTTTCTTGGGTCATCTGGGCGGGAGAAAGGTTGAGGCGGTCAGAAAGGTAGCCATGCAGCGCTTTAAAAATCTCATCGTAAAAGGCGCGTGGATTGCCGCTGCTCACGAGGCGGCCAGCATTGGCAAATCGGTCGCGAGCGGTTTTGCCGGGCGGTCGGATTGGGGCATTTCGAGCGACTGCGGGTGTCCTTTTCTGTTTTTTCAAAAAAAGGAAAAGCGCATAAATGAGCAAAGGTGAGGCAAGTGCGGTCCAAAGCAGCGGCGACTGCATCCATTCCATCACTGTGTCCAAAATGTTCGTTTCGGGCAAAACAGGTGGCGGCGGCGGCAAGGTATCCGTGCCGGGCTGGTCGGCGCGGTAGTTTTTCCCGGCGGTGACGAGGAGCGGGGGAAGGCTGTCGGCCAACAAAGTCCGGTAGCGATTGCTGTCTGAGTCAAAATAAACGAGCATTGGCGCGATGGCATACTTTCCCGGCTCTTTTGGCAGAATGATGTATTCCAGCACCTTCGAGTGGACTATTTCTTCGCCGTTTTCGTACTCCTCCTCTTCTTTTATTTTTGGGTCAAATGCCTCTAAACCGGCGGGCACGGCAAGTTGGGGCAGCGCAAATCGCTTGCTGTCGCCGTTGCCCCGGATGGATACGGTGAGTGTGAGCGCATCGTCGGTGGAGACCGAATCGCGGTCGGTATGCAGCGCCCAATCGTATTGGCCGACTCCGCCGGAAAAATTGTCGGGCGGCGGCACAGGCAGCGATTTCACTTTGAGCGACAGGGGCTGGGTTTGCAGCATCACTGGTTTGGGGCCGAGGAAAGCGCCGATTGCCCCCGGCTGTTCGATGCCAACTTTGACTTTGGCCGCGCCGATGGTGAGTTCGCCAGTTTTTTGCGGAAAAAGAGCCTCTTCGTGCAAAGTTTTCACCGCATACTTTTTACCCTTGATGGTTTGGTACTGGATGCGGGTATCGAAACGGCGTTTTTCTTTGGCATAAAAATCTTGAAAATCCGGCAGTTCGATAAGGTCGGCACCTTCAATGGAAAGTTGGGTATAGAGCCGGATGCGCCACGTCACCTGTTCGCCCGACCAAACATTGTTGCTGCTGAGTTCGCCAGTGATGAAAATATTGTCGGCAGCACCGGGCGGCAGGTTCACATTGGGGTTGGTGCGGGCGGGGAGTATTTTGATGGGGAGCGGTTTGGTGCTGATTGTCTGGCCGTCCACGACGACGGTGGCCGCGCCGATGGTGAACGAGCCGGCTCGCCGGGGTTCCAGTTCGTAGCTCCAAGTTTGGTGCGACGTGGAGCGACCGTTGATGATGGTCATGCCGCGCATTTCGGATGGCCCGCCCACGATTTTGAAATCGCTGAATGCGGGCGGTTTGAACTGCTCGCCGCGCACGTCTTTCAGGGTGAACGATACCTCGATTGTACTGCCCAACACGGCTTCTTTTGGCACCGCGCTGGCCTCAAAAGTTTGTGCCGTTAGTGTTTTTGGAAAAATGAAAAGCAACGCCACTGCCCACCAGATGATGGCAGGCAACAAGCTTTTGGCAAATATTGAATCGTTGCAATTCATTGAAAGACAAAAATCTAAGTTGTCGCGACACCCCGCCCGACGGAAAATGCCTGCACGAGGGCGGAAATCGGCTCAAAGTTACTCGCGCTGGGGCTTGTATTTTGATTCTTCCAAAAACTTCTGCGCGTCCCGAAAGTTCAAGAGATCGTCCATCGCTGTTTGCGGGTGGCGTTTCATGTAGGTTTTCACGATTTGCCAGCCCATCCAATTGCCGATTTCGCCGGGGGCTTCTTGGAACACGACGGGGGCATTGGGGCTGGGGCTGACGAGTTTGCGGAGTTTCTTGGCATCAGTGGAGTAGAGCAGGTTTTGTTCGAGCAGACGCGCCCACACTGCCTGTTCGTTGGCGATACTGCCCTCCATTTGCTCGCGGGTGTAGCCCATTTTGAGGCTGTCTGGCACCTTGGGCAGCAGGCAATCCACGATGTAGAGCATTTTGCCGTTGTGCAACATTTGGTCGAGCAGGCGCTCGCCGGGCGGTACATCGGCGATGTTTTGGGCGAGTGCTTTGGCGAGCCGCACGGTCATGTAGTCTTTTTGAAATTGCCGCCGGATATAGGCTGGCTCGGTGCTGGGGCTGGCAAAATAGGCAGGATAATTTTCACCCAAAAACATATCCAGCCCGATGCCGCAAAGGCTGTCGCCAGCGGTGAAGGCATCGGTGGCAAATTCGGACACCATCACAACGACCTCTGGCACAGGCTTTTTAGGGAAATAATATTGGTAATATTTGAACATTTGCGTCAAATCGCGTTCGAGCCAGCGCAGGTCGCCGTACACTTGCTGCACGGTGTCGTACACCGCTCGGACTTGTGCCGAACGAAGAAAACCGCCGACTGCTTCGGCGGGCGTTTCGTCGGGGTTCGTTTGGTCATGGATGATATTGACGGCAAAAAGCGGGAGCATCACGGGGTATTTTTGTGCCAGTCGCTCCATCCCGGTTTCGAGATTGGCGGTGTCGAGCGCGAACAAATCTTGGTCAAAACGCCGGACTTTCACTTCCAAATTGATGCCCGACACGTCGGGAATGTTCCGGTCATCGTCGCTGCCACAACCGTCCAAGACGGCCAAAAAGGCCAATAACCCAAGCCCTCTTTTAATGTTATTTAGGCTGAAATATAAACTCATGAAAAAAACTGCGATTTTAGCGGCGCGATTTGAAGGCCGTATTTTCCAAAAAACAAACGCCTTTTGACAGACAACTCAAATACAACTGGATTTTAAAACTGCAAAACAACAACTGATTATGAAAAAAATTGCCTCTATTTTCTGCTTTTTCATCTTTCTCTCGGGCGTTGCCACTGCGCAGGACGCCCCCGGTTTCCGCTTCGGTTTTCAAGCCAGCCCTACTTGGTCGTGGATGCGCACCTCCGACAAACGATTGGAGGGTGTCGGCTCCAACTGGGGCCTCAAACTCGGTATGCTCGGCGAATTCTATTTCGCGCCAAACTATGCCATCACCACTGGAATTGGCTTCGGTTTCAATCAAGGCGGCAATATCCAAAACGGCTATCCGATGGCTAGGCTTTGGGGTAATTCGGAACTGAGCGCGGAGAAATTCAGGGAGGTGGAGATGGACGCCAAACTCCACTACCGGCTCAATTATGTGGAAATTCCTTTTGGCCTGAAAATGCGCGGAGGCTCTAATGAAGATTCCCGCATGAAGTTCTACGCCGAAATTCCGGTGTTTACCATCGGCTTTATGACCCGCGCTCAGGGGGATATTCGCGGCAGCCAAGACAAAAACACGGACGACGAAAACATCCGCGAAGATGTGAAGGGTTTGTCGCTCGCGTGGGGGCTTGGCGGTGGCATCGAGTATGAAATTACCAGCAGCACCAATCTTGTGGCTGGATTGTCGTTCCAGCAACAATTTACCGACGTGAGCAAAGACGCCACCGTTCAAAAAGAAGCCAACGGAGAGTTTGTGGCGGACAAATCAAAGGCATCCATTGGGTTGATTGCGCTGCGGATGGCGGTTTTCTTTTAAAGAAAAAAAGCACAACGCATTGAAAATGAATATAAAAATCCCGGTGTCAAGAGGCATCGGGATTTTTATTGCTCATAGCACAAACGCCGCAAAAAGCCCGGCAACTTTTTTTGCGCCTTCTATTTTGCCGTAGTCGAGCAGGTAATAAATGTATTTGCCTTCGCGCCGGGTATGCACCAAATTGGCTTGCCGCAGAATGCGCAGGTGCTGTGAGGCTACCGATTGCTCTATATTGAGCGCGTCATAGATTTCGTGTACGCACGCGGCATTTTTGTCGTCAATGATGGCGCAGATTTGCATCCGCAAAGGGTGAGCCAGCGCACGGAAAATGTCGGACGACGACTTCAAATGCGCGTCGCTCTGAAAAAGAGAGGGGGAGGGTTGCATTGTGCCCGAGGTGATTACTGGTGAAAATTGAATTTGTCGTTTGTTGCGGCAAATATCCAATTTATCTCCAACGGTGCCTCCATTGCAAAATAAAATTACGGCCTTCGCAAGTCATTCGTCGGTATCTCGCCCACATAGAACTTCAGGCAATTGTCGCACAGGCAGTTTTTCCCAAATTGCCGTTCCAACGTTTCCTTCGTGGCCGGGTGCAGGTTGGGAAAACGTTTCCAGCAATCGTCGGGGTCGTAGTTGATAAACTTCTTTTTGCAGCGCGGGCAATCCCGCACAAAATCTTGCTCCTCTTGCACCCACGCCGATTCCACACGCCCGCCAATCGGCGGGTTGAGTTTTTTCACCCGCACCCGCACCGCCTGCATTTGGGTGAACTGGAACTTCATCCTTTTCACGATGCCAGCCACCACCGTCTCCAGCAATTTGCGCGGCTGCTCCATCTCCATGCGGCAAATCTGATAAACAGTCTCGTAGTTTATCGTCAATTCCACGTTGTCGTCTTTCGCCGCTTTTTCGGTGTTGATATTCACCACGATATCCACAATGTATTCAGTGCCAAGCGTTTTCTCGGCTTCATAGACACCGTGAAAAGCGTGGAACCGCATCCCTTCGAGAGAAATTAAAGCCATTTTAGAGAAAGGTGAGAGAAGTGAAAAAGGTGAGAGGGGTGAGGGGTTTTTACTCGCCGATCATTTCTTGGAGCAAATCTCTTTGCTCCGTGAGATTGGCACATTTGCCCGCAAGGGCAGTTTCTACAGAATCAAGTTGGGCAAGATTTAGTTTTCCGTACCGCGACACAATGGTAGCCGCTGCGCACTCTCTTGCTTTGGCGTATTCAGCCTGTATCTGCCGGAGACTTTCTTCAAAAGCCACCTGCGCGTTGGTGTCGGCAGCCATATTGGCCGTTTTTTCGTTCAAAGCCGCCAATTGCCGCGTACACTCACAGTAGGCTGTGGCGATTTTTTCAAAACGCGATTCTTTCGGCTGGTTTTCACACCCAATGGCAAGGCAAACGAGGAATAAAAAAAACAGGCGCATGGCGAATCATTTCCCACAAAGGACTGAAAAAAAGGTCATTAAAAGTCATTTGAGGTCATTAAAGTCATTCGGAATTCACCTTTTAATGACCTCAATGACCTCAAACTTTGACCGTTTTCCATTTTCCTTGCCGAAACACCCACATCGCTGCCAGCGCCATGCCCGATTCGGCGATGACAATGGCCCAATAAACACCAGACTGACCCCAGCCGAGATGGAGCGCGAGCAGGGCCGCGAGCGGGGTTTCCACCAACCAGAAAAAGATAAAATTCAAAATCGTGGGTGTGCGCGTGTCGCCCGCGCCGTTGATGGCCTGCGACAAGATCATGCCCCAACCATAGAAAACATAGCCGCCCGCCAAAATGCGCAACGCCATCGAACCAGCGTGAACCGCCTCCGGCTCCTGAGTAAAAAGTTGAATCAAAAACGGCGCGGCGATCAGGCAAAAACCACCGACGATAGCCAAGAAAATCATGTTGAAAAAACCCGCCCGCCAAGCCGATTTCTCTGCCCGGTCGGGATGTCCCGCGCCGAGATTTTGGCCGACCAGCGTAGCCGCCGCGTTCGACATGCCCCAAGCGGGCAAAAGCGCAAAAATCACGATGCGGATGGCGATGGTGTAGCCCGCCGTCACCTCCTTGCTGATTTGCCCCAAGATGTAAATCATAAAAATCCAACTGGCCGACGCGAGGAGGTATTGCCCCGTGCTGCCGGATGAGATTTTAAGCAGCCGTACAATGATTTCCCACTGCGGGCGAAGGTGTTGCAACTTGAGTTTGACTATTTTACCCACTTGAAACAAATGCCACAACTGGTAGCAAACGCCCAGCGAGCGTCCAATCGTAGTAGCAACCCCCGCCCCCAGCAAGCCCAATTCGGGGAAAGGCCCGATGCCAAAAAAGAGCACCGGATCGAGCAC
>CAYZVM010000177.1:0-12772 GCA_964481485.1 uncultured Saprospiraceae bacterium | reverse complement strand
ATGGCCAAGATGCGCATGAGTACCTGCGCCAAAGCCGGGCTATCTTCGATCGCTTGAACGGGTTGCCATACCTGCCAGGCGGGCGAGGAGATGCGGAATTTGCCGTCGGCTATCCGTTGGCCGGGGCGTTGTTGCGTTTTTTTGGGTTGGATGCAGTGGCGGCATTGCAGGCGGTGTCGTGGCTGGCGGCGGGCGCGGCGTTGTGGCAATTCGACCGTTGTCTGCGGCTGCTCACGCCGGGCGCGCGGGCGGAGAGCAGATGGGTGTTTGCTGGGCTGGTATTTGCGCTGGCACCTGTTTTTGTACGGGCAGGATTGACGGCCATGTCGGATGCGCTGGGTTTGGCACTGGCGCTCGCGGCGCTGGCAAACGGCCTCCGCGTATTGGAGACGGGCAAAATCGGGACGGCGGCGTGGGCTGCCCTGTTCGCCGGGCTGGCTGTGGCGACGCGGTTTTCGCTAGCCGCATTGCTTGCCCCATTGGTGTTCGTGGTGGTTTTCTACCTCTTGGAAAACAGAAAATGGGCGATTGGCGTTTTGACGGTTTTAGTAGGAATCGTGGGCCTTTTGCCGCATTTTTGGCTGAAAACAGGTGTGGCGCAAAACGCCTTCGGCCACTCGCTGTTACAGGATTGGTCGCTGCTCCACCTTTTCCATTTTACTTTTTCAAACGCCAATGGCACGGTAGGCTACAGTTTCCCAAACGTACTCTACATCTTTTTCCCGCTTGCGCACCCGGGGTTTTGCCTGTTGTTGCCAGGGTTGTTTTTCTTGGCAAAAAAGACGGACATTCACCTGAACGTCAAATGGGTTTTGCTCGCCTGCCTCGCCCTTTACCTGCTGCTGCTCGGCGGTGTCCCGCATCAGAATCTGCGCTACCTGTTGCCTGCCTACGCTGTTTTGCTGCTCCTTTTTTTCCCGGCGTGGGACAGGATGTTCGCCTATGGTTTTTACTTTTTCAAAAGGCTGACTTTGGCCATCATCGCTGCGGTGCTGGCCGTGCAAGTTTTTTTTGCTGCAATAATTTTAAGACCCACGCTCATGCGCAACCGGCTGGAAACGACCATCGCCGCCGAATTGCGACAGTCGTTGCCGCCCGATGCCGTCCTTTTTGCATTCGATTTGGACGTGGCGCTGCGTACCTATTTGCCTGATTTTCAGCTAAAAAATTTGTGGGAACGGCGCTATGGCGATTTCCCGCCGGGCAGTTTTATTTTGTTCAACGAACCGGCATTGCGCGAACAATGGGAAGGCCAAAATCCGATGCTCAACTGGGATTTTGCCAAAAAAAATTATGAACTGCGGGAAGTGCGGTCGCTGCCGGGAGGGTGGGGGCTGTATGAGGTCAACAGCCGATAAATTGTATTTTTGGCCAAAATTTATCAAACAAAACGGCCATGAATTACAAGTTCATTTTCGCTTTTTTCCTCGTCTCTTCTTTGTCCAGCCTCCATGCCCAGCCCTTCTTTTTTGGTGCTGACCTTTCTTACGTCAATGAAATGGAGGACTGCGGCGTGGTTTACAAAGAACAAGGTGCCGCGAAAGACCCTTACCAGATTTTTGCCGACCACAATTGCAACCTCGTGCGGCTGCGGCTGTGGCATACGCCCTCGTGGTACGACACGCTCAACGCGGGCAAACGCTACTCCGATTTTCAGGATGTGCGGAAAAGCATCATGCGGTCCAAAGCCGCTGGCATGAAGGTGTTGCTGGATTTTCACCTGTCCGATACTTGGGCTGACCCCAGCCGACAATTGGCTCCGATGGCGTGGCTGGGTGTGGTGGACAATTTGCCATTGCTGAAAGATTCGCTCTACAATTACGTCTCTTCCACGCTGCTCGCGCTGAACAGCGAAGGTTTGCTGCCCGAAATGGTGCAGATCGGCAACGAGACCAACAAAGGCATCCTGCTCTCTCCGGCGGTGAACGGGGCGGGCTGGTCGTTGGACTGGAATCGCAACAGCCAGTTGTTCAAACGTGCGATTGAAGCCGTGCGCGACGTGGAAAACACAACCGGAAAAACGGTGCAGGTGGCGCTGCACGTCGCGGGGCCTGCCGATGCGGGCTGGCTGATGCAGGGTTTTTGGAACAACGGCGTGACGGATTTTGACATTATCGGGCTGTCGTACTATTGGGCTTGGCACAAACCGACGACCATCGCCGATGCGGGCAATATAGTCGCCCAATTGCGCCAGCAGTACGCCGGGAAAGAGGTGATGATTTTTGAGACAGGCTACATCTGGACGACGCAGAGCAACGATAACGCCAACAATATTATCAGCGAAGTACACCCCAATTATGCACCCGCCAGCCCCGAAAACCAGCGCGATTGGCATATTGACCTGACGCAGGAGGTCATCAACCGGGGCGGCAAAGGGGTTGTTTATTGGGAACCGGCGTGGGTGTCGTCGCCGTGTTGGACACAGTGGGGGCAAGGCTCGCACCAAGAACACGCTACCTATTTTGATTTTCAAAACAATGTGCTGGCCAACGGCGGGATGCACTTCATGACGCATGAATACGCCAATTTGGTGTCTGCGCCGGAGCCTGTTGCCACCAAAAGTATGGACGTGTGGGCGGATAACGGACAACGCAGCCTGACGCTGAAATTGGAAGGTTTTTCGAGCGACAGTGCCATTCATGTCAATCTGCTGAGCAGCGACGGGAAAGTTGTTTCTTCACAGAATTTCAAAATCGCGGGGGCGGAGGTTTCTACTTTGCAGGTCCCGTTGCCTGCATTGACACCCGGGGTTTATTATGTGGCTGTTTATGAAAAAAATGTTTTTGCGGCAATGCGCGGGGTGGTGATTGGAAAATAAGGAGGGTAAAAAAATAACCTATCAAGTTGGAACTTTGACTATAACCCCCGTGCTTTAGCCCGGGGAAAAACAGTTGATAAACTACGCGGGGTTTTAACCCCAATGGGACTGTTCGGGTTAAAACCGATGAATTTTTTGTTCGTTCGCACCCCCGGCTAAAGCACGGGGGTTATAGTCAAAGTTCCAACTTGTTTTTTACACGTTCCTAAGCCAACTGTTATCGAAAAACAAAGAGCGGCTTGCCAGCATCGCGCTGGCAAGCCGCTCGGCATGTTATTAAAGTGGTTTAAAACTAGAATTGAATACACTACAAAGTGATACCTCTAAACCATCTAAACCACTCTAAACCAACTTTATCAATTGAACGAGTATTCTCCGGTGTTCACGTTGAATGTGACGTTGTACGAGCCTCCCGGAACGGGGATATCCGCGCCGCCGGGGGTGCCTACTCCGCTCGGGAAAGTGGAACTGCCCCAGTTGAACTTCCAGTCGTCGTTCACGCGGAACTTGGCGCTGCCGTCCACGAGGGTGATGTTGAGATTCACGACACCTGCCGCAGTTGCGTCTTCCACCATATCGGTATCGTTGTCCCAGCCGCCGGGCGTGGCATTGCCGATGAGGCCGATGGAGGCTGGCGCGAAGTTGTATTCACCCGTGACGGAGTTGAATGTGGCGATGTAGATGCCTTTTGTGACCGCGATGTCGCTGCCACCCAAAGTACCCGTGCCTGAGGGGAATGAGGGGCCGCCCCAGTTGACATCCCACGAGTTGTTGGCGCGGAATTTCACAAAACCGTCGCTGAGGCCGATGACCAATTCAAAAATGCCGTCGCCGTCGTCGTCTTTCATGTCCGTGTCATTGTCCCAGCCGCCGGGCGTGGCGTTGCCGATGATGCCGATGTCGGTGAATCCTGCGTCGGGCTCAAATTTGTACGCCAGCGTGGTGGGGTTGAACGTGATGATATACGAGCCCGCAGTGACCATAATATCCGGCCCGCCGGGCACTGCTGTGCCGGCAGGGAAGTCGGAGCCACCCCAGTTGGTATCCCAGCTGTCGTTGGCGCGGAATTTCACTGCACCATCCAACAAGGTCATGGAGATTTCAAAGTCGCCGTTGCCCTTGTCGGTCATATCGGTGTCCGAATCCCAGCCGGTGGGTGTGGCGGAGCCGATGATGCCGATGGATGGGAATTTGATGAAATCAAAGGTGTAGAGGCGTGTCTTGTCGTTGAAGGTGACTTTGTAATACGCCTCGCCTTCGGGTGCGGAGAAGTTGATGTTGTTGCCAAACAGGTCGGCTTTGCCGTCTCCTTCGTTGTCGCCCCAGTTATTGCCCATAAAATTCGGGCCTTCGGAGAATTTGAAAAGCATGCCGGGCTTCAGCAGGATTTCGTTCAGTACCCAAGTGTTGTCGGCCACAAGGTTGAATTTGTATTGGTCGCCCTCGAAATTGTTGAACGTGCCGAGCAAATAGAGCGCGCTGGCGTTGCTGGCGTAGGTGACTGCCGATTCAAATTTGTAAGCTCCGGTACTCGCGGTGAATGTTACTTTCCATGTGCCAGCAGGGACGGGGATGTTTGGCCCGTCTTGTGTGCCGGTGCCTGTTGGGAAGGTGCCTGCACCCCAGTTGATTGCCCAATCGTCGTTGGCGCGGAATTTCACAAAACCATCATTGAGTGCTATAACGATTTCATACACGCCGCTGCCTTTGTTGGCCATGTCCGTATCAGCGCCCCAACCGCCGGGCGTGGCATCGCCGATGATGCCAACTTTGAGCTGGATGCCCACCTCAAACTGGACGGTGCGGTTCTGGGTTTTGCCTTTTGTATCGGTCACTGCTATGACGAGATTGTACTTTCCAATAGGCAAATTGGCAGCGTCGAACGTGGTGCCGGCGATGACGAGCGAGTCGGAGGTGCCAGAGAGCGATTCGGTAGCGGAGGTGATTTCGTCGCCGGCCTCGTTGGTCAGTTTCACGGTGGCGGATGACAAAGTGGAGACAGTGCCAGAGATAAATTTTACGGTGATGTCAAAGTTTTCTCCGGCATCAGCGATGCTGTTTTGACCCGGAGTGACGCTCAAAATGCCCGGCGGAAAATCGGTGAGGGCGGCCGTGTCTAATTCTTCTTTTTTGCAAGCGAAGAACACCACGAGCGCACCGAGCAGCAAGAGTGAAGTTTTGAAAATATTTTTCATGTTTTATTGAATTTGAAAAGTTTAGTGTAGCACCGGCTGGCAGCCGGCGTTACGGTTCAATAGCCGTCGTTTTGGCTCAGTTTCGGGTTTGCCAAAATTTCCGATGCCGGAATGGGGAACAGGTCGCGGAATTTCGCGGTGGTCACACCTGCTTCGACACCTCCTTTGAGGGGCCAAATCCCGTTTTCGGTGAACTGGTTGTAGCGAATCAAATCCGTGCGGCGGTGACCTTCCCAGTAGAGTTCGCGGCCTCTTTCATCCAGGATGAAGTCGAGCGTCAGGTCTCCAGCGGTGATGGCACCGTTCGAGCCGTTGTAGGCGCGTTGGCGCAAGGCGTTGATGTAGTTGAGTGCGGTACCGACATCGCCACCTGTGCCGCCACGCAACACGGCTTCTGCATACATCAGGTAAGCATCGGCGAGTCGGAACATGGGGTAGTCGGTGTCGGTGTGTGTCAGGTCGGAACCACGATCGCCATCCGAGGTGAGGTTGCTGTACTTCGGCACGGCAAATCCTTGATTGAAAAACTCGATGCCCGTCAAGGCGATTTCTTTTGTTTGTCCGTCGGTATAAAAAATGGCTCTTTCGTCCGTGTTTCCGGTGATGTCGAGAAACAAATCCACAAAGGCGCTCGTGGTGCGCAGCCCCGACCAGCCAGAGTTGACACCATAAATTTTTGCTGCTTCGTCGGGCAAATCAGCACCCGTCAAATCGTCAAAGTTGTCCACCATTTTGCCGCCCAATGCCCCGTGCACAAGATAGGTAGTGCCGCCCCAAGTCTGGGTGTTCAGTCCGTCGAATGGGATGGCAAAAATGATTTCCTGCGAGTTGTTGTTGTCGGCCATGAACATGTGGCGGTAGTTGTCTTCCAACGAATACACACCGGAGTCAATCACTTTTTTGCAAGCTGTGATGCAGTCGGTGTAACGGTTGGCTCCGGCATACACTTCAGCGTTCAGGTATAGTTTTGCCTGCAGCATCCACAAGGCGGCTTGGTCGGCGCGACCGTAATCGTTCTGACCCGGTGCGGCCATATCGGCTTCTATTTCCTTCAACTCGCGGTCAATAAAGTTGAAAATATCTGCCCTTGATGACTGTGCGGGCGGCTCTTTGCTGATCGGGCTGGCTTCGGTGTAGAATGGGATATTGCCATAGAGGTCTATACCGTGCCAGTAGCTGAGTGCACGCATGAAACGCACCTCCGCGCGGTACCGTTTGATATCGTTGCGGGTAGGTTCGCTCACGTTGCGTTCATCCAGCTTGGCATCGGTCGTCTCGCGAAGAAATTCGTTGGCCAATGACACTTGGTAAAATATCCGGTAATAGATTGCCCGGTTGAACTGGTTGGCAGACGTCCAAGTTTGTGCGTGCAAATCCCGGATGCCTTCGTCGTTCCAAGCGATGACAGCCTCATCGGTCGTGAGTTCCTGAAGTTGCCAAAGTTGGCGCAGGTAGTTGGAAAAACCTTCGTCCAAGCTCGTGATGTCAGAATTGCCCGATGGGCCTTGCTGTCCGGTGACGGCGATGCCGGAATAAATCCGCGCCAGAAATGGGCGGTACGACGACTCGTCTTTAAACAGTGTGGAAGAGGTGGTGGTGCTGAGCGGTTCGAGGTCGAGCTTAGTGCAAGCACCTGTCGTCAGCAGAAGTAGAATCAGAGAAAACTTTAGTACCGTTTTCATATCAAGTTGAGTTTGTTTTTTCAATGTGAGAATTACGTCACGCCACTAAGGTTTGAATCAAATCATTTGTTTATCAGCAATTTGACAAAACAACAAAATGACAAAAAGCGTCAATGGCGAAGCGTTTTTTACAACCCTAAGCTAACTCCGAACAGGAATGCTCTCGAACGGGGGTAAAGATTGTTGTCAATGCCATAAGTTGCCGTCACGTCGGTGAGCGAACGGGTAGCAACTTCTGGGTCAATGCCCGAATATTTTGTGAAAAGCAATGGATTCTGCGCCGTCACATACACCCGGAGGCTCGATCTGCCCGGCATTTTCGGCAGGGTGTATCCCAGCGTCACGTTGTCCACGCGGAGGAAAGAACCGTCTTCCACATAATAATCGGAGAAATACTGCGGCCCTTGGAAACCTGTCACCAGCCCGGAGGTGTGCATATTGTTGAGGAACAGGTCGCCTCTTTCGCTCACAAGGTTGAAATACCCACCATTGGAGGCGTTGTTGTTGTAAACGTAGTTGCCGATGTTGCCGCGCACAGTGAGGGCGAGGTCAAATCCTTTGAAGCTCACTTGCGTAGATGCGCCAATCAGGAAATCGGGCGCTGGTTTTTTGTAAGGCCGCTTGTCCAAATCGCTGACCATGCCATCGCCGTTGAGGTCTTCGTAAATGTCTTTCAGGTCGGTGGCGCCGTCGTCGTTGTGGTCAATGCCGTCCACGAGCGGTTTGCCGCTGGCGTCCAATTTATGTTGGAAAACAAAAAACGAATTGACGGGCTGCCCGACCTGCAGGATTTGAATAAAGTTGCCCACACCGCCCGAAATGCGGCCCGAGAGCACACCTTGCTCGCTGATGCGGTCTATTGCCAGCACTTTGTTTGAGTTCCGGGCGGCGTTGAAGCCCACGTTCCACGAGAAGGTGCGGTTTTTCACGACCCACGCATCCAGCGAAAGTTCTACGCCTTTGTTTTCCAATTCGCCGATGTTGGTCAAAATCCGGTCGGTCAAGTTGGTGCCTGCGGGGATGTTGACGGTGAACAACAGGTCGTTGGTGTTTTTGTGGTAATATTCCAATGTGCCGTTGATTCTGCCGTCCATGAAGCCGAAGTCGAGGCCGACGTTGAAAGAGGTCGTTTCTTCCCACTTCAAGTCAGCGTCGTAGCCGTCGGGGCGGACAGTGCTGACGTACACCGGTTCGCCGTTGTTGTAGCCAAATTGGTATCTGGCCTTCACGTCGCTATACGTGTAGGTGGGCACATAGCGGTAGTCGCCGATTTCTTGATTGCCCGTGATGCCATACCCTACGCGCAATTTCAAGTCGGAAAAAACAGATTTCAGGCCACTTGAAAAGCCTTCTTCCATGATGCGCCATGCAAAAGCAGCGGATGGGAATGTGCCCCAACGGTTTGCCACCCCAAACCGGGAGGAGCCGTCTCTGCGCATTGTCACCGTGAGCAAGTATTTGTCCATCAATGAATAAGTGGCTCTGCCGAAGAAGGAAATCAGCCTGTTTTGCACCACAAAATTTCTTGCTTCAAAGTTCGATGCCACGCTGGGATTGTTGATGCCAAAAGCATCGGTAGAGAGGTTGAACGCTCTGAAATTGGGGTACTCCTCATCCCAATCCTGCCAAGAATAACCGCCCATTACTGTGATGTCGTGGTGTCTGCCGATTGCTTTTTTATAGGTCAGGTAGGTTTCCAACAATTGGCTGGTGCGGCTGGGGTTTTCCAAAAATACTTCCCCGTTGAAATTGGTCACGGATGTGTTGGAATAAGTTGTCGGCACAAAACGCCGCTTTTTGCCGTTCAACACATCGAATCCGAGGTTGACCTTTGCGCTCAAGCCGGGGATGAAATTATCGAATTTGTACTCTGCCTCGATGTTGCCCAAGTTGCGGTAACTGCGCCCTTGGTCTTGTATCTGTGAGAATGTGGAAACGGGATTGCGGGGGGCAAGGCCGATGCCATATTCAAAGAAACCGGCAAATGCCCTGTTGTCGGCATCGTACACTGGCTGGGTCGGGTCAAAAAACCACGCCGCGCCGATTTGACCTTGATCGAACAAATCTTTTGTGAACGCGCCGCGCAAATTGGCGTTGACATTCAGTTTGTTGTCGAACATCGAATGGTTGTAGTTGAAGCCGACGCTTGTCTTTTCTGTCTCCGAACCAATCAGCACGCCTTCCAATTTTTGATAGCCGACCGAAGCGCGGTAGCCGATATTTTCGGAGCCTCCAGAAAAAGACAAGGAGTGGCTATGGCCTGTGGCGTTTTGAGTGATCTGGTCGAACCAATTGGTGTTGGCGGTGCCGAGTTTCTCCAATCGGTTGGGCGCGACAAACGTTACCACATTCCTGAATTCTTCGGCGCTCAGCACGTTTGGCTCTTCCACAAACGAAGTTACGGTATAATACCCATCGTAAGTCAAAGTGCCAGGACTGCCTTTTTTGCCCTTTTTGGTCGTGATGATGATGACCCCGTTGGCGCCCCGCGAGCCATAAATAGCAGCAGCGGATGCGTCCTTCAACACCGTGTAAGATTCGATATCGCTGGGGTTGAGGAAGTTGAGCGGGTTTCTGCCGCTGGCGGTGCCTTCGTTGTCAATCGGAACACCGTCAATGACAAACAGTGGGTCATTGCTCGCGCCGACCGAAGTGCCGCCCCGGATGCGGATAGAGATGCCGCCACCTGGCTCGCCGCTGTGTTGGGTGATTTGCACACCGGCGATTTTGCCCGCGATGAGCTGCTCCGGCGACACAATAGGCCCATTGTTGAAGTCCTTGCTTGTGACGGAATTCACCGACCCTGTGGCATCTTCTTTTTTCACAGTGCCGTAGCCAATCACAATCACTTCTTCAAGCGCCGCTCCAGGTTCCAATTTCACATCCACCACATCGGAAGCACCGAGAGTAACCGTTTGCTCGGTATATCCAGTGTAGCTGATACGCAGCACGGTAGCGCCGTCGGGCACTCGAAGAGTGTACCTGCCATCAAAGTCGGTGGCCGTGCCGCTCGTAGTTCCTTGCGCCGCCACGGTCGCCCCGATGAGTGCCTCCCCACTTTCGGCATCCGTCACCCGGCCTGAAATCTGCCGCTGTCCGTAGAGTGCGCTACTGCACAATAACATGGAGCAGGTGAGCATGAGAAATAATTTTTGTTGAAATCGCTTCATACGAATAAAACTAAATTTGGTGAATGTACAGAAAAGGTTTCATAACACTGTGTTTTCAATGTATCAGTGGGCTCCGCAAAGAAAAAAACAATAATTAATTTCAAAGAGTAATTTTGACAATAACGCCAATTTAAATCACAACTGGGAAGCCGTGCGGCGAGCAAAACTTTGGCAGTTCAAATCTGAATTTCAAAAAATTAAAACAAAGGGGAAAGGGTGTTTTTCACAATAAGGCTATTGTGCATACAAACGAAGATGGCGTCGCTGCGGTCAAGTTTTCTGCGCATTCACCACTCCCAACCTTCCAAACCTTCCAACGGCTCCGGCTTCACCGTGCGTTTCGTCTCGATGCGCTCTTTTTGGCGTTCCAGCACCAAGCGGGCGAGCCCCCAGTTGGCAGGCTCTGGCGCGTCGGGGTGCATCACGGGGACGATTTTTTTCTCCAGCACATCGAGGCGATAAAGAAGGCTCATCAGGTACTCCGGGCGTTGTTCGAGCATTTCGGCGATGCTGTCGGCGAGCAAAGCCAAGAGTTCCTCCTCAGAGCCCGGCACGGATTTCAACTCAAAAGGCTCGCGGACGAGCGCAGAAGTATCTTGCAAAAAATCATTGGTCATCGTCACAAAGTTACAAGACAATGTGCCATACCATTTAATGATTTCAATCTATCTTCGCCGCCGCTTTTCTGCTCGCTGCCGACACCACACAGCGATAGTTTTTCCCTAACCATATTCCCGTATTATTTTGTCTGAACTGCACGCCACGCCGTTCAGGATGCATTTTCGTGTTCGGAGTGAATCTGCTCTAAAGCGAAAGACGTGCAAATCAGCCTTCGGACAGACGACAAACAACAACCAAATCGAAACATCAACATATCAACAACAAACACATAATGGCACTTCTTCCCATCGGCATTGACGACATGGCATTTTATGCCCCAAAACTTTATTTGGACATCCGCGCATTGGCCGAACGGCGCAACATCCCCCACGAAAAACTCTCGCACGGCCTCGGCCTCCACAAAATGGCTGTTTGCGACGCCCACGAAGATGCCGCCACCATGGCCGCTGAAGCAGTGGCCGAACTCATCGAGCGCAACGGCCTCGACCCGCGCCACATCAGGCGCATCTACCTCGGCACGGAGAGCGCACTTGACATGGCAAAACCCACTGGCACCTACGCGGTGGAGATGCTCGTCCAACGTTTTGCCGACCGTTTTGGCACTGGCTGCTTCCGCCATTGCGATGTGCTGGATATGACGTTCGCCTGCATCGGTGCGACGGACGCGCTGCAAAACACCCTTGACTGGGTGGCCACTGACCGCCAGAATATCGGCATCGTCGTGGCCAGCGATATCGCCAAATATGAACTCGGCTCCACGGGCGAATACACGCAGGGCGCGGGCGCTGTGGCCATGCTCGTGCGCTGGCATCCGCGCCTGCTCGTGGTGCGTCGGCTCTTTGGCGTGGCGATGGAGAGTGTGCACGATTTTTACAAACCCCGCCGGGAAAAATTCAGCGAAACTCCAGTGTTCGACGGGCAGTTTTCCAACCTCTGCTACCAAAATAGGATGAACGAGGCGCTCGACGATTTTCGCCGCCGGGCGGTGTCGGCCAAGTTGTTCGGGGCCGACCGGTACCGGGCGTTGAGCGAGCGTTGGGCGCGGATGATTTTCCACCTGCCTTATGCCTTTCACGCGAAGCGGATGTTTGTGGAGCGTTTTGTCCAAGAAAGAAAAGAGAGCGGGAAATGGAAATCCGATATTGAAAAATTCGGCTTTCAAGAGCCGGACGCGGAGCAGTTTTTGGATAAAAAATCTTTTGATAAAGCACACGCCAGTTTTTTGAAAAGCGTCAGTGAATCAACACTTTACCGCCGCTTTGTTTCTCAAAAAATAGAAAAAGCGCAGCGTGCCAGCATGGAAACCGGCAACCTGTACACGGCCTCTATTTTTCTCGCGCTCATGAGCACGTTCGAATGTGATTTTGCAGAAAACGGCAATTTGGCTGGGAAAAAATTGGGCTTCGTGGCCTACGGCTCCGGCTCGAAAGCAAAGGTGTTTGAAGCCGTCGTCCAGAAAAAATGGCGCGACGTGGCGCAGCATTTTAAGGTATTTGAAAAACTGCAAAACCGCCGAGCGATTGACTACGACCAGTACGAATTGTTGCACAGTGGGCAACAGCAGGGGCCGGTTTTCGCCGAAGAGGGGCGCTGGGGGCTGGAAAGGGTAGGGCAGGAGGGCGTGACGTTGGGGGCGCGGTACTATGCGGCATTTTAGAGTGCAAAACTTTTCCGAAACCGCAGAGACGCGAAGGCCCAGAGAATTGATTTTCAACAACTCCGCCTTTCTGGGGAAGGTAAACTAGCTCTTGCCTTTTCGATACTTCCAAAGCCCCTTCACCGCCACCAACGCCACAATCGGCATGGCCGCAACGGGCATTTCCTGCGGGATGATTTTCCAAAAAACAAGTGCCAACAGCGCGAGGCCGCCCGCTGCTGCAAAATAGTAGCGCACCCAGCCAGCCCGATGGCTACGCCAAAAAACGAGCAAATGTGTCGGCAACGCCCACAACACATTGAAGTTCGGTTTCGTGGCTGTGTGGTCGGTCGCAAACCAGAGGAGCGCCAAAAGCAGCCCAGCTACGCCCAATACGAACCAAAAAATGGTGTCGAAAATCCTTTCTGCCCGGCGGTGCAACATGCTCGCCAATCCGATGAGCGCTACGAGGCACATCACCCAAAACGGGCGACCGAAAAAACCGGGCTTGAACTCGGTCTTGGGAAACGAATATTCGGGTATGTGCCGCTCGGCATTGACCAACAGCGTCGAATCGTTGATGCGGGCAGTGGCAAACATATCATGCACATAATCAGGCAAAAACATAAAATCCTCGGCCAATGCGCGGC
>CAYZVM010000176.1:0-12825 GCA_964481485.1 uncultured Saprospiraceae bacterium | reverse complement strand
AAAGTTTGGGCAACAAACCCTGCTTTGCTGACCGTGACGGTGAAGTTGCCCGGTTGCGCCTGTCCGGTTTTGAACACGCCATCGGTGCCAGTTTTTGTGTCAATCCAAGAATCGTTGCTGTTGACGTCTATGGTCACATCGTTCAAAGACAGCCCAGTGCAGCCACTTTTCACAGTGCCTTCCAAGTAACAGGCGCGGACATAATTAGGCGTGAGGACGAACAGTTTGCCTGTGCCGCCATTCAAGTTCGGGATGTTGGAAGCCACGATAGTGCCGGATGGAAAGAAAGGGAACACGCCCCAGCAGCCGTCAAAGTCGGGCCCTGTGCCGGCCCATGTATCGTACCACCCTGTGATGACCATATTGTCCGGGCGGTGTACGTCGCTGATGACAAATCCATCCGTGTACCACGATGTGATGGCCCAGTCGTTGCGGACGTGTACGTTGTGGCCGATGGAGTTGTTGCCGTCGTTGGTAGAGGTGCGGTCAAGTTCTTTGATGTCTTCGGGGTCGCTGACATCGTAAGAAGTGACAAAAGAAGGTGTGTCTTCGTCTGTCGTGAGGATGTGTTTGCGGTCGTCAGTAATCCATGCGTTGTGGGTGAATTTGCCGGGCGTTTGCACCGTGCCGAGCAACACCGGATTCGATTTGTCGCTCATGTCCGTGATAGAGAGCAGGCCAGTATAAATATGGCAGGCATAGAGCGTGTCGTTGTCCGCAAAGCCATCGTGGATGTAGCCGAGGGCGTCAAATTTTCCGACATAAGTTGGGTTGTACGCATCCACGTTCAAGTCCAGTACTTTGGCCGCACCGCCCAAAAGGCCGCCGCCAAAGAGATAGACAAACCCTTTTTTGGTATCAATGTGCAGGGCGTGGATGGTGTTCAGCTGGCCGGCAATTTCTCCATCGCCCGTGTAAAAATGATAGTCCAAGTTTGGGCTGGGCAATGCGCTCAAATCCACAATTTGCAAGCCCTGGCCGCCTTCCGAAGTTACGTAGGCGTAATGGCTGTACGTTTTGATTTCTTTCCAAAGATTGTCGGGGCCGGGGATTTGCACAATGTCCACTGGCGCGGCGGGGTTGGTGATATCCACGATTATGAGACCCTGTGAGCCGCCAACCAGCGCGTATTCGCGCCCGCCCTGCGTGTAGCCGCAGATGTTGGCCAGTGTTTGGCCGGGATATTCCAGCGAGGCGCGGAGTTCAAGGTTGAAATTTTGAGCAAAGAGGGGGCAGGCGGCCAATGTGAGTATTGACCACACGGAGATTCGCAGTAAATTTTTCATTGAAAAAGAAATGGATTGAAGGCTGCTGGCAGCCGTTAGCAAAGCATGAAGGTCAGGAAATAAAAGCGGTAAGGTGTGAACCACCAAATTAGGGTGCAAAAGTAGAAATCGCTTTTTACAATGAACGTCATCGCCTTGCCACAATAGCCACGGTGAGTCGGCTAATGCACGACAGTTCCCCCTTTTCGTCGCGGATTTCGATTTGCCAAACGTGCATTTGCCGCCCCACGCGCACCGGGCGGCATACGCCCGTGACCATGCCGCCCTCGCGAACGCTCTTGAGGTGGTTGGCGTTGATTTCCACCCCTACCGCCGTATGGGTGGCCAAATCTTCGAGGCAAAGAGTGCTGGCCACGCTGCCGAGCGTTTCGGCCAATGCCACGTTGGCACCGCCGTGCAGGATGCGAAAAGGCTGTACCGTTTTTTCGTTGGCGGGCATGGTGGCCGTGAGCCAGTCGTCGCCGATTTCGGTGAACACGATGCCGAGCCCGTCGGCCATAGTGTTGTCATTCAAAGCATTGATTCCTTCCAAAGTGGCAGGTTGTTTCCAGATTTTTGACATAAAACCAAATTTATGGAGATTGATAAAAATCCAACCCTATTCAACTTTCATCAATTTTTGTCAACTTTTTCAACCGCTTCATCTTCCTCCTCATCCATCACGCTCGGCGTGGTACGCACCCCATTGGCTTTGTTGGCTTTGTAGGCAAAAAGGCAGGCCGTCCAAAAAGAATACAGCGAATATACCAGCGCGGGCTTCACCATGTCCTGGTTGGCGAGCAAATTGTTGGCGATGAGAAACGCGAGGGTGGTGTTTTGCACCCCGCTTTCCATAGCGGCGGTGAGGCGCGACGAATGAGGCAACCCCATGTATTGCATAAAAAAGTAGCCAAAAAACAGACACCCCGCATTTTGAATCAGCGCGACTGGCGTGATGACAAGGAAATCGTGCACATCAAGCCCAGCGCCCCCGTGGCGCTCTCCCGCGAACATTTTTATCCCAAAAACAATTGCCAACAAGCCGAGCATCACATATTTGGATGGCTTGCTTATTTTTTCGGCAAAAACCGGGAATTGCCTCCGGACAAACAAGCCGATGGTGGCGGGGATAATCGTGATGAAAAATATCTGGCGCACCGTATCCCAAAAAGGTAGGTGCAACTCGGTCTCTCGCCCCATAAAAACCAGCAAGCCGAGGTTCACCACGATAGGGATGGAAAAGAGGGTAAGGAAACTGTTGACTGCCGTGAGCGAGAGCGAGAGCGCCACATTGCCCCGCCACAAATAGGTCAAAAAACCCGAGGTGGCACCACCAGGGCTGGCCGACAGGATGATAAACCCAACTTTGAGCACATCAGGGATAGGGGCTAACAAATTGATAATGAAAGCGATGACCGGTAAACCCAGCATCTGGGCACCCAATGCCGTGAAAAACGCACGGGGGTGGCGAATGATGTGAACAAAATCGGAAGCCGTCAATGACAGCCCGACGCCAAACATGACTAATCCTAAAACAGTACTGACAGCAAGGTCAACAATCGCGGTGGGAGCCAAAGGGGAAAGAGTTTTTTTTCAACGCAAACTTACGCCAATTCAACATTCACCAATCTGCAATGATGAACGAATCTGCCGATATTCGCGCCAAATATGAAAATCACAGCCTATTACATCGCTGAAGCGCTGCGCCTGAAGCAATTGAAGGAAACTTATGCAGGCACACTGCTACAAGAAAACCCGTCCGAACTTTTCTACCGTGTGGACGAAGACCGCTATTTCTACGCCTTCGACTATGGCGCCGTGGTGTTCGCCAACATGAGCGACACGGACGTGAGCAAAAACCTCGCGCTTCTCCAACAATTCTGCGAACACCCCCTCCCCGAAAAAATCCGCGACGACTTTGAGATAGAAGTCCAGCCCGGCGAACAACTCTCCATCGGATTTGACAGCCTCGTAGCGCCACAACTGACCGGCGACGTGGTGAAAATCACCATGCTCAACGTGGCGCACTCCGTGGCGCTCGACTTCTATTCCCAACGCGCCCACGAACTCCTTTCGGAAATCCGCATTTTCACTACCCAAATGGAAACTGAAGGTTCCATCCATATCAGCCGGAAAAATATGCTCCGCTTCATCGGGCGTACGCTCAACAGCAAAAACCGCATCGTCGAAAATCTCTTCATTTTCGACAGCCCCGACCTGATTTGGTACGACGAATACCTCGACCGTATCTACCGGGGGCTGGCCCGCACATTCGAGACACAAACCCGGTTCAAAGAAATTGAATACACCTTCAAAGTTATCGAAGACAACCTTTCCGTGTTCCGCGAACTTTACCTCCACCGCGAGAGCAGCAAACTCGAATGGATTATCATCATCCTTATCTGCATCGAGGTCATTGATTTGATGATCAGCAAGATTTTTTGACAATTCACGGCTCATTTTGCTGTACCGTGTACCGCCAGCCATGCGCGGTCACAACCTTATTCTTTCATAAACATCCCACTCCCGATTTTGCCGCCTTGTTGCGCCCGAAGCAGGTAAGTCCCCGGTGGCAAAAGATAAACGTCCAAGCGGTTTTGAACCTCGGAAATCGTTTTTTCCAACACAACTTTTCCCTGTAAATCAAATATTTGCACGAAAGCAGCCTTGTTTTCTTCCGGCAACCGGACGGTCAAAAAATCGAAAGTTGGGTTGGGGTAAACCTTGATGGGCAAGGCAGTGGCGCGAGCGTTTTTAGTAGAAGCCAAGTCCGTCGTCGTCACATTGTCCACACAAAAATAGGCTGGCGTGTTCATGCCAAAGGCACCCACGTCGCTCGACGAAAGGCTGAACCGTAGGCTGTCGGCACTGCCCAGCGAACTCAAATCAAGCCATGCCCAATCCTGCACGATGTAGTCTTGCGCGTTGTCGGAGAAGCGGTAGTCGGCCAGATAAAAATTGACGCTGTCGGTGCTGAGTTGGCCGCCAAGGTATTTTTTCACCGTGAGCAGAAAAAAATCGGGGTCGTTGCCCGTGATGCCGCCGAATTTTTTGGCAAAAGCGTCGCCGTCCTTTATGCTGAAATAGGCGTAGGTGTTGTTCGTGACGTAAAGGCCGTTCACCGTGCCACGGTTTTCAAGCCGCAAAGTAGAAGCGCCGATGACGTAACTCAGCGCATAAGTCGCCGAACCTTGCGTCCCGCTGCCTGCAATGGCGCTCGATTCGTTGAGAAATCCCGGTGTCGTAGTGTCCGTCCGGTTGGAAACCGCCCAGCCGTCCCAACTCATCCAATCAGGGTTGTAATTGTTTGGCAATGAGATATTTCCAGCAGAAAACTCGCCCGTTGGGCCTGCATCGTTGAGGAAAGTATTAGGCGGCAAATTGAAATTTTCAAAGTCCGCGACAGTTTGCGCGAGCAAGCAGTTGGTCAATAAAAGGGCGAAAATGAAGGTATTAAGTCGGTGCATTTGTTCGAATTTTATGTTGAAATGTTGTTGCGTTCTTCACCGCAGAGACGCGGGGACGCAGAGTTTTTATTTAAAACTTCTCCGCGTCTCTGCGTTTTTTTAGTCCCATGCTCAGCCCTGCCCGGAAATACCGCCCCGGCATGGGCCGCCGCTCCATGACCAGATAATCCGCATCCCAGATATTTTCAATTTGCAGGAATACCGTCCCGCCCCAACGACTGAACGAACGCCCGTACTGCACCCGCAAGCTGCCGACTGTGAAGGCCGGAACAGGTTCGTTCAAACCTGCGACTTCGCTCGTAAATTGTTGAAAACCTGTGATTTGAAAACCTTTGCTGTGAAAAGCGATTTCGCTAAAAACCCGGTGCTGCGGCGTGTAGAACAGTTGCGAACCAGCTTCGATGCTGGGGCTTTTGATGGCTCTCTCGTTGGTCGAACGGGTGAGATCATAGCCGCCGGAAACGACGATTTCACCGAAGGAAAAATGAAAATTCAGGTAGAGGCGATTTTCCAAACCCCGGCTCCAGACTTCGGCGATGTTTTGTGGCGAAAAGAAAATTTGCCCCTCTTTTTGCGCCCAAAGAATCCAGTTTTCGATGCGGCGATGGTAGCCGGTGACGGAATATTCCCAGCGAAACCGCTCGTTTTTTCCGTGAAAAACCAAACCCAAATCCTCGCTCCAGCCGCTTTCCGGCAAAAGGTCGGGATTGCCACCCGGTCGCCAGAATCGGTCGTTGAGTGTTGGCAGGCGATAATTTCGGGCGATTTTTCCCTTGATTTTCAACCAATTAAAAACGTCTGCATCTGCGCCTAGGCTCGGCGTGAACGGCACTAAGTCGCCGTAGGCCAGTTCGAGTCTGCCGTCGAGTTGTGCCCGCCAGCGTTTACCTTCCCGGCGAACGGCTGCAAACAAGGCCGTGCGCGATTGCTCCGACGAGTTTTCGTAAGCAGGCGCGTCGGCGCGGGTGTGGGTTTGCAAAAAAGAACTTTGAAGGCGGAATTGTTTTCCCAAAAACCAGGTCACCTCCGCTTCGCCCATCCAGGTGTTGAATCGGGTGAGCGATTCCAGCCCGATGAGTTCGTCGCGGTAGTCTATTTTTTCGGAAAAAAAGGCGGCACGGGCTTGAAAAACAGCATTTTTTCCTGTTCGTTTCCAGTGCAAACTGGTTCGCGAAAATTCGTCGGCTTGCGTCGCTGCGCTGCGGTTTTGTACGAGCGTGGGCGGGATTTCGCGGTCGGTATTTTGCAGCCAGGCGCGGAGTGCGAGTTCCTGACCGGGCTTTATGTTCCAAAAAAGTTCTTGCAAAATGCCCTGTTGCTGCAACGCGGCGTGTTCCTGCCTTTTCTCCGGCAAGTCGGGATGAACCTGAAACGTGAAATCGTTTTCCGCTTTTTCAAAAAACAGTCGAGTCGAACCGGCGAATCTGCCGTTGCCGTAGCGAAACGCTGTCGCGTAATGTTGCCAGCCAAAACTGCCTGCTGAGATGTTTGCATTTGCAGATAAGCCCTTGAAAAACTGTGTTTTATTTTGCAATAAAACCGCCCCGCCGATAGCGCCGCTGCCCCAGCCCGCGCTGTTGCCGCCGTATTGCAGGATCATTTCGTCCACAAAAATCGTTGGTAAAAGGGCGAAATCCAATTGCCCCAGCATGGGACTTTGTAGCGAAAAGCCATTCCACACGACGGCGGTTTGGCTGGCGCCAGCGCCGCGCGCGGCGCTGGTGGCGAGACTTCCCAAGCCATAACTTTTCACGTAAATCCCGCTTCTTTTCGAGAGTAAATCCGCCACATTTTCCGCCTGATGAATGCTGAGCCTGGCACTGTCGAGGGTGGAAGATTGGGCGCCGAGTGGCTGATTTCGGAGTTGCGGCGCGGATATTTCGGTCAGCGGTAGCGCTTGCAAGGTGTCGTTTTGCGCACACAATCCACTGGTACTCATCAGGAAGAAACCGAAAAAGAAGAAGATTTGACGCACGCTGCCCAGTTTTGAAATGAAGACTGCGGCGGGAAAAACGGGCAGAACAAGAACGCGGCAGGCACTCGCGGAGGAGGAATTTCGCCAATAGAAAAACCTGGATCTCCGAACGGCCATGCCTACGGTTCGTTTTCTTCCCGGCTTTTCCTCCGAAAGCCCGAAGTGTGTATGTTGCAGCGGCAGGTCTTCTGACTCGCCTCGTTTTCGGCGCCTTCCCGTTTCTAAGTTGTTGAAACAGTGGCAAAATGGCCGAAAATGTTAAAAGAGGCTCACAGCAGCGGGGACTGTCCCGGATTTTCACCGGATTCCCTATTATCCTTTGTCGCAGGAATGATGACAAAGGCACCGACGCAGGGGCAAATGTAAAACGGATTTGCAAATCCGTTTTACTCAAAATTTTGGCGCGGCGGCTTGGGCTTGGAGGGTGTGGCGTTGGGCGTGCAGCACGATGTATTCGAGCAAATCGCCGAGCAAAAAGTTGAAATGCGGCCAGCGAAAATGGGCGATTTTAGCCTTGTTCAAATCCACTTCGCGGGCTTGCTGAAGGAGTCGCAAGAGCATTTCGGCGTTGATGAGAAAGGCTTTGACTTCGGTAGGACGAACTTGCAAGTGCTTGGGATTGATGCGTTTAGGGCTTTTTTTTCGAACTTTCCCCATGTTCAGTGGGTCAACGGCTTTGATGGACATCTGGCCTTGCCAGTTGGATTTTCGCTCCACGTCGGGCGCCCAAGAGCGGGCTTTGGCTTTGTGCATCGCCAGTTCGATACGCGGCAGGAAATAGTCGAAATGCGCGTTGAGGTGAGCGAAACATTCGAGCGCATTCCAGCGCCCTTCGCCGGGGCGGACTTGCAACGATTCCGGCGGAAGCGTGGCCATTTGGGCGCGGACGGTCTCCAACAGTTTTTTTGAGTCTGATTCGAGGCGGTCGAGGAGTTCGGATTGAGTCATGAAGTCGCGTGTTCTTTGTCGAAGGGCGGCAAAGGTAAAATCCGTTTGCAAAGCACGCGGCAAAATTTTGGCAAATTACCCGACCTTTGCGGCTTCATTATGAGAACCAAGACTTTTCGCAAGGATAAAATCAACGTCGTCACGCTCGGTTGTTCCAAAAACCTGGTGGACAGCGAAAACCTGATTACACAATTGCGCGGCAACGACTTCGAGGTGACGCACGAAGCGCCCGAATTGGATGCCAATGTGGTGATTGTCAACACCTGCGGCTTTATTGACGTGGCGAAACAGGAGAGCATCGACACGATTCTGGAATACGCCGACATCAAAAAATCGGGCGGCATCGAAAAACTCTATGTCACCGGCTGCCTCTCGCAACGCTACAAAGACGACCTCGAAACGGAAATCCCCGAAGTGGACGCCTTTTTTGGCACCTTGGAAATGCCCAGTTTACTTGCCCGCCTCGAAGCCGATTACAAATACGAACTGCTCGGCGAGCGCCAAATCACGACGTTGCCGCACTATGCGTACCTCAAGATTTCGGAAGGTTGCAACCGCACCTGCTCTTTCTGCGCCATCCCGCTCATGCGCGGCAAACACGTCAGCCGCCCCGTCGAGGAGTTGGTTTTTGAAGCAAAGAACTTGGCAAAACGCGGAGTAAAAGAACTCCTGCTCATCGCGCAAGAGCTCACATACTATGGCCTCGATATTTACAAAACCCGCGAATTGCCGCGCCTTTTGCACGCATTGGCCGATGTGGAGGGCATTGAGTGGATTCGGCTGCACTACGCCTATCCGTCGAAGTTTCCCCTTGAAATTCTGGATGTTATGGCCGAGCGTCCGGAAATTTGCAACTACCTCGACATCCCGCTCCAACACGCCAGCGACAACGTTTTGAACCTGATGCGCCGCCAAATCACCCGCTCGGAGACGGAAGATTTACTGGAAAAAATCCGGGAAAAAGTGCCGGGTATCGCCTTGCGCACCACTTTCCTCGTCGGTCATCCCGGCGAAACGGAAGACGATTTCGAGCAACTTTTGGACTTCGTTCAGAAGCAGCAATTCGAGCGTGTCGGCGTTTTTCAATACTCGCATGAGGAAAATACGCGCGGCTACGAACTGCCCGACGACGTATTGCCGGAAACAAAAGAAGAACGCGCCAGCCGCCTCATGGAAGTGCAGCAAGAGATTTCATTCGCCAAAAATGAGGCAAAAATCGGGCAGGTGTTCAAAACCTTGTTCGACCGAAAAGAAGGCCAATATTTTGTGGGGCGCACGGAAGCCGATTCGCCGGAGGTTGACAATGAAGTACTTGTGCCAGCGAAAGGCAACTACGTCCGGCTCGGCGATTTTGCCAATGTGCGGGTGACGGGGGCGGAAGAGTACGACCTTTTTGGGGAACTTTTTGGCAACTAATTTTCATTAAAAGCCTCGCTTATGTACAGAAAAGAAACACTTCTGCGTGTAATAGAAAACTTGCCTGAACAATTTAAATTGATAGATTTTGTAGGGAAATTGATACACTTCCACAAAATTGAATCAAGTGTTAGGCAACTTGTGGATGGGGAAACTCTTTCGTTTGAAGAATGCGTCAAACGATACCAAAAAATGCTGGAGGAAAATCCCAACACACCGTTGGTTTGATAGTGAATGAACCAGAAACCCCGCCAACCAGCAACCAGAAACGATGCTTTTTTCCATACTTCCTCACGAACGAAAAATATTTGAACTCGTCGGTCGCTGCGCCCGCGAACTCGGTGTACCCGCCTACGTCGTGGGTGGCTATGTGCGCGACCGCCTGCTGGGTCGTGCCACGAAAGACATTGATATTGTGTGTGTTGGCAGCGGCATCAAACTCGCCGAGCAAGTGGCGTCCAAACTTTCGCCCCGGCCTAAAGTCGCTTTTTACAGCCGTTTTGGCACCGCCATGTTGCGGCACGAAGGCATCGAAATCGAATTTGTCGGCGCACGGCGCGAGAGTTACCGCGACGATAGCCGCAAGCCCGATGTGGAAGAAGGCTCCCTCGAAGACGACCAGAACCGCCGCGATTTTACCATCAACGCGCTCGCCGTCAGTCTCAATGAAGACACCTTTGGGCAAATACTCGACCCCTTCGACGGGCTGGCGCATTTGGAACAAAAAATCATCAAGACCCCGCTCGACCCCGGCAAAACCTTCTCCGACGACCCGCTCCGAATGATGCGTGCTATCCGTTTTGCCAACCAACTCGGCTTCGTCATCGAACCCAATACCTTCGAGGGCATTTCAAAATACCGCACCCGCATCCATATTATTTCAAAAGAGCGCATCGCTGCCGAATTGGAAAAAATCCTGAAAACACCGAAGCCTTCCATAGGTTTCAATTTGTTGTTCGACAGCGGATTGTTGAAAATAATCTTGCCCGAAGTCGCTGCCTTGCAAGGCGTGGAAGACCGCGCCGGACGCGCCCACAAAGACAATTTTTACCATACCCTCGAAGTGCTCGACAACCTCTGCCGGCGCAGCGACAATCTCTGGTTGCGCTGGGCAGCGCTGCTGCACGATATCGCCAAACCAGCCACCAAACGTTTTGACAAAGAGGTGGGCTGGACTTTTCACGGCCACGAATGGGTGGGCGCCAACATGGTACCCAAAATATTCCGCCACCTCCGCCTGCCACTCGGAGCCGAAATGGAGTTTGTGCAAAAAATGGTGCGCCTCCACCTGCGCCCCATTTCGCTCACCAAAGAACAAGTGACCGACAGCGCCGTGCGCCGACTGCTTTTTGATGCCGGGCCAGAAATAACCGATTTGATGAAACTCTGCGAGTCAGACATCACGACCAAAAACCCGCGCAAAATGGTGCGCTACCTTGAAGGTTACGAATACCTCAAAGAGCGCATGGCCTTGGTGAGCGAAGCCGACCGGATGCGCCTCTGGCAGCCGCCCATCACGGGCGAGGTCATCATGCAAACCTTTGGTATTCAGCCTTCAAAAGAGGTGGGTGTCATCAAAACTGCTGTGCGCGAGGCGATTCTGGACGGAGAAATCCCGAACGAATTCGAGGCGGCGTTTCAGCGGATGCTGGAGGAAGGGAAGAAGATTGGGCTGGTGGCTTCCAAAACCGCCGCCGACTTTCAATCTGCCAATGCATAGTTTTTTCCAAAACCATTATCCCATCTCGTTGTTGTCGCTGGAACTTTTGTAAAAATTCCATGCGCGACGAACATCAACTGCTCCAACTCCGGCCCGATCTGCAACTTCCCACCACCCAATCCAAGCCGGAGGAGGCCTTCCAAAACCAAACCCTGCGCCCCATCCTGAAAATGCAACACCCGTTGCTCGTACACCTTTTCAATACCCACATCCAGAAGCGCAAAAACGTCTTTTTCAAATTGGCCAAACCAGCCCAGATGGAATGGATTACCGATGCCGTGCGTGCCGACCAACGGTTTCGAAACCTGCTTTTTGGCACCGTCATCGGTCATTTTACGATAGACGAACTTCGAACTTATGAGGCCAACGAAGCCGAATTTTTGCGCCGGTTGACCAAATTGATCATCCAACGCCTCCAATCTGAGGATTTTGAAAATTTGGAAAATCAGTAGGCAGCGCACGATTTGGAATTTGATGAATCAAATGGAAAATGCCGCAATGGAGTAATTTCGCCCCGTGCATCTCTCCTCGCTCAAACTCACCAATTTTAAGAACTACGAAAGCCAGTCGTTCGACCTTTCGCCGCGCCTCAACTGCTTCACCGGGTTGAATGGCATGGGCAAGACCAATGTGCTCGATGCCGTGCATTTTCTCTGCCTTTGCAAAAGCAATACGGGATTGAACGACAAACACTTGGTGCGGCACGACGCGTCATTTTTCCGGCTGGAAGGTGTTTTTGAAAATGAAAATGAGCGGGCCAAAATAGCGGCGAAGTTTGTATGGGGCCAACGCAAAGAAATCGAGCGCGACGGCGTGCCGTTCACCCGGCTGACGGACTACATCGGCCAGTTTCCGGTGGTGATGATTGCGCCCGACGACGTGACGCTGGTGCAAGACGGCAGCGAAGAGCGCCGTCGGTTCTTGGACGCGACGCTCTCGCAGATTTCCCCGGGCTATTTGCAAAACCTGCTGACTTACAATGCTTTGCTCAAACAGCGCAACGCCCTGCTGAAAAAATTTTGGGAAGAAAAAAACTTCGATGCCGCGCTGTTGGAAGGAGTTGACCGCCAAATGCCCGCTCCGGCAGCCGCCATTTACGATCAGCGCTGGGCGTTTGTCCAAACATTCACGCCGCTATTCCGGGAATACTATGCCGCCATCTCCGGCGGGCGGGAAGGCGTTGCTGCCGCTTTTGAAACGGACTTGGCGGGAGGTGCTAATTTGGCCGATTTGTTTCAAAAAAATCTGGAAAAAGACCGACTGCTCCAACGCACGACCACTGGATCGCACCGCGACGACTTGGCACTTTGGATGGACGAACAGCCGGTGAAAAAATTTGCCTCGCAGGGTCAACTCAAATCCTTCCTGCTGGCGCTCCGGCTGGCGCAATACGAGGTGCTTCGCCGCGAAAAAGGCTTTGCGCCCATCCTCCTGCTCGACGATATTTTTGACAAATTGGATGAGCAGCGCGTCCGCCAATTGGTCGGCCTGCTGATCGGGCGCGACTTCGGTCAAATCTTTATCACCGACACACAACGCAGCCGCATCGAGTCGGTAGTGGCCTCTTTCACAGGCGATTACAAAGTTTTTGAAATTGAAAACGGACGGGTAAAGAAGTGACACTTTTTCAAAAAGTGTCACTTCTCGATTACCTCGCCCCGTATCCACAGGATTTCCGCCTTTTTTTGTTTATCAAAAAACACCTTTATTTTTTTGCTGAAAGCCCCGCGTTGGTAAGCATCGTATTCGACCGCGACCTCGCCCATATCGCCCGGTGCGATGGGTTCCTCTGTGTAGCGTGCCGCCGTGCAGCCGCAAGTGGTGCGCACGGTTTGCAACAAGATAGTATCGGGGGCAGTATTTTTGAATGTAAATACAAATGTGGTGGGCCTCCCATGGCGGATTTCGCCGAAATCGTGGTCTTGTTCGGTGAGCCAAGTGACGACGGGGGTGGGGGGAAACAAAATATTCAGGCTCAGCAGCAGCCAAAGCATGGTCGGAAAGTTTTGTGGATAAAAAACGTAACCTCGTCGG
>CAYZVM010000175.1:0-12892 GCA_964481485.1 uncultured Saprospiraceae bacterium | reverse complement strand
AGTTGGCGTTGGTTCATATCGCAAAAGGACAAAACGAACGGCGAAACTTGCGCATCGGGAAAAATTATTTTTCGGGAAAATATCCATACTGCCATTATTGCCCAGACATTCCATGTTTCAAAAACATGGAATGCCTCTCGCCCGAAAAAAACGACGGGGCGGCATCAAGCCACCCCGTCGTTCAAAAAGCCAAAAGTCAATGTGTTTTCAGCAATATTGCTCGTAGGCCATTTTCAAATTCTCGGCAATCACCTCCGCCGGGCGGCCTTCGATGTGGCGACGCTCGAGGAAATGAACGAGTTTGCCATCTTTGAACAGCGCAATGCTCGGCGACGAAGGCGGGTAGGGTAGTAGATATTCCCGCGCTTTGGCGGTTGCCTCCGTGTCCACGCCAGCAAAAACGGTGTAGAGTTTTTCCGGGCGTTTGCTATTTTCGAGCGAGCGTTTTGCGCCCGGGCGGGCCATCGCCGCCGCACAGCCGCAAACGCTGTTGACCACAAGCAGGGCTGTACCTTGTTGATTTTCAAAAATTTGTTCTACCTCAGTGGGCGATTCCAAAGCCTCAAAACCAAAATTGGTGAGGTCTTGCGCCATGGGAGTCGTGAGTTGTATCGGATACATTCTTATTGTTAATTTGTTGAAATGTTGATTTGGTGAGCGCAAAGATAATTTGCTTCGGAAAAACAGTGGAATTCTGATTTTGTTCTGCACCACCTGTCGGTGTTACTACCTTCGTTCCAAAAAAATGAACGATTTGCAACACCATAAATCCTTCTTGCTCGGCACTGCCCAATGGGGTTGGAACACCCCAAAACAAGAAGCCTTCCGTCTCATGGATACTTGGCTCGCTGCCGGGCATCGCAACGTGGACTGCGCCACGAATTATCCCCTCAACCGCCATCCCGCCGACTTTCGCATGGCAGAAAAAATCTTGCGTGAATATGTGCAAGCACATGGGCTGCGCGATTTGCGCATCACCATGAAAATCGGGAGCCTTGACAATATGCGTTCGTCGGAGGTGAATCTCTCGCCCTCTTTCATCCTGATGATGGGGGAGGAATACTACCGCCTGTTTGACGAAAACCTGCGTTGCCTCATGTTTCATTGGGACAACCGGGACGACGCAACGGCGATTCGGGCCTCGCTGGAAAGTCTTGCCCGGTTGCGGCGGGAAGCAGACATCCAGCCGGGGCTGTCGGGCATCAAATTCCCGGAAGCATATTTGAAAGCAAATGAGGAGCTGAACCTCGTCTTTGACATTCAACTGAAACACAACGTTTTCCAATCAGATTTCGAACGCTACAAACCCTTAGTCTCAAACACTCAAACACTCAAGCACTCGAACACTCAAACACCCAAACACTCACTCTTTGCTTACGGCATCAACGGCGGCGGCGTGAAACTCGACGAGCATTATGAGCCCGACAGCGTCTTTCTTGCGCGGGGCGGCCAACCTGAAAAAGTAGCGGCTATGTTGGAAAAAATCAGACATCTTTTGCCTGATTGGAACACGGCTTTTGTGCGCCCGCCGGTGAAGACGATGAACCATATCGGGCTTATTTATGCGGGGCTGCACCCCGGCTTGAGCGGTGTCGTGCTGGGCGTCTCGTCGGTGGGGCAGCTGCAAGAGACGCTGGATTTTTGGCGGAATTTGGGGACGTTCGATTATGGGGATGTTTTTCAGGGATTAAAAAAAATTGCCCACTAACCCCATTTGCCGGGACAGCAGGCAATCATTAGAACCATGAAAACTTCTATTTTTTAGAGATGAACTGACGAATGAATTTGACCCCGTCATCCATAATTCATCGTTGCTACAAATGCAGCCGGGCTTTTCTTTCGAGCAAAACTTCTTTTGATTCTACACGGTCGGGGTCAGGTACACAGCAGTCCACAGGACATACGGCGGCACATTGCGGCTCTTCGTGGAATCCGACACATTCCGTACACTTATCTGGCACGATGTAATAATAGTCGTTCGACACAGGGCTGTTTTTTTTCGCTGCGTCCACCATTGCGCCGTCTTCCAATGTGTATGAACCCGTCACCGTGTTGCCGTCAGAAATAGCCCATTCCACTCCACCTTCGTAAATAGCGTTGTTGGGGCATTCCGGTTCGCAGGCACCACAATTGATACACTCGTCGGTTATCATTATTGCCATGTCAAAATCCTCTTTTTGCTTTTTTTCAGGAAACAAACTGTGACCTGGAAAGTTGGCGCAAAGGTAAGAAAGTGGCTATTACTTCATTGCACCGCGCGAACGAAAGCATCTATACCGTCATTTTCCAACCGGCGTTTCAGGGCATCGGCATCGCGGCGCGTTTTGAATTTGCCGACGCTGATGGAGAAATAAGTTGAGTTGGGGAAACGTACGATTTGGGCTGTTTTATAGCCTGCGTTGTGCAAAGTGCCAAGTTGGTTGTTCGCGCGGTCTTCCATGAGGAAGGATCCTGCCACCACATGGTATGAATCCCGTTCGGCACTGCTGACAGTCACATTTCCGGTGGCTGGTGGCGCGGTATTGACATTGTTTTGTTGGGTAGCGGATTCGGAGCCGCCGGCGATTTGGCCATCCAAATATACCATGGCTGCACCTTGTACTCCTGTCAAAATGCGTACTTCTGTACGGCGGTTGCGGCCGTGTTCTTGCTCGGTGCAGGTGACGCCGTCGCGGCATTTGTTGCGCGGCTCGCTCTCTCCGTAGCCTACGGGGCGCAGTCGTGCACGCTGAATACCTTGAGAGGCGAGATAATCTACTACGCCATCGGCGCGGCGCTGGCTGAGTTGTTGGTTGTAGCTGTCTTTGCCCCGAGCATCGGTATGGCTGGCAAGTTCGACTTTTATGCTGGGGTGCTGTTTCATCAGCGCCACCAAGAGGTCAAGGTCTTTTCGCCCGTCTGGACGGAGGGTGGCGTCATTGAAATTGTAATAAATGTTGGGCAGTTCGATGACGGAGCCGGGCAAAAGTGGCGCGACGGAGATGTTCTGCATGGTGAGTTGGTTAGGCAACCAATCCTTTGTGTCAATCTCTGTACCGCCGATGATACGGCCCGCTTGGAAAAGCTCCAGTTTGTATTTTGTGTTGGGGTTAAGATAATGGTCCACCATGCCATTGGCATCGGTCACGAGGGTGTCTTGCGCATTGGTTGTTTTGTTTGTCAGCACCATGACGGTGCCAGCAAGTGGAGCGTTGGTGACATAGTTGAACAACGACGGGTTCCACTGAATTTTGCCGGCATTGGAGACTTTTTCCAATTGGATGGTTACTTCATTGCCGGTTTTTGAAACAGGCACACGGATTTGTTTGGTCTGATAGCCTTGCTTTGACACGCTAATGGCAAAATTGCCGGGTTTCACTTCGGTAAGGAAGCGGCCTTTGGCATCGGTTTCGCCATTGATGCCTTTATCTGGCGGCAGCGTAATCATCACATCTTTGCCGTCTATTTTTTGGATGGAGATGAGGTTGCCTGCTTCGTCGCGGCCAATCACGTCGTTTTTGCCATAGTCAATTATCTGGACGGCTGCTTCATACACAGGTGCGTTGGAGTTTTTGTCCGTCACGATGATGCGCAGGTCAAGTTCGCGGTCTGGCACTCTTTCATTTTGCAACAAATAGTCGTCGAGGGTGCCATTTTCGGTATGAAAACTGAATATCTCATCCTCGCCCGCGCCGCCGTTACCATTGGTATTATAGTAGCCGTTGATTTTATTCAAGTCCACGATGAGGCCAAAGTCATCACCTTTGGTGTTGAACGGCACACCCAGATTCACGGGTTTTGTCCATTTAGAACCTTCAGGGATAACATAGTAGAGGTCGAGCCCGCCCTGTCCGCCTTCAAGCCCGTTAGAGGCATAATAAAGCGAATTGTCGGCATGGACAAAAGGGAAAGCTTCGTTGCCAGAAGTGTTCACGCCTTCGCCGAGGTTCACAGGCTCGCTCCACGATTCGCCGACCCGGTATGACACATAGATATCCATGCCGCCTTTTCCGCCGGGTCTGTTGGAGGCGAAGTACAGTTTGTCACCGTCAATGCTGATGGCTGGGTGACAGTCCGCATAATCCTCGTCGTTTACGGGGAAAATCGGCTGTGGCTCGCTCCATGTGCCGCCTTCTTTTTTGGAAGAATAGATGCGCATCATCAAACTGCCGTCTTTGCTGTATTTTTCTTTGCCGTTTACGATGATATTGCGCGAAAAATAGACCGTCTCGGCGGTACGGTCGAAGCAAACAGGGCCTTCGTTGTATTGCGTGGAGATTTCTTTTGCAAAGGGCTCCGCAGACCCCAAAGCACCCTCGCCGTCGCGCCGGGCACGCAGGATGGAGGTGTAATTCTGTTTGTTTTCGTCGGTCAGTTTTTTCAAACCGGCGTTGTTTGTAGAAATGAAAACAATGCCGTCTTCGTAAAATGTGGGGCTGAACTCCAGACCTTTTGTGTTGACGACGGATTCGTTTTTCACTTCGACTGTGACCGGCTCTGAATCGGTTTGGGCAAACAGCAGGCCAGCCGGAAGACATAAGGCGAGGATGGATGTGATGTACTTACAGGCTCTCATGATTCCCATGATTTTTGAGTAAAATGATTATTTTGATTAGAGAAACTTCGGTGTTCGGGTATTGGTTTTTGAAATCAAACGAGGTTGTGTGGCAAGTAAGTGTTAGAGTGGTTTAGATAGTTTAGAATGGTTTAGAAAATAATTGACCCTGAAAATCAACGGTTTTAATTTCAAACCTAAACCATTCTAAACTATCTAAACCATTCTAAACACACCACCTGCAAATCGTTTTTTAATTCAAAAAACGAGGGTGAAAAACGTTTTTGTTTTTCGGCTTTTTCAAATCGGCCTGCACGAGCAATTCTATCGAACCGGCAGTGTAATCTTTGATGTCGGAAAGGGTGAAGTCGTAGGAGGCACCTATTGCGAATTGGGGCGCGGCTTGCCAAAGCACGAGCAAATCAACAGATTCGCCGAGCCCGTCGCCGCCGAGGCGGTACGAAATGCCGGCAGTCACTTTTTGCCGTATGTCGAGGTTTACGTTGATATCAGCGTCGAAGGGCGCATTGTTCACATACTTGAACAGCACGGCGGGCATAAGTTTGATGTCGTCGCTGAGGTTGAAAACAACGCCGCCAATACCGTAGAAGTGCGGCGATTCTTTTGCGAGCGCCAAGGAATCAAGTTCCCCGATGTTGTTCGAATAAATGCGCGGCACCGCCAAACCTGCGAAGAAACGGTCTTTGACGGTGGCAAAAACACCCGCGCCCACGTTCCCATAAAAGTCGGTGGTCCGCTGATTTAGGTCAGGCAAAGAGGGGTCGCCCAGCGGCTGAGCAGGGTCGGCTTCGTTCCATGCGATGCCCAACGAGCGCACCGATGCTTGGATACCAGCTCGCACCGATACGTCGTCAAATTTCAGCAGCTCATATGAATATGCCAACGATGCGTGGAAATCGCGCTGCAAACCAATCTTTTGTTGAGACAACACCACGCCCACGCCCACGCGCGGAGACAGAAAATGAGAGCTGAAGCTTACCAGCGCCGATTGGGGTGCACCTTCAAAGCCCATCCATTGGCTGCGAAAAATGCCCGTTAGCGTGGGTACTTCGCGCGAACCCGCATAAGCGGGATTGTACAGCAGTTTGTTGTACATAAACTGCGTGTATTGGTGGTCTTGTTGGGCGGACAGCTGACAGCAGGTGGCCAGTATGACGTAGAAGAATAAGAGTTTTTTCATTTTGAACAGGTTATTGGTTATCGGTTATCGGTTATTGGTTGCCGGTTGTCATTTCTCTGATAACCGATAACCAATAACCAATAACTCATAACCGCATTTAACGGAATATTTGGACAAAACCTTTGAGCGTTGGCTCACCCGGGCCGGGTTTGAACACATAATAGTACACTCCGTCGGGCAAATCTCTGCCGGGTTCACCGTTGAGCGTACCATCCCACATATTGTTGTAGCCTTTCGTTTCGTATACCTTGTCGCCCCATTGGTTATAGACCACCAAAGAGTTGTCGCGGAATAAACCAAGTGCAAGACAGTCTATTATCAAATAGTCGTTTGTGCCATCTTGGTCGGGCGTGAAAATGTTGAAAACCTTGCACGGCGTATCGGTCTGTCGGACGGTAATCTGTACCGCTGATTCGTCGCACAAATCGGGACAAGCATTTGAACAAACTCTGTAAGTAAAGGTGACAACGCCCGGTACGCCCTGGTAAGAGAAAAAGCCCTCTCCCAAATCATCCAGTTTCACTAATCCGTTTAATGTGTCATAACTCGTGATTTCAAAATCCGAAAAAGGAATCAGCGCATCGTTCAACAGGACATTGAATGTATCGGTCACACCAGGGAAAACCACGACATCGTCCACATTCGCAGTAGGCGGAGTAGCAGGCTCAAGGGTGACAGACCCCGGTGCCGCTGGGCAGCCATTGACGCTCGCATTGACGGTGTAAACACCAATGTGCTCAGTGCCAAATCCATTGTTGCCACCGATGAGGTGCGTATTGCCTGTGGACGGGAGCGTGACAGATGGCCCCGGCGGTGCCGACGGGACAAAAGTCCACACATAGGTAGCATCAGCAATGGCAGCCGCAGTGATGGTGACAGGGTCGCTGATGCAACCAAGTGCCGGAGAAGCCACCGGATTGAGCGCCGGGAGGGCCAGCACTTCGATGGCAATTACACATTGTGCTGTGTTGCCCGAAATATCATATGCCTGATACACCAACGTAGTGGTGCCGACCGGGAAAATATCGTTCGAGGAGAGTCCGTCTAATTCAAACAGCGTGTCAATACCACAGTTGTCTGTCACAAAAGGAACATCAAAATCCAATTCTACACCGTCACACTCTCCCCCAATAGGGTTCGCGCCAAACAGGAAATCGTCGTCGTCTGTGACAATGCCACCCCCTACATTTACGATAATTGGCCCAGCAGGGCAAGTGAAGGCTGGCAACTCGCTATCTATGATAACTACCGGAAAAGAGACGGATGTCGTTATGCCTGTTTTCCCTTCCACCCAAGTATATGTCACCAGCGTAGTGCCAGTCGGGAATGTATCGCCGGGTTGATGGGTAGAGGAAGAGTCCGCCAAAATACAGTAGCCTACGGGGGTTGGGGGCGTCCAAGTAACCGGCTGAGAACATCCTTGAATAGTGTCGAGCATCGGTACATTGATAAAACCGGGCTGCTGATTGGTCATCACCGTGACATCAAAAGCGCACGAGTCGCGGTTGCCGTTGGCATCTATTACTACATAAACCACATTCACAGTGCCGTTGAAAAAAGTGTCGCCGGGCGCATGGGAAGAAAAGATGACAAGATTGGAATCCGGAGTGCAATTGTCTGATGCGGTTGGAGGATCCCAAAAAATAGCTACGCCGCAGGGGTCTGCTGTTACCGGAGGGCTGTTTGGTGGGCAATTGCTCAGCACCGGCGCTATGTCGTCATCGGCAATAATGCTAAACGAACAAATAGTTGTGTTGCCTGCCACGTCAATGGCAGTATATGTCACTACCGTCGTACCGGCTGGGAAAATATCGCCCGGCGCATGAGATGAAGTCATTGTGTCCAACAAGCAATTGTCAGTAGCAATTGGCAATGCCCAAGAAGCCACCGTTTCACAGTCGCCGGGCGGCAATGATATCCCAATGTCGCTGGGGCAACCTGTAATAAACGGCGGCACATCCTCCGTTACCGTTATCGTAAAGCTGCAAATCCCCGTGTTGCCAGATTGGTCAGTAGCAGAATAAGTCACTACCGTAGAACCCACTGAGAAAAAATCGCCCGGTTGGAAAGCAGAAGTTGGTGTCACGCTCGCATCGCAATCGTCGGTGGCAGTCACATCTGCCCAAATGGGAAATGCGCCGCAAGTATCCTGTGCCGCTGGCATTATACTATCGGCAGGGCAAGTAAGTATGGGTGCCACATTATCCACCACCGTCACCAAGAATGAGCAAGAAGCAACATTGCCTCCGTCGTCCTCAGCGTCGTAGTTGACCTGTGTGGTACCTGCCGGGAAAATAGCGCCCGGCATGGAGTCGCCGGAAATGACCAAGTCAAGGTCGCAATTGTCGAACGCGGTCGGCAGGTCAAACTGCACAGAAGCACCGCAATTCGGGCTGCCATCGGGCGACACTGTGATGTCGCCGGGGCAAATAATTATCGGAGCCGCAGTATCCCGTATTGTCACGAGAAAACTACAAGACCCTGAGTTGCCCGAAAGGTCGGTGACGATATAAGTCACAATCGTCGGTGGGCCAACAGTGAAAATACTGTCCGGCGTGAAGTTGGAATTAATGACCAAACCAGATTGTCCGCAGGCATCGTTAGGCACCGGGGGTTGCCAAGCCACTTGGGCTGTACAGGAAAAGCCCGTTGCGTCCGCTGTGATATTAGTTGGGCAGCCCGTAAAAAACGGCACTGTGTTGTCCAAAATCGTCACCACAAAAGTGCAGGTGCCAGCATTGCCCAAACTGTCAATCGCCGTGTAGGTCACATCTGTCGTGCCGGAAAGGAAATTGTCGCCGTCGGGTGTGCGGAAGAGCGTGTCGATACCGCTGCAATCGTCCATTGCTTGTGGCAGCGGCAATAGCAAATTGGCGACACAACCGTCAATCGCCGTTTCCGTGATGTTTGGCGGGCAAACTAGCGCGGGCGGCGTGTTGTCTTCTACAGTGACCGTCAGCATACAAGTTGCCGAGTTGCCGGCACTATCCGATACCGTATAAACTATCGCCGTGGTGCCAATGCCAAAAACGCTGTCCGATGGCACCCGCACAATGGTATCAATACCGCTACAATCATCGCTCACCTGCGGCAGCGGGATGCCCAAAGTGGCGAGGCAAGTATCCGTCGTAGTCGCCACGATGTTGCCCGGGCAAGTGACCGAAGGCGGTGTGTTGTCCAGGCTGGACGAGAAGAAACCACCCACAGTCAGCACCGGCACAGGATTGAACGAACCGTTCACCGCTTCGATGAACCCACTGTAAGAAACTGGAGAAGTGCCTGCGGGATTCAGGACGTTGAAATAGATAGTGAACAAAACACTGCTGTCCGGCAATTGCGGCCAGCTATTGCTGTTGTCGTTGGCAAAAAAGGAAATCTCGCCGTTGGGCGCGGTGGTGAAATTGAACTCGCTCGGCGAAAGGCCAAGACCCGGATAGCCATTGCCTACCGTGTCAAATTCCAACACCGTTTCATCCCAACTTACATTAAACTGAAGACCCACAATATCGTCCCAATTGTCCACAAAAAGGTTGAAAGCCACCACTCCGGCACTCCCTTGGCAATCAGCTGTCACTGTGTCAATCAGCAGCGTCAAAACACCTGCCGCACTTACTGTTACCGTGAAAGAGCAAGTGCTCGTGTTGCCAGATTGGTCGGCAGCAGTGTATGTCACCGTCGTCACGCCGGGATTGTAAAGTCCGTCAGCGTCGCCAGCACCGGAGCCTGTCGTGGCACCCGTGCGCACATAATCCAAATTCACATTGGGGTCGCAGTTGTCGAGCAGTGCTGTCGGTTCCAAATCATTTACTTGCACATTGGTATTGCCCATCGGCAAATCCACGGCGACATTGTCGGGACATTCGAGTATCGGCGACACGTTGTCTTCCACATTGACTTCGCCATTTATCCAAGCTGCTGGGATGATTTCAGGAGAACCTGTCGCATTGGAAACGGCCTCTCGCGGCACCGGCATATCGCCAAATGTGAGGGGCGAATTGGTGCCACCGCCACCTGTCACCGTAAAATTGACAGTAAACAATACAGCCCCCGGCGGCAATGTGATACCCAACTGAACATCTGTTGTCCACAGAAAAGCCAAAAAGCCATTGGCTGTTTGAAGCAAGTTGAAATCGCTGGAAGAAAGCTGCAGTGCTGGGTTGAAATTGTTGATCGAGTCAAATTGCAACACGCCTGTATTCCAGCCCAAGGAAAATTGGAGCGAACCAATTGAGTCGAAATTTACAGCCGTGATGTCTATGCTGACTACTTGGTCACAGGAGGTGATTGCATTTTCGGCAAGTATCGTCAGCGAGTCGCTCGTGATAGCAAATTCCACTTCTACTGTAAATGAACACGTTGCCGTATTGCTGCCCGCGTCAGTGACCGTGTAAGTAACCGTCGAAAGCCCAACATTGAAAGATGCACCGCTGGCATCTGGGTCGTTGGGCTGGCTCACATCAGTGGCACCCGTGGAAGCCCATCCAATGTTGGCTACCGGCTCGCAGTTGTCCGAAATCGAGTCGAGCGCAATGCCATTCACCGGAGTGGAGCCACTGCCCTGAACTGTCACGTTTGCCGGGCAAATAATAAACGGCGCTTTGTCGTCAATCGGCTGTAGCCCACCGTTCATGGTCACCACCGGGAGAATGTTGCCGGTTGTGCTTCCTACTTCGATGGGTACGGGGGTGTTGACAAACATCAGCGGTGCAAAAGTACCCCCGATGCGCCGGAAAGCCAGCTCAAAAATGACTGTGCTGTCAGGTAGGGTAGCCCCCGTTGATTTTGTCCACAGGTAAGCAATTTTACCCGCGTTTATTTGTGTGGTATTGGAGTCAAAATCCACGCCGCCGCCCAACAAAAGAGGGTTTATCGGGGTCGTGTAGGCATAATCAATTTTGGCAGTGTCCCACATCAAACTGAATTGGAACGAGCCTACATCGGTGAACCCGAAAACCCGAACTGGTATCAGCACGGTGTCGGAAGATGTGCAACTGATGGAAATTGTATCAGCTTTTAGTGTGACCGTCTGAGCCAACGCCGCACGAGGAAAAATGAGCGCCGCAAAGAGGGTCAGGATTAGTAGAATATTTCTCATGGTTTTAATTATCAAGCAATTAGGAATAGTTGCCGTTAAAAAAAGAAAATTGAGAGCGGGCTTGAAAAGGGTTTAGAGAGTTTAGCAAAAGTTTAGCAAGGTTTTGAAAACTCGGAGAAAAGCACCAATGTCTCTGCTCTAAATTTTCTAACTTTAACCAAACTGTTCCTAAACTCTCTAAACTTTCCTACCCGCGCCCAATGCTTTAATCAATCAAAATCATCTTTTTCCGGTCGCTGTTTTTGGCGGTTTCCAGCTCGTAGTAGTACACACCCGGAGCACCAAATTCGTCGCGGCGAAAGTTCAACTCGTTGTAGCCTTTTTCAAAATTGCCATTGACCGTCTTGACCAACTGACCAGAAGCATTGAACAAGCGAAGAGCAGCGCGACCCGACTCCGGCAAGCGGAATCCGATGGTGGTCATTTCATTGAACGGATTGGGCTGGTTTTGGTACAAAGCGAACACCGAGGCTTCTTGGCCAGACAGGGGCTGCACGAATTCAAAGTCAATCTTCATCGTATTGCCGTCGCGGTCGTAACCCTCAGCACGGATGATGTCAGAGCCCGGACGCAGCACTTCGGCCAAAGATGCCCCACTGCGCAATGTTTTAAAGTGCAGCGTGAAAAGGACTTCGCCTTCGGCAAAGGTAAGTGGTTCGGCGGTGACCCAAAGCGTGGTCAATTTGCCTTCTTTCACGCGCATCGGGCCAAAGTTGGCATCGCCCATGTCAGGCAGTACACCTGGCTCGATACCTTCCAGTTCAAACACATTCGGGTCAAAATTGAGCGTCATCTGATAGCCAGAGCGGTCAGTGAAGTTGCTGGCCTTGAACGGCACTGCGATTGTTTCACCTGCCGAGAAACGGCGTTCGTCGAGACGGAACTGGAATATTTCGGAACGGTCGTCCACATCAATGTCGAGCAAGAAGTCCGACGTGTCAATGTTGCCATTCACGTCACCCATGCGCACGGCCACGAAATCGTCGTCGAGGAAACTTGAGTCAACTGCAGTGTGGCTGATGCTTTCCGGGAACGGTAACACGCTCAACGGATTGGGCAACGGTGGGAATACATACGATTTCGGTATGAACTTCCAGTCGGGCGACATTTGGATGTGGTCTTGCAGGCCAATTGCCACTTGCTGGATGCGCAAAGCATCGAGCACAGAGACGTTGCCTTCGCCGCTCACATCAGCCGCTACGAATTGGTAGGGCGAAGTAAACGGTTGGAGACCCAGTGCATGGCGCTTGACGAGCAGTACGTCAAGGCCAGATATGCCGGCCAATCCGGGCGTGTTTTTGCTGCACGATATTGTCGTATTGGCACCTGTTGTTATCGGGAACAAGTACGTCCCAGCTGGCCCGGTTATCTGGCTGTCTGTGAGCGTGCCTGTGAGCGAAACGTCCACGTTTTTCACCGGTTTGACGGGCGGATTCCAAGTTTGGATATCGCCGCCAATTTCAAAGTCGGGTACTGCACAGTTTATTTCAACCAAGCCATTTTCTACTATGACCGTGTCAGTCGGCACATCCACTCCACTGCTGTCTTGTGTGAATTGGGTGCTTGTAATGGAAACAGGGCTTGTAGAACCGACCTGAGCCGCACCAAGCAACACGTCAATACTAAACAGCACAGTGCCGTTCGGGAGCGTCAGCACAGTATCTTCCCAAGAAACTTGTAAGGTATCGTTGGAAAGAAGGCTGGTAAACCCGTTGATTATCGCAGGGTTGATGCTGCCATTCGTGATGCCAAGCACAGTGCCCACCGTATCCTCGTTCACGGTAAGTGCAAACAAGAAAGATGTCACTTCGAATAAATTGTCCGCTGTTACCGGAATAGACACGGTCTGGTCTTGACAACCATCAGCATCGCCGACGGAGAGCGTGATTTTTGCGCCTTCATCCACGATGACGGTGTCTTTTTGGATACAGCCGCCCACCGTGTCAACCACCGTCACAATGTAAATGCCAGCCGATAGTCCGCTGATGCTCGCGGTCATTTGGCCATTGCTCCAGTTGTAGGTGAACTGACCGGAACCACCCGTCGCAACTGCCGTGGCAGT
>CAYZVM010000174.1:0-13067 GCA_964481485.1 uncultured Saprospiraceae bacterium | reverse complement strand
TTACTTTTGCCTCCCAAAATTTGAACGATGCTCTATTTGTCGCTCGCGGTGCTGTGCTCGGTGTTGCTCGGTTTCATTTTCAAACTGTTTGGCCGCTTCGGGGTGAACAGTTTTCAAGCCATTATTTTCAACTATTTCACTTGTGTCTGTTGCGGGTGGCTGCATCTCGGGCATTTTCCCATCGTGGCCAAAAATGTGGATACGCCGTGGATGCCCTATGCGCTGGCGCTGGGCTTTGTGTTTATCAGCGGCTTCAATTTCGCGGCGCTGACGGTGCGGTATTTTGGGGTGACGGTGAGCCAAATCATGCAAAAAATGTCCATCCTGATGACCGTGCCGTTCGCGATTTTGCTGTACGGTGAGTCGTCGGGCTGGGGCAAAATGCTGGGGTTTGTATTGGCGTTGGCGGCCATTGTGTTGGTCAATTGGCCGTCGAAATCTGAAATGCCCGAAAAGAATACACCTCGTTCTGGTCTGTTTCTTTGGATTCCGATACTCACTTGGGTGCTCGCGGGCATCCTCGAAATGTTGTTTCTCCGGGTACAAAAAGGGCAATTGGCCGATGTGGGCGACCCGACTTTCATCTGCACGGTGTTCGGTACGGCTGGCACGGTTGGGCTGTTGATTGCCTCGGTGGGCTGGCTGCGCGGACGGCTGGTGTTTGCATGGCGCAATGTGCTGTGGGGCATCATCCTCGGCATCCCGAACTACGGGAGTATGCTGTTCATACTGCTGGCGCTCGATACTGGGCTGGAAGGTTCGTTTGTTTTTCCGGTGATAAATGTGGGCATTATCGTGGCGACAACCATCGGCGCGGTTTGGCTGTTTCACGAACGCCTTTCAAAAATCAACTGGGTCGGTATCGCTTTGGCGGTGGCGGCGATTGGGCTTATATCATCCTAAACCATCCAGATTGTGGAGCAGAATCATACCAAACCACAAAACGACGAATTCCTTTTCCATCCGAACAACGTGATGTTGTTCATCTTACTGTTTGGATTGTCGGCGCTGTTTCTGGCGCTCACGATTTCTTACATTTATACGCGGGTGACGATGAATGTGCCGCCGGTGCAGATTCCGGCGCTGTTTGTCTTCAATACCGTGATTTTGCTGGCGAGCAGTTGGACGATGGTGCGTGCCAAACGGTGTTATCTCGGCGACGACACGGAGGGCTACCAGCAAAATTTGCGCTACACGATTTGGCTTTCGCTGCTCTTTATGGTGATGCAAACGGTGGCTTGGTGGTGGCTTTTTAAAAACAATATTGGACTCAATACCTCTACCACGACCGGCTATCTGTACTTGATTTCGTTTGTCCATCTCGCCCACGTCGTCGCGGGATTGCCGTTTTTGTTCCTGTTTTATCGCGCCGCAAAAAAGCGCATGGTAGACCCCGTCACGGTGCTGGTGTATTTTTCTGACCCGGAAAAGCGATTGAAATTGCGGCTGCTCACGCTCTACTGGCATTTTCTGGACGGGCTTTGGATTTATCTGGTGCTATTTTTTGCAATCAATTATTTTATTTGAGTTTTTTTGAAAACACAATAGGCACATAGCGCACATAGTTTTCTTCTATAAAAAACTATGTGCGCTATGTGCCTATTGTGTTTAATAAAATAGCAATTGCTATTTCCGCACAATCTGGAATCTTTTTACCACCTGCCCGCTCGTTGTCCGAGCTGAGGCGACGTAAAATCCTTCCGACAGATTGCCGATGTTCAATTCGGTGTATTCCAATTCCACCTCGCCCGAGTTGTAAACCTCCCTGCCCATCGCATCAAAAATGGAGAACGATTCTATCAAGTCGCTGCCGTTCAAATGGATGCGCAGCCGGTCATTGGCGGGAGAAGGATAGACGAAGAAGTCGCTGTTGGAGGCTTTGATTTCCTGTGAGCGTTCTTTGCTGACTAAAGGTATTTCGATGGAAAAATTGTCGCCGCTGGTGATATTGCCGCTGCCGGAGAGCATGGTTGGGTTGTCCACCGTGAGGGTCAATGATTGGCCGTTGCTATGGTCGGGTTTGCCACCCAGCACGACATCAATAATGATAAAATCAAATTGTCCGATTACGCCATAACCATTTGCCGATGTGCCATTTGTGCGCGTAAAGGCCGTTTCAAGCCTGCCTTGATTGGGGTTTTTGTCCAACCAAAGACTGGGCGCGTTGAGGTTCAGCCATGAATTGTCGTAGTATGTCATTTTGAACGCCGAATCCACAATATTGGAACTGAGCGAGACATCGAATGTAAATCCGTACAGGTCCAGCACTGGCAGCGCGGCATTGCCCAACGAAACCTCCACCTGCACCAAATCGCCCACTTGCGGATTGGGTGTCAGCACATTGAGGAAAAAAGGCAGGCTTTTAGAGGTCGGGGGTATGTGCGGAATCAGGTTGTTGGTTTGGCCGTAAAAGAGGCTGACAGCCAGCGTGTCGTCGGTCGTGACCATGCCGCTGCCATCGGTGTCGGCGTGTTTTACGTCCACCGGGTTGCCGGTGTAGGGGTTGTCCCAATTGTCGGCGTATTGGCCGTACCATTCGAGCGAGGCATCGGGGCGCATTTCGCCTTCCAAACCCATATAGTATCCCAGCGGCAACACGTCTTTGTTGTTCACAATCCCGTCGCCATTGATGTCGCCCGTCCAGACGCAGTTTTCCACACAATAAGGCCCGTCTGTGCTGAAAACATCCACCACGTTCATCACCACTTTCACACTTTGGCACTGGCCGTTGGCTGTCACGCAATAATTAAGTTCAAACTCATCCGTCCCGACAAAGCCGCCATCCGGGGTGTAAATCAGCAAATTGTGGCCCGAAACACTTTGCCCGTTGATGGTCTGGGTAGAAAAGCCGGGGTAAAAAGTGCAAGTGCCGTTGTCCGGCTCATCCAAAACGGTGAAGTCAAATCCAGTGAACGGAATCCGGTAATTGATGACAAAAGGTGTGGCTGTCGGGGTCGTCAGTTCAAACGTGGAGAAAAACGGGTTCATGTTGCCCACGATGACATGGACGGCTGCCATTTCGAGGTTTGGCACCTGAGCGTTGCCGATGCGGTAGTAAAAAGTTGCCACTCCCGTGAAGTCGGCATTTGGCGTAAAAGTGACATTGCCTCCGCCGGTCGTGCCGGAAATATTGCCGGGCAAACCCGTGGGCGACACCCAACTTTTCACCAACAAATTGCCGATGTCGTTGTCGCGGACGTTGAAAGTAATAGGCTGCCCTTTTGGCGTAAACACATAGTCGTCCATTGCCATGGTATTCTGCGTGGGCGTGTTCAGCACATCTATGATTACTGTTTTATAGGAAATTGTGCCATTAAAATCGTTGGACAGTACAAATTGGTCAACGCCGGTGAAGTTGTTGGTCGGGACATAGCGGAAAACTTGCCCGTTTTCGAGTGCCACCATGCCGTTGGGCGGTGCTTGAAACAGGGAATAGCCATTGTAAGTCAACGGAATCGTCAATTTGGTGTTTTTCGCAGTAGCAATCCGCAAGGTGTCGTTTGTGGGAGCAGCATTGGGGTGTACGCCGATATTGATATGCGCGGTTTTGCAATTTTCAAACGCATCGCACACCACATAATTGACGTGCGCCACGCCGCTAAAACCGGAGGCCGGGGTGAACACCACCTGATTGGAAGCGTTGACAGTGGCGGTGCCATTGTTGGTGAGGGGCAGCGGCGACAAATTGAGCGTGCCGCCATTGCCGGAGTCATTTGCCAAAACGTCAATGGTGACAGGTGTGCCGACGGTCGTGACCGCAAAATCGGGCTTGACAGTCAATGAAGTAGGGAAAACGGAAACACGAAATGCCTGATAGACAAGGTAAGGGAAAGTGTTGATGTAGGAGTATTGCAAAGTAAAGGTGTCAACGCCGACAAAACTTGGGTCGGGCAGATACTTGACCCTGTAAACATGAGGAACGCCGGAGCCACCGGGCTGGATGAGTTCAATCGTCACATGGCCGTTTTGCGCCACAGGGCTGACTTTGTAAATCAGCAAATTGATGCCGACAATCGTATCTGCGACTTCCGTGTCAACGGCGGTGATTAAGTTTTTGAAGGCGTTTCCTTGTGCCGATGATTTGACGCCAATTCCCCAAAAAAGGAATGCGGCAAGCATCAACACCCGGATGGGAGGTGGTAGAATTACATTCATGGTGGAGGTATTAAAAGTAAAAAAAGCGACCAAAATTAGACGTTTTCCGAAGAACCAACCCCCACATAATTAAAAAATATCTTTGTGAATGCCAAACCCGCGAGGCGAGACAAAAGAAGCAGGTGTAAACATCCTAAAAATCAGTAATTTAGAAAAAGGCAACCGTCGGGCGAAATATTTGTGCGCCGCGAAAAAAATTGGGGCGCCTGTTGCTTCGTTGCTTCGTTGTCGGGTCTCGTACCTTTGATTGCCTAATTTTTTGAAAAACCCATGCCGAGAAAAAAGAAGTCATCTACCGTCGAACAACACAGCAACAAGGTCTATCAGACGCTCCGGTTCTTGAATACGACCGAGCACAAACGCCTGCTCAAATATCTCCGCTCCCCCTATTTCATCCAAAGCAAAATCCTCGGCAGGCTTTGCGAAATCATGCTGGGCCACATCGAAAAAGGAAGCGAAGGTTTTGACCGGAAGGCCGTGTGGCGCAAACTTTTTCCTGGCGTAGCCTACGATGATGTCAATTTTAGGAAGTGCTGCTCGGATTTGCTCAAATATGTGGAAGGTTTTATGGCGCAGGAATTGGTAGCGGAAAACGAATCCCGGCAGGCCATTGACACGCTCGAATTTATCGTGCGCCGCAATATCGAACCGCTTTACACCAGCACACTGCGGCAAGCCCGTGCAGAGATGGACAAAATCCCGTACCGCTCTATTGATTATTACCGCGATGCTTATGTTATTGAAAAGCAATATTACGCGATGATGGATTTTGATGTAAAAGTGAACGTGCGAGCCAATCTGGAAGAGATTTCATATAACCTTGACATTTTTTATTGGATTGAAAAACTGAAACTGTATAGTTCGGTATTAAGCCAAAAAAGAACGGGGAATTATACCTACGAATTGAATTTTGTGGACGAAATACTATCTTATCTCCAAAAATTCCCAATCGAAGATGTACCCGAACTCGCCATATATTTCTATTCCTTTCTCACGCTTCACGACGAAGAAAATGTAGAGCATTATTACAATCTTCGACGCATCCTTGATAGATATGGTGCTATTATGCCAAAAAAAGAAGCAGTCGAGTTGTATGATTCTGCCTTGCATTATTGTACTGGGAAATTGAACAAAGGGAATCGCCCTTTTTTGCAAGAGTATTTTGATTTGTTTGAAGATGCGATGAACAAAAAAATCTTTTTGCAAAAAGATGAACTTGCTCAATGGCGATACAATAATATAGTGGGGGTCGCCCTGCGGTTGGGCAAACTTGATTGGGCGGAAGAATTTGTAAAAAAATACAAAAACCACTTGAATATCAATACACGCGAGAACACTTATACATTCAATTTGGCGCGTGTTTATCGCTATCAAAAGAAGTATGAAAAAGTCCTGTCGTTGTTGCAGAGCGTTGAATATGAAGACATCATTTACAGCCTTATCAGCAAAGCCATATTGGTGATTACCTATTATGAATTAGATGAGATTGGCGCGCTCGATTCTTTTCTGGATTCCTTCCGCGCTTTTCTCAATAGAAACAAGAAAAAGATTTCTCTTCAATATCGCAACCTCCACCTCAATCTCATCAAATACACTCGCCGCCTCACCCGCCTCGTCCCCGGCGACAAAGCCGCCATCGAAAAACTCCGCGAAGAAATCACCCGCGAAAAAGCCACCATCGTCAACCACGAATGGCTGTTGGAGAAACTGGACGAATTGGGGTAGTGGTGACCCGGCAATTTTTCAGGCGGCACAACGTTTTTTAGACCGTCGTTCACGCACTAATTTTGACCTATGTCATTGAAAATCAAAACATTTGCGCTTTTTATCCTCCTGCTCGCCGCTTTAAGTGCGCAGGCTCAATCCAAAAACAAAAAGACAGGAAAACTCTCGCCCGAAGCCCTCGAACAGCTGCACATCGGCGAGGATACGCTGGCTTTGCTGGCCTACGCGGTAGTGAATGATTCCATCGAACAAGAGCGATTTGCTACCTGCCGGGCGCTCATCCAGACGTTGGTGCGTACCCTCAAAATCGAAAATTCTTTCCAATATCGCTTTGACCGGCTCAAAAGCGTCTCCATCCTCGCACCGCCCGACAGCAGTTTCCGCATTTTCACTTGGCAGTTGTTCGTCAATGACTCCACCTACCGATACTACGGCGCGATTCAGATGAACAGCCGCGAGCTCCAACTTTTTCCGCTCATAGACCGCAGCGCCGAAATGGACGACCGACCCGTGTCGGAGCAACTGCCCCCCGACCGTTGGTACGGCGCTTTGTACTACAACCTGCGCCAGTTCGACACCAAACAAGGCCCGAAATATCTCCTGTTCGGCTATGACGCATACTCATTTTTTGAAAAACGGAAAGTCATCGAAGTCCTCAGTTTTGATGCGGCAGGCAAACCCGTGTTCGGTGCCCCAGTTTTTGAAAAGACCGATGCAAAGACGGAGGAACAGCGCCTTTTCTTTGAATATGCCGCCGATGCCTCCGTGCGCGTCAATTGGGACGAGCAATACGAAATGGTGCTGTTCGACCACCTGATTCCTTGGCCCAGCCCTTATGGGCGCGGCATTTCCTTCGTGCCAGACGGCAGTTACGATGGGCTGAAATTGGAAAAAGGAGGCCGTTGGAAGTACGTTACAAAAGTGTTCAACGACGTGATGGAAGAAGCCCCCCGCCCCGAGCCGGTATTGGATTCCCGGCAGGGCAAAGACATTTTGGGCAAAGATAAAAAACGGAAAAAGGGCTAATCCCGCTCACCCGCTCACATCCTATATCCGTTCAGAAATTCGCGCACGTTCATTCGCCGTTTGCCCTCCATTTGAAGTTCCAAAATTTGCACATAACCATCTAATGTGCTGATTTTCACAAAATTTTTTCCATCTGAAAAAAACGCGCCGGGTTGTGGCCGCACTTCCAATCCCCAACCCCCAATCCCCAATTCCTCTTTTTCTGTGCGGAGCACCTTCACCGTTTTGCCGTCCAGTTCCGTCCACGCGCCCGGATAAGGGCTGAGGCCGCGAATAAAATTGTGCACCTGCGCGGTCGGTCGGGCAAAATCAATGTGGCAAGTTTCGTGGAAAATTTTGGGCGCGTGAGAGGCTTCCGCATCCGACTGCGGCATGGGTCGGGCATCGCCGCGCTCGATGGCTCGCACGGATTTCAGTACCAACTGGGCGCCGAGCAACATCATGCGGTCGTGCAGTTCGCCCGCCGTTTCGTTCTCGCCGATGGGCAGCCGTTCCTGAAAAAGCATATCGCCCGTGTCAATCTCGTGTTGCAGCAAAAAAGTAGTGAGGCCAGTTTCCGTTTCGCCATTGATGACCGCCCAATTGATGGGTGCCGCGCCCCGGTACTTTGGCAGCAGCGAGCCGTGCAGGTTCATCGTGCCGAGCGGCGGCATATTCCACACGATTTCGGGCAACATCCGAAAAGCCACCACCACCTGCAAGTCGGCCTTGAAGGAGCGCAGTTCTTCCAAAAACGCGGGATTTCTCAACTTTTCCGGCTGCAACACTTGCAGGCCGCGCTCGAGCGCACATTTTTTCACCGCCGATATTTGCAGCCCATGCCGCCCGCCGGGTTTGTCCGGCGCGGTGACGACAGCGGGGATGTCGTAGCCGTTTTCCAATAATATTTCGAGCGACGGCACCGCGAATTCGGGCGTGCCCATGTAAACTATCCTCATGTTTGGTTGCTGGTTATCAGTTATTGGTTACTGGTTGCCGGATATTTTGTGGCCCAAAGGTCTGGAAACTTTTTTTGAGAATGGCCCCTCAGTATCCGCCAAGTGCGAAGCCTAAAGTCCAAAGTCTTTTCTACTTTTGTTCAATCAAAATTTACTAAACAATTGACGGACAATGAGAAATCTGTACTGCTCTTTCGTGATTCCCCTCATGCTTTTTTTTCTTTTGGCAAAAACAACCGCCGCGCAAACCACCGTGGAAGGCTACGTTTTTGAGGAAAACAACCGGGGCTATCTCAGGCAGGTGAAACTCACGGTGCTGGAGTTGCCCGGCAACATCGTCCGCGCAGAAATGGAGTCGAACGCCGAGGGATATTTCACCACCGCGCTCGCCCCCGGCGAGTACCTCATCCAAGCACAAAAAGATGTTTTTCACAATTTTGAAGAAAAATTCAGCGTAGGCGCAGAGAAAGTTTTTCTCAAAGTCGAAATGCAGCGACGCCCCGGCTATCTGTTTGATGTCACCGTTTCGGAAGCCCGCAGCAGCCCCGAGGTCGTGGTGGACGCGGTACAGGGCGCGACCATCGAGATATTCAACCGCACCCAAAATCGCCCCGAATTGGTGTTGAAACAACACCCGGAGGCATTTTTCCAACACACTTTCGAGCAGGGCAACCATTACACCATCCTCATCCGCAAGCCCGGTTTTTTGGCAAAAAGAATCGAAGTGTACGTCAACGTGAAAGGCTGCATCCTCTGCGTGGACGGTGCGCGCGACCTCACGCCCGGCATCACCGAAAATCTGACTGCCAAAAACACAATGGGCACGCTGCTCACCAACGTCGAACTCGAACCCGCCAAACTCGACCGCCGCATCCAAATCCAAAACATCTACTACGACTTCGACAAATGGGACATCCGCCCCGATGCCGCCGAGCGCCTCGACGCGGTGGTGACGCTGATGAACGACAACCCCGGACTCAGCGTCGAACTCGGCTCGCACACCGACAGCCGCGGCAACGACGACTACAATCAAGAACTCTCTCAAAAACGCGCCGCCGCCGCGGTGGCCTACATCGTCAGTGAAGGCGTGGACAGCGCCCGCATCACCGCCAAAGGCTACGGCGAAAGCCAACTCGTCAACCGTTGCCGCAATGGGGCAGCTTGCTCCGAAGAAGAGCACCAGCAAAATCGCCGCACCGAACTGCGCATCACTGGCGTTTCGGGCGATTCATTGGAATACCTGCGCTGGCCGAGTTTGGAGCAAATCGTGCAGGAAGAAGAAGTTGCAAAAGCAAAAAAAGATAAAAAACGGGCGCAAAAGTCTCAGGGCCAAAAATTGCCAGAGGCCAACAATTCCGTGCCGCTGCCGGAAATGGTACCGGTGGCAGAAGAGAAAAAAGAAGAGTTGGGAGAGGAAGAGGTGCGTGTTTTGGACAAGGTCGTTGCGATGGGCGCGCCGCCGCAACCTCTCGCCCAGCCGCAGCCCGTTCGCCCGCAAGAAACCGAAGTCAAACAAATAAAAGAAGTAGATAAAAATTACAGCGGTTTTATGGTCGAGTTGGTGCAGGCCGATACGTTGTTGGCCGATACTGCGTCTGTGTTTGCGGCGCACACCGATATTTTTTGGCAAAAAGACGATGCGGGAAAGTTTTGTTACTTCGCCGGTGGTTTTGACACGCCAACCAAAGTGCGCCGTTTTTTCCAACAATCCGTGAGACCCAATAACGCCGCGGCGCGGATGGTACGGTTCAATCGGGGAAAGAAAACGTACTTTGAATAAATCGCACAAGCAGGTTTAGAATGGCTTGATAGTTTAGAGTGGTTTAGATTTTTTACTTAAAATATTGGAATTCAATATTCTATCCCCCTCTCAACCCCTCGAATTTCTAAACCATTCTAAACCATCAAACCGCTCTAAACCATCAAACCATTCTAAACCATCTCACCCCGCTCAACGATCCTAAACCACACCATGAACGAATTATTCTGGAAAAATACTGAGGGTTTGAAACTCCACGCCGTCGAGTGGCCAGTGAAAAACCCCCGTGCCGTCATCGCATTGGTGCATGGGCAGGGCGAACACATTGGGCGCTACGGCTACGTCGCCCGATGGTACAACGACCACAAAATCGCCGTGCTCGGTTTCGACCAGCAAGGCTATGGGCGCAGCGAGGGCAAACGCGGCCACGCCAAAAACCTCGATGTCCTGCTCGACGACGTCGGCCAACTCCTCGAAGAAACCCGCCGCCGCTACCCCAACGTGCCGCTTTTTCTCTATGGCCATTCAATGGGCGGAGGGCTTGTGCTGAATTATGTCACGCGTCGCGACCCCGTGCTGGCCGGGCTGATCGCCACTGCCCCATGGATTCGGCTGGCTTTCGAGGCTCCCCCGTTGAAAGTGTTGGCTGGGAAAATTTTAAAAAAATTTATGCCCACATTGACCTTGCCGACGGGTCTGGCGGTCAAATTCCTCTCTCGCGACGAAGAAGTGGTGCAAGCATACAACAACGACCCGCTCGTACATAGCCAACTCAGCGCCGCCGAAGGCATCGCCCTTTTGGAAGCCGCCAGTTGGCTCGATAAATGGTCAGGCGTGTTTTCCATCCCGGTCTTGTTGATGCACGGAGGTGGGGACAAAATCACCTCGCCCGCAGCAACAAAGGAATTTTTTGGCCGGGTGGCCGGTGAAGTCACGCACCAAGAATGGCCGGGGCTTTACCACGAAATCCACAATGAAAAAGAAAAGGAAGAGGTGTTCGAGTTTACATTGGGGTGGATGAAGAAATTCGGAGTATAAATTGTGTGTCAAAAGTGACACTTTTCAAAAAAGTGTCACTTTTGAGGCGATAAAACAAAATTTTTTTTCCTGAAAATGAAATACTTATCTACGATTTTTCTGCTCCTTTTCCCCTTTCTCCCCTCCTGCATTTCCCAAATAACTGACCCGAAAGCCACCGAAGTGTGGCAGCCGGAGCCGCGCGTGGTCACGCCCGGGCAGAGTACAAAACCGCCCTCGGATGCCATCGTGTTGTTCAATGGTGCCAACTTCAACGAATGGTGGAGCGCCAAAGATTCGACCGCCGTCCAGTGGGATTTGAACCGCGACAGTAGCGCCACGGTGAAGCCCAAAGCAGGCGACATTATGACAAAACGCGTTTTTGGCGACTGCCAACTGCACGTCGAATTCCGCACGCCGCCGGTGGTGAAAGGAGAAGGGCAAGGTCGGGGCAACAGCGGTATTTTCTTGCAAAACCGCTACGAAGTGCAGGTGCTTGATTGTTACGAAAATCGCACCTATTCCAACGGCCAGACGGCTTCCATTTACAAACAAACCATTCCGCTCGTCAATGCCTGCCGCAAGCCCGGCGAATGGCAGACCTATGACATCCTTTACACCGCCCCACGCTTCAATGCCGATGGTATGCTCACGGCACCGGGGCGTGTCACCGTGCTCCACAATGGCATTGTGGTTCAATTGAATACGGAGATAAAAGGCTCGACGGAGTACATCGGTTTGCCCAAAAACAGCGCACACGGGAAAGCCCCCATCAAATTGCAAGACCACGGCGATTTGGTGAGTTACCGGAACATCTGGATACGCGAACTGTAACGCCGACTTTCAGTCGGCAAAGCATTGTGTCACGCCGACTGAAAGTCAGCGTTACGGGCGTTCTGTCAGCACAAGGTGAATCGGCAGATGGTCACTATACCCGTCGCGGTTGTAGTCACTTTGCGAAGGACGGCTGTGGCGCACGGGTTTGTTGTACTCCCCTTGGGTCATGCCCGGCAAATTCACGATGTCCGCCGAATCCACTGCGAAGGGTTTGTTCGCCGCGGTAGAGGCGAGGCTTTTTGAGACCAAAAATTGGTCGAGTAGCGTGGGCACATCGAAAAAGTGCGTCCCGATACCTTTGTCAAAAAACGTCCACATCAGGTTGTAGAGGTAAGGAACAGAGCGGGCATTGAGCACTTTGTCTCGGTTGCGGGTGCTATTGGCGTAGTCTTGGAGCGAACGGTTGAACGGCTCATCGTTGAAGTCGCCCATGACCACGATGGGTGCGTCTTGGCCTTTTATATCTTGGATGCGCTCTATCCAATAACTGAGCGTTTCGGCGACCATGATGCGGTAGGGCTCGCTTTCATACTGGCCACCCGAGCGCGCGGGCCAGTGGTTGCCGATAAGCACGAGGTCGTGGCCGCCGGGTTTGGTGCGCAGGTTGATTTGTGCCAAATCACGTGTGTAGGTGCGCTTCATGATTTCGAGGGTGAACAACCGTCCGTCATCTTCGTAGCGGTCAGCGTCGTAGAAAAAAGCGACATCAATGCCGCGCTGGTCGTTGGTGTCGTGGTGGCGCACCACATAATTCCGGCCTAATGGCGCGAGTGCGTCAATCAGTTTTTTTACAACGGCTTCGTTCTCGACCTCGCAAACACCAAAAATGTCGGGGCCTTTGCCTTCATTCAGTTGGAGGATGATACTTGCCAATTGCTCTATTTTTCGGTCGAGCACGGCTTGTGTCCAGCCTTGAAGTTCACTTTTGAGGGCCTTTTGTAGCCAATCGGGTCGGGTCGGGCTGTTCGATACGTCGAAGAGGTTTTCGAGGTTCCACCAATAGATGTGATGTTTCATTTTTTTAGAATTGAGGAGAAAAATGATTTTTGAAAAATCAGAAACGTGTACACAAGGTAAAGTTATTGTAAATCAACAGGTGACATTCCAATTTTAGCACAAAAAAAAGCGGCCTCCCGACAAGAATCGGGAAGCCGCTTTTTATTGAAAAACAAAGAATTAGTGACAGATAGCCACTTGTTTGATGGTGTTGCCCTCGCTGGTGCGAATCCACATCAAGTAAGTGCCGGAAGGAACGTCTTTCACATCGAAGCGGACTTGGCCGCTTTGGAAGTCGCTCAAATGCTGGCTGCGGATCAGGCGGCCGCTCGGCGTCAAAATCGTGATGGCGACGCGCTCGTTCACACTTTCCAAGTCAAGGTTCAAGTTGACATACTCGTTGCCCGGGTTGGGCGTGATAGAGAACTTGGACGCATCCAAATTGTTCGGCTTGGGCTGCTTGGTAGAGACAAAGCCGCTCATTTGCAGCCGATTGGCAGTGGTGCCGCTGTTCCAGCCGGAGTAGAGCGCGTCCATGAACAGCGGGGTGGTCAGGGCATTGCCGTCGTACACCAGATAATCTTCATTGCTGCTGGCGTTGAAGCCCGGGCAGC
>CAYZVM010000173.1:0-13116 GCA_964481485.1 uncultured Saprospiraceae bacterium | reverse complement strand
CAATGTCGCCGACGATTGGGCGGGCGAAACGCTCGACCAAGCCACCAGCCCTTATGCGATTCCGAACCGCCGCCAAGCCCATATTCTCAATGACACTTCGATACCGATTGTGTGGTGGCGCTCGGTTTATTCCTCTACCAACTCGTTTGCCCAAGAGTCGTTCATGGACGAAATGGCGCACGCCGCCGGGAAAGACCCCCTCGATTTTCGCCTTGAAATGCTGAAAAACGAACCGCGTTGGACAACTTTGCTGAATTTATTGGCCGAAAAATCCGATTACCGCAAACAACGCGCAGCAGGGAAAGCCGTCGGCATCGGCATCGCACACTCCTTTGGCAGCACGGCAGCTTATGCAGTTACCGTGTCCAAAAAAGGTGCAGGTGTCAATATTGAAAAAATCGTCGGCGTGATTGACTGCGGCCAATACGTCAACCCGGACACGGTAAAAGCCCAGACCGAAGGCAACGTCGTCATGGCTTTGTCGGCGGCGCTCAAACCCGCCATCACATTCGTGGAAGGGCAAGCACAGGAGAGCAACTTCCACCAGTTCAGCATTTTACGCCTGAACGAGACACCGCCCATCGAAATTCACATCGCTGAAAACAACGAAGCGCCCGGTGGCGCTGGCGAACCGGGCTTCCCCCCGTTGGCACCTGCATTGTGCAACGCGATTTTTCTCGCCACAGGCAAACGGATGCGGAGACTGCCTTTTGACTTGGAAAATTTGATTTAATGTCGGCTAACGTCGGAAGGGGTTTCAAACCCTTCCGACGTTTAAGCCCACCTTCACCAACTCCTCCGGCGTGTTCACATTTGTCAACATCTTTGGGTTCGGCGCTTGCAGAATGAGCGCATCCGAATTGAGCAAAACCTTGCGCGGGCAGGAATAACCTTGTGCCAAAAACGAGAGCAGCACGGCGTAACTTTTTGGTTCCCAAAGCGCGATAAGCGGCTCCGGCATTTTATCGAACGGACTTTCAAACGCCGTAGCGACCCGGTACGGTTGGCGATTTTTCAATAAAAAATCCAACGTATCGCGGTCAATCAGGGGCAAATCGCAAGCGACGACGAGCCATGCGCAATTAGGATTTTGGCGAAAAGCCGAAAGGATAGCGCCGTAAGGACCGAGTTCGGAAAACGTGTCGGGCAAAGTCGGGTAAGCCGATTCCATCTCGTTCACTTGTTCGGGGCGACAGGAGATAAATACTTCATTGCAAATGTTTTGCATCAATTCGGCCAGATGCTCCCGTTGCGGTTTGCCGTGCCAAGCGATAGCACCTTTGTCGCGCCCCATGCGAATGCTGCGCCCGCCCGCCAGCACGAGGCCGTTCACGGGCGGTGTTTTTTCCGACAATTCTTTTTCAAAAAAACGGATGATACCCGCGTGGTCGGCGAGCCGAAGTCGCGGAATTGCCGTCGCATCGGGCAACGCATTTTCCACAAAATCAAAGACTTGCTCCACACCATCGGCGAGCAGGAAAAGCCGAACGTCGGTCAGTTGGGGCAGCCGTTTGCGTAAAGAATTTTCCTTTTTGGGGTCAATCACCACCACCTGCGCTGCGGCCTCGTGGTGGTTTCCATTCACCAAAATCAAATCGGCTTCGTTGAAAATTTGGCGGAATTGGTGGGTGTTCCAATTGGCGTTTACCTGCAAACGGCGGCTGTGAATCGCATCTGTGTACTCAATTTTTGCCCCCGCCGCCAAAACTCCCGACAAATTGGGTATGGTATCGGCTCCGGCGTGGTCGGCATCCAAGTAGGCGCACTGCCAACGCTCGTTCAGGGCGGCGGTGACCACCTGCGCCAACTGCTGAATATTCCCGCAAGCCGTGCCGACGACAGCCCACTCGTTTCGCCCGAAACGGCCCAGCGCCGGGCGGGCAAGTTTGGCGTGTTTATGATGTTCGGTGGAAATCACGTTTACCTCCTGTTTTTGCCATGAGTTTTGTTTCTTGGATAACGATGTCGTGCGAGAGGGCTTTGCACATATCGTAAACGGTCAGAGCGGCGATGCTCGCGCCCACGAGGGCTTCCATTTCTACGCCAGTTTTGGCAGTGATAACGGTGGTGCAGTCTATCACAACTTGTTGTTTTTCATTGAGATGAATTTCGATTTGGCAGTTGTCCAAACCCAGCGGGTGGCAGAGCGGGATGAGGTCGCCGGTTTTTTTGGCCGCCATGATGCCCGCCAGAATCGCCGTTTGGAACACGCTGCCTTTCGCGGAGCGTAGTTCGTCGCCGTGCGCCAGTTCGGTCAGCACGTTGTCAGGTAACACGACGATGCTTCGAGCGGTGGCGCTGCGCCGGGTGACGGGTTTTGCGCTGGTATCCACCATTTGGGCGCGGCCGTCGGAATCGAGGTGAGTGAAATTCATACGCGGCAATTTTAGATGGCGAGACAAATTTATTCTAACACAGAGTCGCAGAGAGATAAAAGTTTGGTTTTCAGAAAGAAAAAGCTCTGTGCGCTCTGTGACTCTGTGTTGAAATTTCTGTGTTCGCTGCTTTAGAAATTTTTAAACGGAATCACTCGAAACACCTCGCCCGTCGAAAATTCCGTCCGTTCGAGCGGGAGTTCCAAAAAGGCATCAGTATCAAGCAAGTTGGAAAAATCGCCCGAGCCATGCCCTTCCATCGGTTCCGCCCAGAGCCGTGCGTCTTCGCCGTGTTTCAATTTTACCTGAACAAAATAGGTCAACTGAGGCTCAAAACGCAGATTTTTTCCCAAAACAGCGAACCGCGGCGGCGCGGGCAGCAAACCCAACGAGGCTTCGAGCCACGGCAAAAAATATCGGTGCAAACACATAAAGGTCGAAACTGGGTTGCCGGGCAGGGCGAACACCACGCCTTTTTCGCCAAAAGTGCCAAACCAAAACGGCTTGCCGGGTCGCTGCCGCACTTTGTGAAAATGCTTTTGCACGCCCAAATCCTCCAACACTTGCGGGATGTAGTCAAATTTTCCCATCGAAACGCCGCCGCTCAGCAAAATCGCATCAAACTCCGACAGGCAGCGACCGACTTCCCGGCGGATGATTTCCGGGTCGTCGGGCAAGTGGAGCATCGCCGCCGAAATGCCGTAGCGTTGCAACAGGGCGTGGGTGGAGTAGTTGTTCGAGCGGCGGATTTGGTAGGGCAAAGGCGTGTCGGTCACGTCCACCAGTTCGTCGCCGGAAGAGAGGATGACGACGCGGGGAGGTTTTTTCACCAGCAATTCCGACTTGCCAACAGAGGCTGCCATGTTGATTTGCGCGGGGCCGATGATTTGTCCAGCGGGCATGACGATGTCGCCTTTGCGCCTGTCAGTACCTTGAAAATGGATGTTTTGTCCTTTCCGAACTGGCTCCTCCGCGATGTGTGCCACGCCATCGGCGATGCGCAGATTTTCATAAGGTATCACGGTGTCGGCAGCCGACGAGCGTGCGGCGCCGGTCATAATTTCTATGCAAGTATTGGCGGCCAATTGTGTCGGCGGGGGGTCGCCGGCAGCTTGGGTAGCAGCAATTTGAAAATCGCGGCAACCCGCTTCGTAGTCGGCAAAACGAATAGCGATGCCGTCCATTGTCACGCGGTCGTAGGGCGGGAAATCGGAGTCGGCTACCACGTTTTCCGCCAAGACACGACCCGGTGCGGCGAGAAACGGCACTCGCTCAGCGCCGTAGTCTTTGCGGTGCGATAGGATAATTTGTTCGGCTTCTGCGACAGTTATCATGCGATGGAATTCAGTTTTAACACAGAGTACACAAAGATTTTTCAAAAACGAGTCTCCGTTTTTCTCTGTGAATTGGCTCGGCGAACTCTGGTGTTTGAAAATTACCCCCCAATCGTCGCCATAGATTCTTCCACTGGCACGCCGCGCCGGGCTTCTTCCGCTTCCCAGCCGTCTTTGTGGCGGTGATTAAAGGCAAAAAGCAAATGTTCGGTCAGTTCTTCGTCGTCCAAACCCTCGCGCATGAGGTTGCGGAGGTTGAGCACACCGTAGTCGTACAAACAGGTTTTCAAAACGCCTTGTGGGGTGACACGGATGCGATTGCAAGTGCCGCAAAACGTGCGCGACCACGCAGCGATGATGCCGACCTTGCCGCGATGTCCCGGTATTTGATAATTCATGGAGGTCGAAAACGGCGGGTCGGGGATTTTTTCCAAATCAGGCCATTGGGCGCGGAGCGTTTCGAGGATTCGCTGGTGATTCCAAAGAGGTTGTGCCGTCGCATGGTCGCCGCCGTTGAAAGGCATTTCTTCGATGAACCGCACATCCACCGGGAGGTTTTTGGTCATTTCAGTCAAAGGAATGATATCTTGGGTGTTTTGGCCGTCCATGACGACGGCATTGATTTTCACTGAAATATCGTGTCGGAGCAGTGCGTCCATTGTTTCGAGCACACGCGGGAGTTCGTCGCGGCGGGTGATTTGGAAAAAACGTTCGCGATCGAGGGTGTCGAGGCTGAGATTGACGGAGCGGACGCCGATTTTTTTGAGTTCCGGCACGAGCGGCGCGGTGACGACGCCGTTGGTGGTGAGGGTGATTTCTCGCAGACCGTCGAGCCTCGACAGTGAGGCGAGGAATTTCATCATGTCTTTTCTGACAAACGGCTCGCCGCCGGTGATGCGGATTTTTTGAATGCCCAATTTCACCAACAGACTGCAAAGCCGCAGCATTTCCTCATAGCTCAACAACTCGCTACGCGAAAGCCATTCCAAGCCGTGTTCGGGCATACAATAGTGACAGCGCAGATTGCACCGGTCGGTGACCGCGAGGCGCAGGTAGTTGATGGTCCGGCCGTGGTTGTCTTTGAGCACGGGTTTGAAGTTTTCGCTGTTCATTGAAATAAGGTGAGATGGTACATTTGGGTCAAAAAAATGCTGTTAATGCCAATGCAAGATCTGACAGCCCCCCGTCGGGCGGGAAAGCAACCAAATCCGGCTCGAAGTCTGCCCCCCCCCAGACTACCGTCCAGTCCATCGTCAACACCAAATCCGAGGCCACCGCAACGCTCTACCCGGACGAGCCCCACGCTTACAATCAAGTGTCGCTCCGGCAGAAAACACGCCACCGTCTGCCGCTCTCGAAAAGGGTACGCCCGCAACGACGGCTTCTGTGAAGTCCACTGCAACATCTGCGACGGCATCTGGATACGTCGCTGTGTTCGAGTTGGTTTACAGTCTCAAAGAACCCTCAAACCTCGCTATCTCTCTGTTCATAACCCCTGATTTCTGACTCCAAATTCTCATTTCACCTTAATCATTGATGAGCGAAAAAATCAAATCAAAAAAACATGGATGGCTAACCCAAAGTCTTTTCGCTTATGGCTTGAGCGCACTTTTATCAACTCCTTCCAATACCTTGTCCCAAAACCCTCTAGGCTGTTTTTGTTATGTATTTAGAGTTTTGTAAAAATCTTCTTCTGCGCCTCCGCGACTCTGCGGCGAAGATGGTCTAATTTTGGCGGACTACTCACCGTTTCAAAATCTCCACATCGAAGCCCAATGCGCGGAGTTTGTCCTCGCTTAATTCGTCCAAGCTCTTGATTTCCAACACCTTGCCGTCTTTGTTTTTGAAAGTCAAAATCACCTCCTCGCGGCTCTCGGCATTTTGGCGGGCAAGGTCGGCCTGAGCAGTCATCTCGGTGGCTTGGCGGATGGCCGTGTTGAGTTGTTCGAGCGCCATGCGTTCTTTGTCTTGCGCCTCATAAAGTTGACGCTGCATTTCGGTGGTACGCCCAATGCTTTCGCTGAGCGTTTTTTTCAAATCCTCTACTTGCGCTTTGGCCTCGGCGAGCGCCTGTTCGCGGGCTTTTCGTTCTTCTTCTGCTTTCAACGCTGCCAATCGTGCTTGCTCTGCTTTTTCGCGGCGAGCGATTTCTTCGTTGTTTATCAAGTCGTTGCAATTCTGGAGCGAGAGCAGTTTTTCCAAACTCACCAAATCTACGGACACCACATAGTCCAATTTGAATTGGTCGCTGCTGTTGAACACTTCGCCACCCACGCTGAACACCACACCGCCTACCTCGGAGTTGCCGGTCGTCTTTTGGAAAGCCCGGGTGTAAACGGTGGTAAGTTTCACCGAGCGAATATAGTACGTTTTGCGGCGCGTTTCGGGGGCGACATTGGTGGCTGCGCGGCAGATTTCGAGGTATGGGATATAATCCTCTGGCAAGAACGCGTAGCCTACATCGGTCAAGATGATTTCGTAAATATTGTCCTTGCCGATTTTGGTGGAAGCAATGCTGTATGCGCCATTGAACTTGAATTTGTTGTCAATCTTGGCGCTGTAAATCACGTCGGAAGTGGAAGTGGTGACCACCGGAGGTTTGTCTTGCCGCACAAATCGGGTAAGCACGGTGGTATTGTTGCCATCAACCAGCACCATCGTCCCGGCCAACTGGTCAATTTTGTGCACGAACCCAGCGAGCCCTTTAATAAAGGTGCGCTGTTTGTAAGAGTCTGGCAAGTCAAAGCCGAGGCTGACGGGCGTGAGTTTTATTTTCCGGGAAGCTTGGGCGGTCAGTAAGGTGCTGATGAGCAAAAACGATGCAGCGAAACAGAGGCGAGAAAGCAGATTCGTCATTTTCCGAAAATTTGAAAGCGCCCAAAACGCAAAATCAGCACCAGAATTACACAGGGCGGCGCGTTCTGCTTTAATTTTTTAACGAAAATTTGGCGGGAAAACCCTTTTCAGTAGTTTTGTCGCTATCCAAAATCACAAACTGCAAATTCGCACACACTCCCTCTCACACACTAACTTTAGAACGGAATGAAGAAAATCGGAATCCTGCACGGTAAAGAAGCATCTTTTCCCGAAGCCTTCGTGAAACGCATCAACGCAAAAAATGTCAAAGGCGTACAAGCCGAGCAAACTCTCGTGGACGAGCTTATGCAAGGCAGCCCCACCCCCTACGCAGTGATGATTGACCGCATCAGCCAAGATGTGCCTTTTTACAGAGCTTATCTGAAAAATGCGGCACTCAACGGCACGGCGGTGCTCAACAACCCATTTTGGTGGAGCGCCGACGAGAAATTTTTCAACAACTGCCTTTCCACAAAAATCGGCGTTCCGGTGCCGCGCACCGTCCTCCTGCCCTCCAAGCAAATGCCGCCCGACACCAGTGCCCAGAGTTTCCGAAACATGAAATACCCGCTCGACTGGGAAAAAATGATTGACTACCTCGGCGGCTTCCCGCTCTTTATGAAGCCCCACGCGGGCGGCGGTTGGAAAAATGTGTACAAAGTGGAGAACTTCGACGAGTTTTTCCGCGACTACAATGAGACGAACACCCTCGTCATGCTGCTTCAAGAAGCCATTGACTTCGATGCCTACTTCCGGTGCTACTGCCTCGGCGGCAAATACGTCCGCATCATGGACTACGAGCCGCGCAACCCGCACCACCTTCGCTATGTGGCCGACCACAAAGTATCGAAAGCGTTGCGCGAAGAAATGCACGATCTTGTGCTGCGCATCAACCATGCCTTGGGCTACGACTTCAACACGGTGGAGTTCGCCATCCGCGATGGCATTCCTTACGCCATTGACTTTTGCAACCCCGCGCCGGATGCCGAAGTGACCTCGGTGGGAGAAGAGAACTTCGAGTGGGTAGTGGAAAATGCCGCCAACATGGCCATCGAAAAAGCCCTATCCCACAAAGAAGGTGGCAACAACCTGACTTGGGGTACTTATGTGCAAGATTCGGTGGCAGGGCGTATGCCCACCGCGCCCGCCAGCAGTGCCAGTGCCGCGCCAAAAAAAGCGAGCGGCAAGGCTTCCAAAGCAAAAAAATAAAGCTGTGCTGTCAAATTTTGGAGATAAAGGAAGCCCGTCTCGCATCGTTCGTGCGCGACGGGTTTCTTGTTTTTACAAAATAGTACATTTTTACTACCCCATTTTAACAGTTGGAAGAAAAGAAAGCCCCGACATTCGCCCCAACAATTCCAAATCAATTGAAACACCATGAAAGCAACCACTGACCTCTTGGCCGCAACATTGGCCACTGCTATTTTACCGCTCGGCAGTTTTTCCGTGCAAACAATCTTCCCACTCACTACCAAGTGACAAAGTGCTGTGCCACGCCTTTCCCGGTGTGGCATCTTTTTTTGATGTTCATTGAAAACCCAACGCTTTCCCAGCATCGTATAAAGAACAACGATGCCATTGCGCAATTTTTATTTTGCCTTGAAAACAGCGACTTTAGTACCTGCATAGGTCTAAAACTGGCCTTTCTGAAAATTTTTTTCAAAAAAAATCACCGCGCCCAAATTTTTGGCACTCCGTTTGCCTAACCTCCTATAACAGCGCCGAAAAATAATTAAAAGCGCCGTTTAATCACAGAATCTTCAACAACATCTCACAAACCAAAACCTAAGTAACATGAAAAAGACCACTGCAATTCCGACCATCCTGCTCACACTCGCCAGCATCTTCGCTTTCAATGCGAACGCACAAGACGCTCCGACTTTTCAGGATTTCCTCGCTCAGTTTCCGGCTGCTTCGCTGCCCTACAACTTCAGCGCTCAGGAACTGCAAGGCCAACTCGAAAACCGCACGGCCACCAAAGCAAAGCGCATGGGCTGGGAATTCTACGAGTTCCTCCCCGAACTGGAGCGCAGCGCACAATTCAGCAGCATGGCCGTTCACCCAGAGCCGGTAGCCAAATTTGAAACTGAAAACAACATCGCAGTTCTTTACAACATCGCTCGCGGCCTCAACCGTGGCACCAAGACTTACACCATCTCCGTTTTTGACAAAAAAGGCAATTACATCGGCTCGCACTTTGTTGCTGGAGTCAATCCCAACACGCTCACCGTTGCAACGATCGATGAAAACCTGAACGCTGATGTGAAAGAATATCAAATCAACTGGGCCAGCGATTTTCGTGAAGTAGGTTTTCAAGGCAACCAAATTACCAACTTGATTCTTACAGACCTCCAAACACTTGAATTGACCACACCCGGCAACCCTGACCAAATTGAATGGACAAGCCGCACGCTGCAGCAAGACAGCTCCGCTAACTTGGCAAAATCTAAATGACTGACGACTGAAAAAAACAAAAGATAACAACGGCTAATTGCCACCTAAAATCAATAGCGGCTCTTGGGGTTCTCCCCAAGAGCCGTTTCTTTTTTTGTAAAATACACGCGCTCAGTCACAAATAAAAAAACCCGGCTCCGACGTTTCGAAACCGGGGTTCTCGCCTATGAAGCATAAGACATCTGAACCGTAGAGAATGCGGTTTATCGGGGCGTTTGCTGTTCTAATTTTTTGTAAACAGGAATCGAGCCTTCACGAAGGCATTGAGTGGTCAACATCGCACCAGCTTGGGTTTTGAATGGCGGACAGCGCAATACTTCACCGAAAGAGAACCCATCAGCGCACATCGAAATCTGAAAATATTGTTGGAAAAATGTGCATTGAGGGCACACAACCACGGCATAAAAAACGCCTGAGAGGAAAGGGCAAACCTGTTCATGGGACAACGGGATTTTGCAACGCGTAATCGGATATGATTTGGACTGCGATTAAAATTGATGCTGACAAAAGTAGGCAATCACCCAACTACAGCCAACAACCGGCATGGCTTTAACAGTATTTGTCGGCTTTTTGTCATTTCATGCATACTTTAATATTTAGCTGTAAAAGAGATGATTTTAACAAATTTGCCAAACCAAGCCCCCAGCACATACTGCGATTTGCGGAGCAAACGTTAATGCAACACCTTCCCCCAACAAAGCCAGTTTTCACATCCCCCTTTTCGGAACATCATCTAATCACACGAACCACTAACCGGCTTTATGGCAAGTGCTAACTACAAAATTCTGCTAGTAGAGGACGATCAAAACTTCGGCGACGTACTCCGCTCTTATCTCGAAATGCATGACTACGCAGTGACACTGGCTACCGACGGTGTACTTGGGTTGGAATCTTTCAGAAAAAACAACTTCGACCTTTGCATTCTCGACGTGATGATGCCGCGTAAAGACGGCTTCACCCTCGCCAAAGAAATCCGCGAGCGCAATCAAGAGGTACCCATCATCTTCCTGACCGCAAAAACCATGAAGGATGATGTACTGCAAGGTTTCAAACTCGGCGCGGACGACTACATTTCCAAACCGTTCAACTCCGAGGAACTCCTCCTCCGCATTCAGGCCGTGCTCAAGCGTTTTCACAAAAACGCCGACCCGCGCGACGACCAGCGTGAATTCGTTATCGGCAAATACCACTTCAACTTCCCGGTGCGCATCCTGACTTTCACCGAAGCGAAACCCGGTGAGGAAAAACAATGGAAACTCAGCCCCAAAGAGGCCGAACTCCTCAAATTGTTTTGCAAATACATCAACGACGTGATGCCCCGCACCGAGGCACTCACAAAAATTTGGCACGAAGACACCTACTTCACCGCCCGTTCGATGGACGTATTCGTGACCAAACTCCGCAAGTATTTGGCAAAAGACCCAGCAATAGAAATCGTCAATATTCACGGCAACGGCTTCCAACTGCTCGTGAAAGACATGGTCGGAAGCCCGGCTTAAAATTCGGGACAACGAACTCACTCTCAAAGCCCGTGCGCCACCTTTCCCCCCCGGCCGTGCGGGCTTGTTTTTTTATGCACGATGGATTTCCAAATTCGTCGCTGTGCGATGTGCGCTACTTTCCAGACTTTTGCAGAGCAAATCTGCCCTGTACCATGCCCGCGCCTGATTTTTCCAAAATAAAATTTGACCCCGCGCTCCGCTCTGGAGAGACCCAATCCCCAACCCCCAATCCCCAATCCCTCAAATACGTCGCGGGCATTCCCCCTTTCCTCGGCGGCCCCTATTCCACCATGTACCTCACCCAGCCGTGGACAATTCGCCAATATGCCGGGTTTTCCACAGCTACAGAAAGCAATGCTTTTTACCGCAGAAATTTGGCTGCAGGCCAAAAAGGATTGAGCGTCGCGTTCGACCTCGCCACACACCGGGGCTATGATTCTGACCACCCTCGCGTCGTCGGCGATGTAGGCAAAGCAGGTGTGGCCATTGACACGGTGGAAGACATGAAAATCCTCTTCGACCAAATCCCGCTCGACCAAATGTCCGTCTCCATGACCATGAACGGCGCGGTCGTCCCTATCATGGCATTTTATATCATCGCTGCTGAAGAACAAGGTATTAGCCCCGAAAAATTGTCAGGCACTATTCAAAATGACATTCTCAAGGAGTTCATGGTGCGCAATACCTACATCTATCCGCCGGGGCCGAGCATGCGCATCATTAGCGACATTTTTGCCTACTGCGCGAGGCAGATGCCAAAATTCAATTCCATTTCCATCTCTGGCTATCATATCCACGAGGCAGGCGCACCGGCTGAAATCGAGTTGGCCTACACCCTCGCCGATGGCCTTGAATATATCCGCGCGGGATTGGCCGCAGGATTGAGCATTGACGAATTCGCGCCGCGCCTTTCCTTTTTTTGGGGCATTGGGATGAACCATTTTACCGAAATCGCCAAGATGCGAGCCGGGCGATTGTTGTGGGCGAAATTGGTAAAACAGTTTGACCCAAAAAGCACCAAATCGCTGATGCTCCGCACCCATTGCCAAACCTCAGGTTGGTCGCTCACGGAGCAAGACCCGTTTAACAACGTCGCCCGCACTTGCATCGAGGCGATGGCCGCCGTGTTGGGCGGCACACAAAGTTTGCACACCAATTCGTTCGACGAAGCCATTGCGCTGCCGACCGATTTTTCTGCCAAAATCGCCCGCGACACACAGATTTTTATCCAAAAAGAAACCGATGTGATGCGAGCGGTGGACCCGTGGGCAGGTTCCTATTTTGTCGAAAAACGAACTTTGGAATTAGTGGAAAAAGCGTGGGCGCTGATGGAGGAAGTAGAACAACTCGGCGGCATGGCCAAAGCCATTGAAGAAGGTTTGCCCAAACTCCGCATTGAAGAAGCCGCTGCCCGCAAACAAGCGCGTATTGACGCGGGCGAAGACAAAATAGTTGGGGTCAATATTTTTCAATCAACTGACAATGTGCAGTTTGAAATTTTAGACATTGACAACGCCGCCGTCCGAGAAGGGCAAATCCAGCGTTTGAAAGAAGTGAAAAAGAACCGTGACGAGTCTGCCGTGCAAACCGCTTTGGCCGCGCTCGAACACTGCGCCAAAACCGGCGAAGGCAACTTGCTGGAACTCGCCATCGCCGCCGCACGCGCACGCGCTACCCTCGGTGAAATATCTTTGGGGATGGAAAACGCCTTCGGGCGATATGCCGCCACTACCCGCGCTGTCGCCGGCGTGTATGCTGCCAACATGACAAACAACTCTGATTTTGAAAAGGCCAGACTTATGGCCGACCAGTTTGCCGAACAAGAAGGTCGCCGCCCGCGCATCATGGTCGCCAAATTGGGGCAGGACGGCCACGACCGGGGCGCAAAAATCATCGCCACCGCATTTGCCGACCTCGGTTTCGATGTGGACATCGGCCCGCTTTTTCAGACTCCCGCCGAGGCCGCTCGCCAAGCAGCGGAGAATGACGTACACATCCTCGGCATTTCATCTTTGGCTGCTGGCCATAAAACCCTTGTACCTCAGACGATTGCAGAATTAGAAAAACTTGGTCGCCCAGATATTCTCGTCGTGGTGGGTGGCGTGATTCCGCAGCAGGATTATGATTTTTTGAAAAAAGCCGGTGCGGCGGCGGTGTTCGGCCCTGGCACGGTGGTGGCAAAGGCAGCGCAGGAGTTGCTCGAAGTTTTGATGGGCTGATAATTCCCGACCAAAAATGGGAAAGGCATCCGACGTATATTTGAGCAAAAATCTTTGCACATGAGAACCTGGCACTCTCTTCTCCTTGCCCCACTGCTCCTTTCCTCGCTCTCTCTTTCGGCGCAAGACCGCCCGGTTGGTCGCGCATTTGCCACCCGCTCCGAAGTCATGGCTCGCAATGGCATCGCCTGCACCAGCCACCCGCTTGCGACTGCGGCGGCATTGGATGTGCTGCGAAAAGGCGGCACCGCCGTGGATGCCGCTATCGCCGCCAATGCCGTGCTGGGCGTGGTGGAGCCGCACGTCAATGGCATCGGCGGCGACCTCTATGCCATTGTTTATGAGGCGAGTACAGGCAAATTGCACGGCCTCAACG
>CAYZVM010000172.1:9888-13150 GCA_964481485.1 uncultured Saprospiraceae bacterium | reverse complement strand
GTGTATTGTTGAAAGGGAAAAAGAACGCGAAAGGCTCGTTGATAATGGGCGGTTGCACGTCGTCTACCGTCACTGTGATAGTGTGCGTGGCCAAATTGCCGCAGTCATCCTCTGCAAAAAACGTGATTTCGCTAGTGCCAATGGGGAAAATTTGATTCAACGTAGTACCCGGTGTAGAGGATATGTCGTAGAAATCAACGGTACCCACTGGTTCAAAATCAATCGAGTAACCAATGTTGGCAGAAAATGCCGCGAACACATCACATTGGTCAGCGATGCTGTCGGCGGTCACATGGATAATCAAACGTTCGCCGCAGGTATCCTGAAAACTGGTTTCGAGGTTGTAACTCGATACCATATTGAACACCGGCACAAAAGTGTCTTGCACCGTGATGGTTTGAACAGCAGATGCAACATTGCCAGAAGTATCGGTGATGGACCATACGCGGAAAATCGTCTTGCTTTGGCCACAACCGAAGGAGAAACCGTCTAGATGGCTCACTTGCGGGTCAGCGTCGCAAGCATCCGAAATATTGAACGGCACCCCGGTGAGTATCAGATCGTTGGGGTCTTCTGTGCAGTTGATGACCGTATCTGCCGGCAGATTGAATGTCGGCGCGGTCACATCGTTCACGGTCACACTTACATTGCAAGTATTAGTATTGCCCGCTGCGTCAGTCACCGTCAGGGTCACAACGTTGGGGCCCACAAACAGCGACAAATCGTCGTTGCAACTAAAATAATCCTCGCTGATAGCGTATGTCAACGGGCATGAGGGCGTAGATGGATTGGTGTTGTCGGTGCTGCCGTTGTTGAAATTGGCTGCCAACAACAAGGTGTCGCCATCGGGCGGGAGATTGAGCGTATAGTTGGGGATGCAGTTTGCTACCGGCTTGATATTGTCAATCACCGTTACCTGTGCGTTGCAGGTTTTCATGTTGCCCGCGCCGTCAGTCACTTTGAGGGTGATGATATTTGTGCCAAGGTTGGTGCAGTCATAAGTGCTGTCGCCCACCAAGTTCAAAGTGAAAAAACAGTTGTCGGTGCTGCCGTTGTCAATGCTGTCAGCATTGGTCTGGCCCACTCCCATTGCGTTCAAGAACACGGTGTCCGGGCGGCATTTTGCCACCGGCAATTGCAAATCGTTGACTTGAATGAAGAACGAGTAAGTGGAGGTATTGCCCGAAGCATCAGTGGCTGTGTACGTCACTTGCGTGGGGCCAAGGATGAAGAAAGAGTTGGGCAAATGTGTGGTCGTCAAGCTCACTGCGCCGGGGCAAACGTCCGATGCTGTTGGCGGAACCCAATTCACTTGGGCAAGACAGCCATTGTTGATAGTAGGTCTTGTTATCGTGCCGCCGTTCGGGATGGGGGCGTTGCCCGCATACACGTTCAGCGCAGGGCTGATATTCGGGCCAGTGAGGTCTTCTACTGTCACCACAAAACTGCACACTACCATATTGTTGGCAGCATCTTTTATGGTATAAGTAACGGTGGTCGCGCCGAGATTGAACAATGTACCGTCCGGCACATTGCCCGGCGTGGAAGCCTGCGTGGTGGCACCCGAGAGGGTGAAAGATATGGTTGTGCTGCAATTGTCGCGATAGTCGCCGGGATTGGTGATAGGGCCAGTGCCTTTGTTCGTCAACCCAAGCCCCAGCGCACTGCCTTGGCAGGTGCCGACGCTGGCCGACAAGGTAGTGTTGGAAAGGCAAAGCACTTCTGGTGCTTGATTGTCCACCACAGTCACCGTCGCGGTGCAAGTTTTCATATTGCCGCCCAAATCCGTTACAGTCAGTGTGACATCCGCCGGAGCGGGCATATTGATAGCGTTGTTACAATCGTACGACATGGGCGAAACAGAAAGCGTCACCGGGCCGCAATTGTCCATAGAGCCGTTGTTCACCATTGCAGGTGTCACATTCACAACACCCGTATTGTCCAACACGAGCGGAATCGGGCCGGCTTGGCACACCGCAGTCGGGTCTTGGTCGTCCGTGATTACCACCGTGATTGTTATCGTCGTGCAATTGCCGTAGATATCGCACCAAGTGTAGGGTATTTTGGTGGTGCCTACCGGGAACTGTATGGCGACAAACTTGGTCAGCGGGTCGCACACATCCAATGGTTGTACCGCATTCAGAAACAGCGGGTCGGGCGTGCCGTTTACCACTGCGGGGCCTTCAGTAGGCGCAAAACTTGCCAATGCGCAATCATCCACCGTGTAGTTGTCAAAAATGGGGATGAGGCACAACAAGCCAATATTAGGCCGTTCGATAGTCACGGTAGCCGAACAGTCGCCGGGTGTAGTATTTACCGCATAAGAAGTCGGGAAGGTGTAAATAACCTGTGGCGCAAATGTGTCTACCACTGTGATGTTTTGCACACAAGGCACGGCGGCGTTCAAGTCGGGATCCGACACTGTCCAAGTGACGGTTGTCAAGCCGACCGGGAGCGCCTCGCCAGAGATAGAGCTGCCTGCGTTGAGGTTGTTGGTTGGGAAAAGCACGCCTGCGCAGTTGTCGTTCGCGGTTGCGTCCCAAGCCGTGTTTGGGATGGTATATTCGCAAGGCGAAGAGCCGTAAGGATTATCAAGTGTTTCCACAGTGACATCCGCTGGGCAAAAGGTAAAGAGCGGTGGCTCGTCATCTTCCACCGTCACATTGAAAGAACATGAAGCAAAATTGGCTGGGATGGCCTCGTCGTACACCGTATAAGTGATGTTGTTCACACCTTCGTAGAAAGCAAATCCGTTGGCGTCGCCCACTACACTGGTATAGGCAAAGACCCCAGTGGAGGTGAACTCGTAGAAATCAACTGAACAATTGTCGCTGTAAGTAGCCGGAAGAACGACCGGGTAGTTCACGTCTGGGGTCAACCCCAAACCAGACGACATCCAAGTGCAGTTGCCCAAGCCATCATCGCTCGTTTGCACCGTTATATCAGCCGGGCAAAGAATGGATGGCATTTCATCGTCCGTCACCGTTACCGTGAAAGAAACAGAGGAAACATTGCCACTGGCATCGGTTGCAAAGTAAGTGACCGTGCTGACACCAATGGGAAATGAGTAGATGCCCGCATCATTGCCGACTGCACCGATTATGTCTGTCAGCGTTCCTGTTGGGTAGTCAATGTCAAAAGTGATAGCCACCCCACAGTTGTCCGTATATTCGCCAGGGCTCAACAGCGCCAACATCGGATGCGTCGTTTTGGCAACAAAAGACATGGCGATGCTCGTCGTCAGTGTGGCCAAACAGTTGCC
>CAYZVM010000172.1:0-9788 GCA_964481485.1 uncultured Saprospiraceae bacterium | reverse complement strand
TTTGAAATGACTGGGCCGCAAATTGGGCTTGTGACCCCAAAAGCGTTTGTAACGCCAAAGTTCAATTGGGTCATGCCAGTCACTTGGTCTGCCACCAATGTGATGGGGACAGCATTCGGGTTGCCTGGCCAGGTGATGTCACACTGCGCCTTTGCGCCCGTGAAAACAGCCAACATGGATACCATAGGTAAGGCCATGCGTGTAAGCCAACGCATTGTCGAGTTGTTCATGGTCAATAAATTTGATGATGGGAAAAATAATGTGGAGAGGAGTCTGAAGAAGGGTATCGTTTTCTTCATGCAGGGGAATCGGTTTGGAATGAAATGATGCTGATTTACAAATTTGATTTCGTCGTGTGCAAGAAAAAATTAAAGCAAAAAAGTGATACGGGGAACACACTTTGCACGAGAAATCAACCGTAAAGGCGGCAGGATTAAACAAGCTTGCGATGCTGGCAAGCAAGGATTAAAAAAAACAGGGCGCAAGGTTACGGCGAAAATTGGGAAACAGCGCAGGCGCATTTTCACAACAGTTCGGGGTGGCTGCTCACAAGTAGTTGATAAACAAGCCATTTTGCGTTTTTCGATGTATTCGCAAATGTTTTTTGCCGCCAACTGCAAGCACTTTTGTCGCCCATCTTGCACAATCTGGTCTGGAAGTTCCAAAAACCGTACCAAACTAAAGATAATGTCCTAATGTGTTAATGGAACTACTTTTGCCGCATGGGAAAAAAGAAACGCCGCCAATTTAAAATAAGCAAAAGGGGGCTTCCGCCCGGAACCCTCATTTATACCGGCGACCGCGCAGAAGCGACTTCTAACGTCATCAGCCTGTGGTACACAGAAGCCAAGTGTGTGGAGCAGTTGAGGTATGCTCCCGAACTTCGCCAAAACACAGCGGGTTTGATGTGGGTGGATATTCGCAGCCTATCGGACACAGCGCTCATTGAGCAAGTCGGGAGTGCTTTTCAAATTCACCCTTTGGCACTGGAAGATGTGCTCAACACCCACCAGCGCGCCAAATTGGAAGAATACGACAACGGGCTTTTTTTTGTGCTGCATAATCTCCGCCTCGATGCCGAAAACCTCGATTTGGTCAGCGAACAAATTTCGATTTTCACAGGCAACAATTTCGTCGTTTCGTTCCAAGAAGACCCCGATGACACGTTTGCCCATATCCGAAAACGTACCCAAGAAGGCTTGGGCCGCATCCGTAAAAAAGGCTCGGACTACCTTGCTTATGCGCTCGTGGACAATATCGTGGACGGATACTATGTCTTTTTGGACGAAGTCGAGACGCAGGTGCTCGAACTCGAAGAAATGATGTACAACAACGGCGCCGACCCCTCCTGCAAGGCCCGCATTTTTGATTTGAAAAGAGTGGTCAACCAATTTCGCCACCGGGTGCTGCCCCTCCGAGATGCGGTCGCCCGCTTTTACCGCACCGAAAGTGAAATCGTGGACGATGCCAACCGCCTCTACCTCCGCGATGTGGTGGATCACGTCGCCCAAATCCTCGATGGCATTGACAACCAGCGCGACATCCTCGACAGCATGGAAGCACTCTACCACGCCGAAGCAGCCAACCGGCTCAACGAGGTGATACGAGTGCTCACCGTCATCAGTGTCATTTTCATGCCCCTGACTTTCATCGTCGGTATCTACGGTATGAACTTCGACAATTTGCCGGAGCTGCACTGGAAATACGGCTACTTCATCACATTGGGCGTGATGTTCGCGCTCGCGACAGGGATGTTGATTTATTTCAGAAGGAAAAATTGGTTTTGAAAAAAAAGGTTTCTGGCCGATCACCTCTCGCAGCCAGAAACCCTCCAATCAAAAAAACTCAATAAATCACCTGCATTTTCATATTCCAAAGCATAAAAGACAAGAAGTCCGCTGCTTCGTCAATCAATTTGCTGGTTGGTTTGCCGGCTCCATGCCCTGCGCTGGTCTCGATGCGAATCAATGTCGGGTTGTCGCCCTGCTGATGTTCTTGCAGCACAGCGGCGAATTTGAACGAGTGCGCAGGCACCACCCGGTCGTCGTGGTCGGCAGTGGTGATGAGCGTAGCCGGATATGCCGTCTTTTTGATGTTGTGCAACGGCGAATATTTGATGAGGCAGGGAAATTCGTCTTTGTTGTCGCTGCGGCCATAATCCGTCGCCCAGGCATAGCCGATGGTGAATTTGTGGTAGCGCAACATATCCAGCACGCCCACTGCCGGGAAGCACACCCCAAAAAGGTCGGGGCGTTGGGTCATGCACGCGCCCACGAGCAAGCCGCCGTTAGAGCCGCCCTGAATAGCCAAACGTGCGGGCGAGGTGTATTTTTTTTCAATCAAATATTCCGCCGCCGCGATGAAGTCGTCGAACACATTTTGCTTTTGGCACTTGGTGCCGGCGTCGTGCCATTTTTCCCCAAACTCGCCGCCGCCGCGAATGTTGGCCACCACATAAATCCCGTTGTTTTCCAACAAAGTCGCCCGCGAGGGAGAAAAAGAGGGCGTCACGGAAATATTGAAACCGCCGTAGCCATATAATAAGGTAGGGTTGGCGCCGTCGAAGGCGATGTTCTTTTTCCGGGTGACAAACATGGGGACTTTCGTGCCGTCTTTGCTCTCGTACCACACTTGTTCGGTGGTGAAGGCATCAGGGCTGAAATCCAACTTTGGCGCTTTGAACACCTTGATTTCCATCGAATTCATGTCCAGTGAATAAACCGTGGTCGGGCGCAGAAAAGAGGTAAAACCAAAAAACGCCTGTTGCTCATCCTTTTTGCCGCTCACGCTGCTCACCGAGCCGATTTCCGGCAACGCCACCTCTTTCAGAAATTTGCCCTGCAAATCGAACACCCGCAAGGCGCTGGAAGCATTGTGCAGGTAGGAGCAGACGATTTTGCCGCCACACACCGCCGCACTTTGCAGCACATCTGCCGTGTCTTCCGGCACCAGCGTTTGCCAATGCTCGGGCTGCGGCTGGGCGGTATTCACGAGGATAAGACGCTGGTTGGGAGCGCCATTGTTGGTGAGCACGATGAGTTTGTCGTCCACATTGTCAATCACATTGAAATCGTTTTCAAAAGTGGTCGCCACCGGCACAAACGCCGCTTTTTCTTTTGCCGAATCTTTGAAATACAGCGCATTGCCACTTGTGCTTTCCCAGCCGACAACACACAAAAAGCGCTCGTCGTCGGTCGTAGAAGCACCAAACGAGCGGTCAGGGTGTGCCTTGTCGTTGTACACCAATTTGTCTGCGCTCTGTTCCGTGCCGAGTTCGTGGAAATATACCGCGCCGAATTTGTTGGCTGCTGTGAGTGCCGCGCCTTCCGCCGGTTCGGGGAAGCGGGTGTAATAAAATCCGTTGCCCTGCCAAGAAATGCCGGAGAATTTCACCCACTCGATTTGGTCGGGCAGCATCTGGCCGGTTTGCAAGTCTTTCACCAAAATAGTGCGCCAGTCGGAGCCGCCTTTTGAGGTGCTGTACGCGAGGTAGCGGCCATCTTTGGAAAAGTCAAGTTCACCCAGAGAAGTAGTGCCGTCGGTGCTGAACGTGTTGGGGTCGAGCACCATTTTGGCCTCGCTGTTGGGGTTGTCCTGCACATAAAGGACGCTTTGGTTTTGCAGGCCGTCATTTTTGAAAAAGTAGTATTTGCCGCCTTCTTTGAACGGCGTGCCGTATTTTTCGTAATTCCAGATTTGCTCCAGCCGGGTGCGGATTTTTTCGCGGTACGGAATCTGGCCGAGGTAGCCGAAGGTGACGATGTTCTGTTTTTGCACCCAATCTTTCGTCTCGGCGCTCTGGTCGTCTTCGAGCCAGCGGTAGGGGTCTTTGATTTTTGTGCCGAAATAATCGTCCGCCACTGTCGTGTCTTTTCGCGTAGCCGGGTAGGTCACAGGGATTTTTTTGAATTCCATCGTTTGGGCATTCGTTTTTTTATCGCCTGAGTTGCAGGCAGTTAGGAGTAAAACAAAAAGAGCGATACAGGAAGTGAAAAAATTTCTCATCAGCAATAAATGTTGAGCAAAGCGGGACAACCCGTTGAACGAAGATTTTTTTTGAAAACAACAATCGGCAAATGACGCCGGTTAATGAAATGACATCAATAACGCTAATGACTTCAATGACCGCGGCGACGTTTACTTTTGCCGCGAAAGTAGAACTTGCTCCGTTTATCCACCCACCCAATCTGCCCTGAATCCTATTTTTGCTTATGAACTACCGTTTTTTCTGGCCGAATCGTTTCATCGCCGCAGCCATTTTCTGGCTTGCCCTGCTCCCGTTGTCCGCCCAAACGCTCACGCCATTGCCCGATTCCATCCCCCATCCCGACAGTCTTTCCGAGCAGGATTTGTCCATTTGGATTGTCCGGTTGTTGCGCCAAGCGGAGCAATTGGAAACCCATTTCAGCCGAGATGAACAAACCAGCACAGCCTCCCGCGACATGGCTGAGCATATTTGGAAGACGGCCAAACAGGACACCCTGACTACGAAAGAAACCCTCGATTCGCTGGCGGACAATTTGAAAACAGCCAAAAACGTAGAAAAAACGGCATCAAAACAGCAAAAACGCGCCTCCGAGGCAGCAGCTTTTGCAGAAAAGATGGCCAACATGAACGCCATCTACCAACGGAGAAACCTGCGCAAACTCTGGAAACAAGTCAAAGAACTGGATGCCATCCTCCACCCGCCGCCACCCGAAAAACCCATAGCAACCGTGATTGGCACCGAAGGAGTGGCCGCACCCAGCGACACCCTCGCCCCATCCTCTCCAAATGCCGGGGTGCAGCCATCGGACTCTGCCGACGTGGCAGCGACCGCCACCGACAAACGCAAAAACAAAAAGCCAGAGAAAGCCGCTCCGAAATACAAAACCTACGACCCCGCCGCTGACGTGATGCTCAATCCGCCGCAACGCCCCTGCGCGTTGGCCGTGAGCACCCGCGACGAATTCTCCGGCGAAACCTACCGCGAAACGCAGCGCGAGGAGGCTTTCCGCTTCACCAACGAAGTGCTGAAAAAAATCCTCCCCGTCGGCCAGCCGCACATCATCTGCGAGGCCGCGCTCTCTGTCGGCGGCACGAACATCGGCCTGCACCTCAGCTTCCACATTCGTGATGCCAATGCCCGCAAAGCCTTCGGCGGATTGGCCAGAAACAGCGTCGCCATCCTGAAGTTTATTGACGGCACCACATTCACCGTCAACAACTTGCGCAACGACGACGGAACGCCCGACCCCTCCGGTCAGGGATTCAACTACCGCGCCCAATACATCCTCGACCCAGGTATTTTGAAAAAATTGCGCAAAAACGAACTCGACAAAATCCGCGTCGCATGGACCACAGGCTACGAAAATTACGACGTGCAAAACGTGGATGTGCTGATGCGGCAGGCAAAGTGCCTGTTCGATTGAGTTGAAAAACCCGCGATTGTCCTTTCTTTGCCCTGTTCAGAAAAACATAATTTTGAAAAAAGAACAGGCATGAAACATTTTGTCTCCTCCCTCCTCGCGCTGTTGTGCGCGGCAATCCCCGTATTCGCACAAATCGCCACCCAAAACCTGCGCTGCGAAAGTCTCACCAACCCCATCGGGCTGGATATCCAGCAGCCGCGATTCAGTTGGCAATTGGTCTCCGAAAAACGAAACGTCCGCCAAACGGCTTATGAAATCCAAGTCAGCATGGATGCTGTGTGGAAGAATTTGGTGTGGAGCAGCGGCAGAATCGCCTCCGACCAATCCGTACATGTCGCATACGCCGGAAAGCCGTTGGCGTCCGGCCAAAAATATTGGTGGCAGGTGCGCGTGTGGGACAATTACGGCAATGCCTCCGACTTCTCGGCTCCCGCTTTTTGGCAAACCGGCCTGTTCGACGCCAGCGATTGGAAAGCCCAGTGGGTTCAAATCGGCTACGAGGAAGACAGCCTTTTGAGGCCATGCCCCTTGTTTCGCAAACAATTTTCTCTGAAAAAGAAAATCCGCTCCGCAACGGCCTACGTCACCGCGCAAGGACTCTACGAAGCACACATAAACGGCGAACGGGTGGGCGACGCGTACCTCACACCCGGCTGGACGACCTACAACAAACGCATTCAGTATCAGGCATTTGACGTGACAAGTCTGCTCTGGAAAGGCGACAACGCGGTGGGCGTCGCGCTCGGCAGCGGCTGGTTCAGGGGCTACCTCGGCTGGGAAGACAACAAAAATGTGTACGGCAAAGAACTGGCACTGTTGTTCCAACTCGACATCACCTACACAGACGGCAGCACCGAGACCATCGGCTCCGACGGCTCGTGGAAATCCTCCACCGGCAGCATCCGAGAGTCCGAAATTTATCACGGCGAGACCATTGACGCGCGTTTGGAAAAACCGCGCTGGACGACGGCAGATTATGACGACCGCGACTGGTCGGGGGTAAAATTGAAACAAAACCCAGCCGCAAAACTCGTCGGCACTTCCAACGAACTCATCAAAAAACACGAGACTTTTCGCCCGATCAAAATTTTCAAAACCCCGAAAGGTGAACAAGTTATTGATTTCGGCCAAAACCTCGTGGGCTGGGTGCAGGTGAAAGCCAGCGGCAAATCCGGCGACAAAATCACCATTTCGCACGCCGAGGTGCTGGACAAATCGGGCAATTTTTACACAGAAAATATGCGTTCTGCCCGTACGCAGAGCATTTACATTTTGAGCGGAAAAGGCGAGGAAACCTTCGAGCCGCACTTTACTTTTTTTGGTTTTCGATACATCAAAATCGAGGGCTATCCCGGTGAGGTAAAACCCGAAAACTTTACGGCCATCGCGCTCTACTCCGACATGAAGCCGACGGGGCATTTTGAATGTTCCAACCCGCTGCTCAACCAATTGCAGCACAACATCCAATGGGGGCAAAAAGGCAATTTTCTCGACGTGCCGACCGACTGCCCGCAACGTGACGAGCGCATGGGCTGGACGGGCGACGCGCAGGTTTTTTCCCGCACGGCGGCTTTCAACATGGATGTCCAAAACTTTTTTGCCAAATGGCTCAAAGACGTGGCGCTCGACCAACGCCCCGACGGCGCCGTGCCGTTCGTGGTGCCAAATGTGCTCGGCGATTCCTCAGCTGCCTCCACTGGCTGGGCCGACGCGGCGACCATCATCCCGTGGAATGTTTATCTTGCCTACGGCGACAAACGGGTGTTGGAAGAGCAGTACGAAAGTATGAAAGCATGGGTGGGTTACATGGAAAACAACAGCCGCAACTACCTCTGGAACACGGGGTTCCATTTCGGCGACTGGCTTTTTTACGATGCCGACGACGACCGTATGGGCATCTCAGCCATTACGGACAAATACTTGATTGCGCAGTGTTTTGCCGCACATTCCACCCAAATCCTGCTCGACGCGGCGCGGGTTTTGGGAAAAAAGGAAGACGAAACGCGGTACGCCGCGCTGCTGGCAAAATTCAAAGAAGCGTTCGTGAAAGAATATATGACCCCCAACGGGCGGCTCGTGTCGGGCACACAGACGGCCTATACGCTGGCGCTGCATTTCGATATGTTGCCTGAAAACCTGCGGGCGCAGGCGGCGGAAAAGTTGGCGAACAACGTCAAATCGTACAAATACCACCTCACCACCGGCTTCCTCGGCACGCCCTATTTGTGCCACGTTCTCACCCGTTTTGGCTACACCGACGTGGCGTACAAGTTGTTGCTCCAAGAAACCTACCCCTCGTGGCTCTACCCCGTGAAAATGGGCGCCACCACCATCTGGGAACGCTGGGATGGTATCAAACCCGACAGCACCTTCCAAACGCCGACCATGAATTCCTTCAACCACTACGCCTATGGGGCCATCGGCGACTGGATGTACCGCACTATAGCGGGTCTCGACACCGACGAAAAAGTGCCGGGTTACAAAGAAATCTTCGTGAAACCCCATCTCGGCGGCGACCTCACTCATGCTTCCGCCACGCTGCAAACGAACTACGGCCAATTGCGCTCGGCATGGAAAATCGAGAACAAAACTTTCTCGCTAGAGGTGGACATTCCCGCCAACACGAACGCGACGATTCATGTGCCGACAAAAAATGCGGCCTCGGTGCTGGAAAACGGCGCAACGTTGTCGGCTTCCAAAGATTTCAAAATAGAGGGCGTGGAAAACGGGTATGTCGTGCTGAAGGCCGGAGCGGGGAAGTATCGGTTTCAGGCACTGGTGGATTAGACCCAAGTTGTGACCCGCGCATACGACAGGATGGCAAAACGGATGAAACGGATTTTGCAGATTTGAACAGATTTTTTGAGAAAAGTCCATTATTTCTCTGCGTCTCTGCGGTGAAAATTCTACTTCCCGCGCAATTCCGCCACTTTCTGCTCGGCGGGTGCGATGATGGCGGGGATGATGTTGTTGAGCAAAATTTCCGGCGAGTCGTATTCGTGTAAGTCCAACACCGATTTAAACAATTTGGGAAAGTCAAACGTCGAATACACTTCCTCACCTTTTAACACCAACGGAACGACAGGAGTGGATGGGTTTTGTGGAATAACAAGAGCCAATTCTTCTCGAACTGCCTTGGCATCTGTGATATCAGCGACTATAAAACGCGACATTCGAGCCAGCAAACTCATGGTCTCGTTCAAACTTTTGCTACCCGCATTTTCAAAGTCAAAGACGATGGGCAGGTAATTCCGCCGCCGAAGTTCGTCTTTCAGTGCGTCCAGCACGGCTTTTCGCTCCTCCGTGAAACGCCCCAGTATCAGCACGGCCTTCGAGGTGATGGTCTCGATGACATCGCGGATTTTCTGGTTGTTCAGGAGCAGGTAAATGAACTGGGCGACTTCGAGGTCGTCCACGGTGATTTCGGGTTCACCTTCTGGCGTGATGATGAGGTCTTTTTGGATGAGGCCGTCTTTTTTGATGTCCCAGGCGGAGATGCCATAGATTTTTGCCCCATCTAGTTTGGTAGATGTCAGGTTTGTTCCAATGAATCTAACACCATATAGTTTTGCTCGAAAAAGGTTCGCTCCAGAAAGATTCGCTACTAAAAAGTCTGCCCCAGTCAGATCCGCTTCAGCAATATTTGCCCCCCTAAAATCCGCCGATGAAAAGTCTGCTCCTGAAAGAATTGCCTTAAAGAGGTTTGCTTGGAAAAAGTTTGCCCTATAGCAATTTGCATCCATAAGGTCTGAGGCAGAGAGATTCGCGAAAGAAAAGTTTGCCCTACGGCAATTTGCATCCATAAGGTCTGAGGCAGAGAGATTCGCGAAAGAAAGGTTTGCTCCACGAAGATTTGCATCCACAAAAGTTGCTTTAGTGAGATTTGCTTTGAAAAGATTTGTGTTCAAAAGAAAGGCCTCAGAGAGGCTTGCTTCGGAAAGATTTGCTTCGGAAAGGTCTGTATCAGAGAAATTTGCTTCGGAAAAATTTCTCTTGAAGAAATTTGTCTCTCTCAAATCCGGTTTCACCTCCGGGTTCTCCTCCCGCCACTTATTCCACACTGTCACTCCTTGTTCGAGTATTTTCAAGTGTTCCGGGTTTGCCATAGGTCAGGAAGGAAGGTTTTGATTTTCAATGTTTTTTATCTTTTTCTCTCTCGCTTTGTCATCTTGAACGAAGTGAAAGACCTGCACAAGCCAGACGACTTTGGATGTTCAAGAAAAATGCCGCTCACTTTTCATCGGGCATTTCGTCGGGGCTTGGCTTTTGCAGTTCCTTCACTTCGTTCGGGATGACAACACGGGGGTGGAAGTTGAGGGATCGTGATTTTTGGCCTGCAAAATACAACGGGTCGCCCGGCTTCCAAACCGAACGACC
>CAYZVM010000171.1:0-13175 GCA_964481485.1 uncultured Saprospiraceae bacterium | reverse complement strand
CGGGTCGTTTTGGTAGTCAACCGGCTGGGCAGATAGGGGCTGTTCTGTTTTAACTTGTGTCATAGAGCCAACTTGTTTTGGTGTGAAATGAAATGGATTCGCTGACCGTTGTCCAGCGTTTCTTCACCTGCCCAGTCTGGAATTTGGTTTTTTGGAGAAAATTATTTTTCAATATAGTCAAACGCAATGCCAACTACATAACTCATTAAGAATCAGAAAAATGAAAATTTTGCCTGAAAATATTTACAACGATATTTCGTAGTTCAGCGATTTTTTCAGCGAAATAGCGTTGTGTCTTGGCGAAAGACTGCGAAAGGCGAAATTTTTTCGAAAGAGTTGTTTTTCAGGGTTTACATTTACCATTCGCTTCTTGCGAACAGGGTAAATGGATTCGAGACGAGACTCATTTTTCAACTTCTAAACACATCGCCCAATGGTCAAGTCGCTACAAATTCTCTGCATTTTTTTGGCCGTCATCCTACCGGCGACGAGCTCGGCCCAGCAAACAAAATCCCCCGAACAGTTGAAGATGATGCTTCAAAATACCGGGCAGGACAGCAACCGGGTAAAGTTGCTGTTAGAACTGGGCAGTTATTACCTGTTCAAACCCGAAGAACTGAAACCCGATTTGGACAGCGCCCTGTCCTTTCTTCTGGCAGCCAAAGAATTGTGCGGAAGGTTGAAAGATGAAAAACAAACAACCAAAACAATGTGGTTGCTGAGCCGATGTTATTTTGAAAGAGAAGAAGTGCCGTCGGGGCGGGATGCCTTCATGCAAATCGTTCAAACCATTCAAAAGAAAGGCGACAAAGCGGAAGAGGCTTCTGCCTGGATGAGGATGGCAGGGAGAATGTTTCGAAGTGTCAACACCTACGATGAAATCATATACTATTTTCGGCAAGCGATTCCATTATACCAGCAGCTGGGCGATAAAGAAAACGCGATTGTCGCCCTTAAAGAAATTGCGGACACTCATTTGAATCAAGGCAAACTGGATGAAAGCGAAAAAGAATTGCTGGAAGTGGTGGAGCAGTACAAAGCGATTGGCTATCCTAATCTTCACTACAGCTACGATTTGTTGGCAGCGGTCAGCACTTTGAAAGGCAACATGAATCGGGCGCTTTACTTCGGGCTTGAAATGATGAAAAGCATGAAGGCGACCGGCGACAGCGCCTCTGCAAATTATTTTTATTACCGCATGGGCAGAATTTACGACGAACTGGGTCAGCCGCAGGAAAGCGTTGAATGGTATAAAAAAGCCTTCGTGAAAAATGGAGGTGTGGATTATGACATCTGTCTAATTATCGTGCGCACCTTGACAAAAATAGGGCAAGGAAAAGAGGCCTTAGACTTTGTGAACGATTGTGTCCGCCGCTCCCCGCCTGCCGATACCAGAGAAAAATCCTATGTCGCAAATGCTTTGGGCGACTGTTACAACGCCTTGCAACAGTACGACTTGGCGGAGAAATACTACCTCGAGATGATTCGCTCGGAGAAATTGCTCAAAAAGAAGAATCACAACACCTCCACAGTCAATTTCACCATCGGAGAGTTCTATGTGCATCGGCATCGCTATCCCGCTGCCGAGCCCTATCTACACGCGGTTTTGGCTTTGCCCAGCGGCATCGTCACCACTAAACGACTGCGGGACACCTACCACCTGTTGTTCAAAGTAGATTCAGCGCAAGGCGACTACCTATCTGCTATTCGATATTTTCAAAGGCACAAACTCCTGAACGATTCCATTTTTAATGAAACGAAAAGCCGGCAAATCGAAGAATTGCAAATCCAATACGCGACGGAGAATAAAGAAAACGAGTTGAAGGCGCTACAGCAAGAAAAGATTTTACAACAAAGCGCACTCCAACAAGCCAACCTCACCAAAAACATCACCTTCGGCACAGGGACTTTGTTGCTCGTCATTCTCGGCCTGCTTTACAATCGTTTCCGACTCAAACAACGGGTAAACAGGCAGTTGGAAACCCAGCAAATCGAAATTAACCAAACCAATCATGCCCTGCAAAAACTGCTGGAAGACAAAGAGCGGCTCTTGCGGGAAATCCATCACCGGGTGAAAAACAACCTCCAGATTGTGATGAGCTTGCTTAACTCGCAATCCGTTTATCTCGAAAACGACACGGCGCTCACCGCTATCCGCGACAGCCAACAGCGTATCCACTCTATTTCGCTGATTCACCAGAAGTTGTATCAATCAGAAAACGTGGCTATGATTGACATATCCGACTATATCCGGGAACTGGTGGAGTACTTGCAGGGCAGTTACGACACGGGGCAAAACATCCTATTCGACCTGCAAACCGAACACATCGAACTCGACGTGACGCAAGCCGTGCCAGTAGGCTTGATTCTCAACGAAGCAATTTCCAACGCAGTCAAATATGCATTTCCCGGCGGAAAAACCGGCACAGTGACCATCTCGCTGCAGCAAATTGACGACGCCCATTTTGTGCTGAAAGTAGCGGACAACGGCACAGGTTTGCCTGAAGATTTTGACCCAAACAAAGTCAACTCGCTCGGCATGAGCCTGATGCGCGGCTTGAGCAAACAACTCCACGGCAGTTTTGAATTGAAAAACGACAAGGGGTTGACAGTTGTCGTGACGTTTGAAAAAGAACGTATTGCAGTAGAAGAGGAACACGTTTACGAAACCTCGAAGGTTTCGTAAACGTCCAACTTGAGATTTGGCATAACAATATGAACAAAAAAATCCTCATCGTCGAAGACGAATTCATCGTCGCCAACGACCTAAGTCTGATGTTGCGGCGGGCCGGCTACACCGTCTGCGGCATCGCAGACTCGGTGCCGGAAGCCCGCGACATCATCAGCCGGGAAAAACCCGATTTGGTGCTGCTCGACATTCAATTGAAAGGCCGACTCACGGGCATTGACCTCGCGCAGGAATTGCGGGAGCAACAAATTGCCTTTGTATTTTTATCCGCCTTGTCAAGCCAAAGCGTCCTTGAATCAGCGAAAGCTACGCAGCCTTATGGGTTTTTGGTAAAGCCTTTTCGGGAAAAAGATATTCTCGTCACGCTCGACATCGCGTGGTACCGGCACCAACATGACTTGGAACAGGCTTCAAAAAAAGTAGCGATGCCCACTCAATCGCTGGAAAAAATTCAGGATTTTGAAGGCATCATCGGGAAAAGCAAGGCACTCATGGAAGTGTTGGAACACGTCATACAAGTCGCGCCGACCGATACTTCGGTTTTGATTTTGGGCGAAAGCGGCACGGGCAAAGAGCAAATCGCCAACTGCGTTCACAACCTTTCGCCGCGCAAGCCGAAGCCTTTTGTCAAAGTAAATTGCGCCGCGCTGCCAACGAATTTGATTGAATCAGAATTGTTCGGACACGAAAAAGGGGCATTCACGGGGGCGTTGGAAAAGCGGATTGGCAAGTTTGAACAAGCGGCAGGCGGCACAATTTTGCTCGACGAAATCGGCGAAATGCCCCCAGAAATGCAGGTAAAATTGCTCCGCGTTTTGCAGGAAAAAGAAATCGAACGCATCGGCGGGCGAGCGCCCATCAAAGTGGACGTGCGCATCGTGGCCGCCACGAATCGCAATTTGGAAAAGGAAATTGCCGAGGGCCGCTTCCGGCTGGATTTGTATTACCGGCTCAATATTTTTCCAGTCACCCTGCCACCTCTGCGCGACCGCAAGGAGGATATTCCTTCGCTGGCCTACCATTTCGTGAGCCGTTACGCCCGCAAAATCGGCAAAACCATCACCGATATTTCACCCAAAGTTTTGAAAGACTTGGCGGCCTACGACTGGCCGGGCAACATCCGGGAATTGGAACACCTGCTGGAGCGCAGCATTTTGCTCACAAACGGCTCGATAATCAAGGAAATTTATTTGCCGCCTATTGCTCAAAAAGGAACGGTGAGAGAGGCAGAAGAAACCCGCATTAAGACCATCGAGGAAAACGAGCGCGACCATATTCTCGCCGTTTTGAAAAAATGCGATGGTAAAATCTGGGGTCCCGGCGGCGCTGCCGAGTTGCTGGGCGTGCCGCCTACCACGTTGAATTCCAAGATAAAAAAGTTGGGGATAAAGAAGGGGTTTGGGGTGTGAGCGAATCACCCGGTCATCTGACAATTCGCCATTCTTTCAATTTGTGTCGGCTGTCGCCCCCCCCCAAAGTTTCCTCATCGTCAGATGCCTTTTGGTATCGTGTATTGTTTTTTCTACCCAATGCCACATTTTCACCGCATAATTGTCGAGGCAGCGCATCCGGTAAAAAATCACTGCCGCCGAGCCGATGGTGAGCAAACCGATGACCCAAATCGAGGCCGAAATGCTGAAAATATCGGCAATCACACCCGTTAGGATGGCACCGATGGCGTAACCCAAATCGCGCCAAAGACGGAAAATGCCGACGCTTTTCGCGCGGTCGGCAGGGTGCGTATTTTCGGCTACCGTCGCCAAAAAAGTCGGATAAACGATGGCTGTGCCGAGGCCGAGCACGGAAGAAAGCGCGACGAAATGCGTCATGTTTTGAGCGAAAACCAGCAAAATCAGAGCGATGCCCTGCAGGAACATTCCGAGAAACAGCAAGTCTTTTTTGCAAAAATAGTCGGCCATTTTGCCGGTAAAAAGTTGACCGATGCCCCACACGGCGGGATAAACGGCAGTGATGATGCCGATTTCGCCGATGCCGAAACCTTTTGTGGCGAGCAACACGGGAAAAATCCCCCACGCCATGCCGTCGTTCAGGTTGTTGACCAACCCGGCCTGCGTCACCGAACCCAGATTTTTGTTTTTCCAAGTTGTTTCCCAAAAAATGCTTTTGAGTTTCGGGACTTTGCTCGTCGTCGTTTCGTGGGCGATGTGGTGTTTGGTGTCTTTCACAAAAAACCATGTCAGCAAAAGCCCGGCGAAAGCCATCGCGATGCCGATATAAAAAGGGTAGGGGCGGAGGCCATAATGTGCTGCCGTCCAGCCGGTGAGAAAGGCCACAAACGCCACGGCCAAGTATCCGGCAAATTCGTTCAGCCCCATGGCGAAGCCGCGTTGTTTTTCGCCGACCAAATCAATTTTCATCACCACGGTGCTGCTCCACGCTAAGCCCTGATTGACGCCGAGCAACACATTGGCGGCGATAATCCAGTTCCAACTGTCGGCGTACATCAACATAAAAGGCACAGGAATGCCAAACAGCCAGCCAAGCAGGAGCAGATTTTTCCGTCCAATTCGGTTGGCGAGTGTCCCCGTGAAATAATTGGCGAGGGCTTTTGTGATGCCGAACACGATGATGAACGAGAGGAGGGCGGTTTTGGCCGCAATGTGGAATTCGACCTCGGCGATTTGCGGCAAAATGCTCCGCTCCAAACCGACCATGCCGCCGACAAAGGTGTTGATGATGACGAGCAAGGTGAATTGCTGCCAATTTTCGCGCAGCCCTAATTGAACAGGTTTTGTCATGATTGTCAGAATGTTAGCACCTTGTCGCTGCCCACGACCCACTCCGCGAGTTCGGCCATTGTGCTGAGTTCTGCGCCTTTCACGAGCGGGATGTTTTTCAACCCGCGAGCATCGGCGCAGCTGCCGCAGATTTTGACTTTGGCGCCTTTTTGCAGAGATAACACCAACATGCGCTCGATGTTGTAATAGCCGTTTGGCGTGTTTTGGTCAGCGATGGCACAGCCGACACCATCGGCCAAGAGGAAAATTCTGACTTCCGTTTCGGGGTGGTCTTTGCCCAATTGGTTGGCTAAACGCAGCGCGTTGTATGCCTTTTCGGTACCGTAGGGTGCGTCGTTTATGATGATCAGAATTGCCATTTTGTCTTGAAATTGAACCTTTTCGCAAAGTAACGAGCAGACTCGATGCGAGGCAATGACGTTGCTCAACCGAAAGGTTGATATGAACTTTGCACCTCAAATCGTCTTATTGAGACCAACGCTTCCAAGTCTGCGTTCGCCAAAAAATGCCCCAATAGCCCCGCACTTTCAGCGTATCGGTGCCTTCCAGCCATACAGCGCACCGATAAGTAGTGCCGTTGGCAGGGTCGAGAATGTAGCCGCCAGCCCATTTTTCGCCTTCTTTTTTTAAACTCCAGAGGATGGTCATGCCCACGATCTTGGCATTTTTTCTTTCTCCTGAACATTTTGCGCAAACAGGGTCGGGTGGCTCGCAAGATTGAAGAAAAATCTGGGAGACTTTGCCTTCAAGCGAGCCATTTTTCTCTTCGATTTGCACGATGGAACGGGGCTTCCCGCTACCGTCGTCAATGGTTTGCCAAGTGCCGACCGGAGATTGGGCGATAGCAACATTTGTTAGCAAAATAGCTCCGAACAAGACTTTGGCAGCGCGTGTCGGGATGGGCTTTGGCACTTCTTTTTCTCTCGAAGTCACCTCCTCGAAAGTTTCCCGATACTTCGGATGCTCCGTACAGAACAATCGGTCCCACCAAGTAAAATACAAGCCATAGTTGCCATTAAAATGCTTGTGGTGCAGGTCGTGGTGCGTGGTAGTTGTGTGCCAATTGAGCCATTTGTTGCGAATAAACCAAGCAGGCAAAAACTCGATGCCGAGATGCCCCAGCACATTGCGGCCGATCATGTAAATCAAAAAAATGAAAAGTGCCAGTGTATGCGCCGGAATGGTGAAAACAATGAGCACGAAAATACCTGCTTCCACGAGCGCCTCCAACGGGTGGAACGAATATGCCGCCCAAGGCGAAGGGTTGGTCGAGCGATGATGCACAAGATGAACGTGCTTGAATATGCTGGGGTGGTGCATCAGCCGGTGCGTCCAGTAGAAATAAGCGTCGTGGAGCAGAATCATAAGGACGATACTGCTTGCGAACCACAGCACGCCCCGCTCGCCGAAGTCGTCGTAAATGCGCGTGTAGCCGGCATTCTTAAGACAATAGATGCCGAAGCCGACGAGTGCAAAAATGAGCACTGTGCTCATGGAATAGCGGAACTCGAACCAGATTTTGTCAAATCTCAAAGGTTTTTTCTGGATAACACGGTGGCGCCATTTTTTGAAAAAAATGACCCAAAAAACGAGGTAGGCTGCTCCAGCCGCTAAAAAATAGCGCAGAAAATCGGTGAGCAAAATGTGCGGGAAGATTTCGGAAATGGATAGTGGTTGCATCGTATGGCAGTTTTTTTTGAAAAAAATTCGGGGCAAAACTGCCGTCGTGCAATCGGTCGAATCCACCTGAAAATAAAAAATACTGATGGATTTTAAAATCGAGGAGCATTTTTCAACCCGCCTTTGAGCGCCGCCATTCCGTCGGCGTCATCCCGGTCGTTTCCTTGAATGTTTTGTTGAACGGCGCAAGCGAGACATAGCCGAGCGCGTAAGCGATTTCCAGCACGGTCAGGTCGCGTTTGGCAGGGTCGGCCAGCACGGCGCAGGCTTCACGGATTCGGTAGCCGTTGAGGTAGTCGTTGAAATTCCGGTAGCCGAGGCCCTGATTAATGGTTTGTCGCAATCTGTACTCTTTGACTTCCATTTTTTCCGCCAGTTGGCGAATAGTCAGCCCTTCGGTGCGCCAGTATTTTTGCGTGTCCATCAAATCGGATAGTTGAGCCAGCAAATGCTCGTCCACTTCCGGGGTTGCGACAGGCATAGGGACGGGTTGCTCATTTTCAGGAAAAAAGCCCGGCCTGAACGAAAGCAATCGCAGGGAGAAAAAAACAGCCAGGCCGAAAATGGAGGTTTTTTGCGCGACATTCAGTAAGGGCGGCGGCGCCTCTTCCCGCAACGATACCTCCGAAAGTACCGTAAGCGCCATCAATCCGGCAGTGACGACAATAAAAACCGTGCGGAATTGTAAGCGCGACAGCACCAAATCTGCTTGCCGGTTGCGGGCAGCCTCGAGAATACCCAGCACGATAAACGACAGGGAAAGCAATTGCAACGTCCAACCTAGCAACAGTTGCAGACCCTCCGGAAGCGGCAGGTATGGCCGCCGGAGCTGAATAAAGGCTAAATAATGCACCGTCGCCAATGCCGCCAGTAACCATCCGAACCGCCGCCGCCACCGGTAACCGTCGTCGAAAAGCGATTTGCTGAACAGCCAGAATGTAGCCGGGGCAAGAAAAGGCAATACCAACAGAGGCAGTAAAATGGCCGGGCATTGTTTTACGGGCGACCAATCAGCCAGTAAATAGCCGACAACACACAATCCGAACAATTGGGCCGGAATTGTGCCTTGTTGATTACCCATGTCTCGCCTGAAAAGCCCTAAAAGAAACAGTATTTGGGCGATGGCTGCAAAACGAAGAATGTCGGTGAAGAAGGCCATGTAGGCAAAACCTGTTAAATTAGGCTGAGCAAATAACCCAATAATGCCCCGCTGAAAACGATAAAAGCACTGTTTATTTTTTTATAAAACAAGGAAACGCCAAGGCTAAGCAGCGAGATGAATATAGTTTTCCAATCAGTCAGCACTTCCTTTCCCATTTCGATACAAACCACCAGAATGACGGCAACGGCGGCCACGTTCACAGCATCGAGAAATGCCGACATGGCCTTCGATTTTCGCAGTCGGGGAATGAGCGGATTGAGCAAAGCGACAAACAAAAACGACGGCAGAAAAATGCCGGCAGTCGCCGCCAGCGCACCCCAAAAACCATTCATCTGCCAGCCGATAAACGTGGCGGTGGAAAGTACCGGCCCCGGTGTAAATTGCCCAACCGCCACTGCGTCAATGAGTTGTTCTTTTGCCAACAATCCTTTGCTGACCAATTCCGCGTCGAGAAAGGCGAACAAAACATACCCGCTCCCGTAGAGCAGGGAACCAACTTTAAGAAAAATCCAGAAGATTTTGAGATTGCCCGTCTGCAAAACCGGCGCGGCCATTTGCAGCAAAACGAAGGGGAAGAAACCCTTGGCAGTCGCGTTTCTGTTTTTTGCAAAATAAAGCAGCAAACCAGCGAAACCGCAGCCGAACAATGCCGCGATTTCGTGCACGCCCAACAGGCAAACCACCACTGTCGCTACACCGAGGATACCCAACTCCGTGCTTTTCAGCGCCTTCTGCCCGAGCGACCAAAGAGCCGAGAGAATGATGGCGATGACCGCGGGTTTTATACCGTAGATAAATGCTTCGACCTGCGGAATCTGCCCGTACCGCTGGTAAGCCCACGCAAAAACGGACGTGATGACGACGGCAGGGAAAATGAAACAAACACCCGCCACTATCAGCCCGCGCCAGCCAGCCCGCTCGTGGCCGCAGTGCATCGTCATCTCGGTAGAATTGGGCCCCGGAATCAGGTTGGTCGCGCCCAAGAGTTCGAGAAAATGCTCGTGCGTCATCCACTTCCGTTTTTTCACCACCTCGTCTTCCATCATGGCGATGTGCGCGGCGGGGCCGCCGAAAGCAATGGCGCCGAGTTTCAGGAACAGGCCTGCCACTTCTTTGAGGTTACCTGGGTTGTTCATTTTTGGGCATGGACAGTTTGAGCATCAAAAAACTGACGGCACATCCCACAATCGCGCCCCCTATTACGTCGCTCGGGTAATGAACCCCGAGTGCCATTCGGGAATAGGCAACGACGATGGCCCAACTGAACGCGACGATAGACAATGCCCTGTTTTTGAACAAATAAAAAATCGCGGTGGCCAGTGCAAATGCCTCGGCGGTATGGCCGGACGGAAAGGAATGGCTGCCTCCTTCTGATAGTTTTTCCACATCCGCGTAAGTGATAAATGGCCGTTGCCTGCTTATCAGCAATTTCAGTAAAAATGTGAAAATGGCAACGGTGGCGACGGCCAACATCAATTGGAAAGATTGGAATCTCAAGGTTTTTGACCGGGTTTTGAAAGACCATAGCAGCACCACGAGCATGACGGCGATGCTGACAAACGATGTGGCGTATGACACATTTACCAACAAGCCATCCAACACGGTTGCCCGATTCTGGTGCAACCATCTGAGCAGCAGAATATCCCACTCGTGAAATTGAAGCATTGCGTTGCCCATCATAATTGCTGCCGGTGGTAAAATGCGATGTCCCTTTCCCCGATTTCATAACGGGTACTGGAGGCTTGTTGTGCGTGCACGGTTTGTGCCACAAATTCCAAAATTTCCCGGCGACTTTCGAGCGGTGTGCCGGTGCGCGCCTCCCATTCCTGCGCTGTGGGGATGTCAATGTAGAACATACAGTCGCCGCCGCCCATCTCGTGGTAGAATCGGATACGCCGTTCATTGTCAATATATACCACTTCGCCAGCGCGGAAATTGCCCTCGTATTCGATACGGCGGGCAAGTTTATTTGTGATGTCGCGTAGCGCTTTTTCGCGCAGCACGAGGTCTTCATTGAGGATTTCGTTGCCCAAGCCGTCGCGATAGATAATGGGTTCGGATGACGGTGATTCAGTTTTTGGCGGTGTTTGAATGGCGGTTTTTTCAACGGGAACCTCTTCGTTTTCGCTGTATTTTTTAAGAAAAATCCGGTGCCGCCAACCTGCTGGGTGGTCAATTTCAACCACGTATTCCCCCGGCGCGACATCGAGTGTGTCCCACAACAACTGGACGCTGCCGTTGAGTTTGTCGGCAACGGGATATTCAAACACGACCTGTCCCGTTCGATTGTCCATTAGCCGCAGGAGGCCGTAATCGCGCCCGTACTGCGGCAGCCAGATGATGAGTTGCTGGCAATCCGGGTAGTGGACAAACTTAGTGGTGACGACGGGCACTGTGTCGCCTTTTTCGCCAGTATTTTCGATGGTGCCGAATGTGATGGTGCCGAAATGTTGCTCCATGGACGGACATTTTGTTTCGGCAAATGTCTTCAAAATCCGGCATCTTGGCTCGTTTTACCTTAAATGCCTAATCGGAAGTAGGAGAAGTTGCGGATTTTCTGGATTTGCCGCTTGCTACATAAATCAACCACATTGCAGCCAGAGCGGGGCCGACCAGCAACCAGATGAACCCGCCTTCGCCAGTCGCACCAGCTAACAGGAGCCCGACGACGACGATTAGGGTCACAGCAAATAGAATAAGTCCGATGATGGTGCGTCTGCTGCTGTTATCATTTTTTCCCCGGCGGCCTTTTTTAAGGAACAAACGCGTCTTTTTGGCGGCGAAAAAGATGGAACCCATTGCCCCAAGCACACCAATCCTATTGATTAGCCGTTTTTTCTTGTCTTTGCCCCCACTGCGATTTTGGTGTTTTTTTACGAACGCAGAAGTCTTGTTATCGGGGGAGTATTTGCTGGGAATACTCATTTTTTTCTCCGAAAACGCTAATTTTTCCTGCATCATCTCAATCGCCGAAACGGGCGTTGGGCTGAAAACGAGAAGGAAAAGCGGAAGCCAAATGTGTTGGCAAACAGCCAATGAACGTGGTGAAAAATGTAGCACGCCTTTCTGATTTTGTGTGAACAGATTTTGACAGCGAAAATCTGACACGCGCATCGCCAAGTGGATGATTTTTGCGGTGGTGCAGGTTGATTTTTGTCAATGCGCCGTGTTATGCAACTCCAACCCACCGAAAAACCGCTCGGCAATCTGTAAGGGCCGGAAAACATATCTTTTTTTGGAGTGGTGGCCGCCGCTTCGTTGCAGGATATCCTGCAGCGTGGCCAGCACGGTGAGCAGGTATTTTCCCTTGTTGAGCATGACACATTCGGCCTGCGCGGCGCGGGCAGCGTCGGTCACCTCCGAGCGGGTGGCGATGCCTTTTTTGTTCAGTGTTTCAAGCACTTGCGTCGCCCAGATGACCGGTACATGGGCGGCTTCGCAGAGCCAAAGGATTTCCTCTTGGATTTCGCTCAGGCGTTCAAAACCGATTTCCACGGCGAGGTCGCCGCGTGCTATCATCACGCCGAACGCTGGCTCTTGCATACCCTGCAAGAGCAAAGCGGGCAGGTTTTGCACGGCCTCGTATGTCTCTATTTTTAGCACGATGGGCAAGTTTTTGTCGCCGCTGCTCCGCAAAAGTTCCTGCAATTCAGCCACATCCGCTGCGGAGCGCACAAACGAAAAACCCAGCAAGTCGGCGTGTTTTTGTGCAAAAGGCAGCACCGATTTGTCGAACTCGGTCAGGCAACGCACCGTCAGTTCGGTATCGGGAAAATTGATGCCTTTTTCGGGTTTGAGGCGGGGTTTGGTGGTCGAAATTCGCACCATGCGCAAGGTGGCGATTTGTGTGCCGGGGGTTTCCACCACTGCTTCATACAGCCCATCGTCAAACAAAACCCGGTCGCCTTTTTGCAAATCTTTCACCACGCCGGGCAGGGTGCAGCCAACCACTTTTTCTTTTGTGTCAAAAACGGCATTGGCCTCAGCGAGCAAAAACGGCTCCTGCTCGCGCAGTTTGAGGCGGTCTTTGTGCCGGCCTTTTCCCAGCAACTCGGTTCTGATTTTTGGCCCAGCCAAATCAAGGTAGATTTTGCACGGGCGCCCGGTGGCGCGCTCGGCCTTATGGATATTGGCAATCATCTTGCTCCATTTTTCGGGCTCGTCGTGGGCGCAATTGATGCGGGCGATATTCATCCCGGCCTTGAGCAGGGCCTTCACGGATGCGTAGTCGTCGGCCAAACCCGAGTCGAATGTTACCATCAGGTGCGGGATATTCGGGTCTTCTTTTTTGCCGAAAAGGGTAGCGGCGCGTTGGTGAAGCAACCGCGCTCCAGCAGTAGCATCGCTGCTCGAAATCTCTTTTTTTGGAAAAAAAACGCCCAAACGCTGCAATACGGCCTGCATTTGGCGCAAAATGTGGCTTTCGGAACTGGCCAAAGAAGAAAGCCCTGCGTCGTGCAAATCATCCTGCAAAGGGCGCAAGTCTTCGCGCCGGAGTGCGAGGTAATGGATGAGGTTGGTGGCGCTGTGTTTTTGCTGTGGGTGCACGCGCGCGATGAGTGGCTTCGACCGCTGTGCGGCGGTGTTCAGGTGTTGATATATGCGCTCGACGGCGCTGCGCAGATGGGCAAGTGAATCTTTCATGACTGCGCAAAAATGCGGAATGTGCGCGGGACAACTGCGAGATTATCTTATGTAAGGGACTGATTTTTGTCAGTGCGGGCTGCTATGGCGGGGGCATTTGGTTCGGTTCAATGGTTATTGTGGGAAGGTGGTAAGGGAGTGAGTGAGTAGCGGTTGACTTGCCCTGAGCCAGGTTCACAGCATCCGCAAGCGGCAACCTCGGATAGGCTGCAGGAAACTCTTGGTGAAGTTGGAAGAAAAA
>CAYZVM010000170.1:4780-13252 GCA_964481485.1 uncultured Saprospiraceae bacterium | reverse complement strand
TCCAGCAAAATCTGCTCGAACGCGACCGCATTGACTCTTCCCGCGCCGATAGCCCCTTACGCAAAGCTGACGACGCGGTGGTGATAGACAATACGCTGCTTTCCGAAGAACAACAATTGGAAAAGGCACTGGCGCTGGCCAAAGAGAAAATTGAGCAATAAGAGTCATTAAGGTCATTGGGGCCATTAAGAGCCATTAAAAGTCATTAGGAGATACGAAGGGTTATTGCGTATCATTTTATGCTTATTCGCAATCTCGATTGCCACCCAAAAAACAATACAATGACTTTTTTCAATGACCCCTAATAACCCCTACTCCCCCCCCTCGTCATTATGAATTTTTGGCAAAAACCCGTCGAGACTTTCCAAGAGTTGCTGCGCCGCAAAACACCCCATGTGCGGCAAATCCGTCATTTCCAGTCCGCTATACTCGAACGGGAGGTGGATTTTGACATTTACCTGCCGCCGGACTACCACCTTTCGCCGGGCAGGCATTACCCGCTCGTGTTGTTCAACGATGGGCAAGATTTGCCGCGCATGGATTTTTCACACATTCTGGAAAAACTGTTTTTCAAAAAAGAAGTCCCACACTTTATCGCGGTCGGGGTGTACGCCTCGGGCGAGCGGATGCGCGAATATGGCACGGCTCGCCAACCCGACTACAAAGGCCGGGGCGACAAGGCTTTGATGTACCGCGAGTTTATTTTGCAAGAATTACTGCCCTATTTGCTCCGGCGCACACGCCTGTCGGGGCTGCGAGAGGAGACGGCGTTCGCGGGATTTTCGCTCGGCGGTCTGTCGGCATTGGACATCGCGTGGTCGCATCCGCAGATTTTTGGGGCGGTGGGCGTGTTTTCCGGCTCGTTGTGGTGGCGTTGGTCGCCGGTGGACCCGCGCGACCCGGATGCCGACCGCATCATGCACGACATTGTGCAACAGACGGCGCAGGCAGGTGAGGAGCAGCGTTTTTGGTTCCAGTGCGGCACCCTCGACGAGGAGGACGACCGCAACGGCAACGGCGTGATTGACTCGATTGACGACACGCTGGCATTGATGCAGGAATTGAAAAAAAAGGGTATCCCAGATGCCAATATCCGCTATTTGGAGATGGAGGGTGGTCGCCATGAGCCTTCGACATGGGGCGAGGCGATGCCGGATTTTCTGCGCTGGGTGTTGGTGCGGGAGTGGGGAGATTGACCTACATCCACCACTTTTTCCAATACAGCAGCCACGCGAACGAACCAACCCAGCCCAGTAGCACGATTTGCAAAAAGCCGTCGCGCAGGAGGGCGCGGGTGGGCGACTCGGTTTTGTTGTACACGAGCGTCAGTTGCAGGTAGCGCAGGATGCCGATGATGACAAAAAAGGCGGTGAAATAGATTTTTTCCGAGCCGATGCGTTCCGTTACTTCGGGCGAAAAGCAGTACATCAGATAGGCCACAATAGCGACGGTGGAGCAGACCACCATGCCCACATCGAGAAATGGCAGGTTGTAGCCTTCCAGCGCCTTTCTGAACGTGTGGCCTTTGGTCTCCACGAGGTATTCGCCCCGGCGTTTGGCCAGCCCAAGAATGAGCGCCAGCAAAAAGGTGAGCACGATGAGCCATTGCGACACTTCCACGCCTGTCACCGCGCCGCCGGCAAACACGCGCAGCAAAAAACCAAGCCCGATAAGCGAGATGTCCACGATGGCGATGTGTTTCAGCGAAAAAGAGTAAAACACGTTGACGATAAAATACAACAGGCTGAACACCAACATCTCGCGGCTCAAACACGCGGCCAATGCCGTGCCGCTAAATAGCAACGCGACGAGAATGAAGATGCCTTGGCGGGTGCTGATTTTGCCGCTGGCGATGGGTCGCCGGCTTTTGTCCGGGTGGTTGCGGTCTTGCGGGGCATCCACCAAATCGTTCAGCACATACACTGCTGACGCGATGAGGCAAAAGGCCGCAAAACCAAGCACAGCAGCCGCAAAAACCGTCGGCGTGAACAGCCGCGCCGCGAAAAACGCAGGTATAAAAAGGAACAGGTTTTTGACCCAGTGTTCCAGTCGGATAAGCGCCAATATGTGCCGGAGTGTCATAGTCGTCATTAAAGGCCATTTAAAAGACTTTGTGTCATTCGTCATTAGCAAGGATCGTAATTGTCAAAGGTCACAAGAGTCCATTCAGAAAGACATCATGACCTTTAATGACCCTTAATGACCCCTAATGACGACAATAACGATTCACCCTCTACCTTTCACAAAATACATCTCAATCTCCCCGACGTGTTTTGCCGGAAAACGCCCCCGGTAGGCGCACTCGAATTCGTGTTTGATATGGGCATAAGTATCTTCTGAAATATTGATGTTGTCTGGCTCGCAGGTCTGCTCCATGCGGGCGGCGATGTTGACCGTTTCGCCCCAGATATCGTAAGCCATTTTGCTATTGCCCACCACGCCCGCCATCACTGGCCCGGTGTGAATGCCGATGCGGATATCAAACGGGTAGCCAAGTTGTTCCAATTTTCGTTGGCGCTGATGGACGACGAATTGGCGGATTTCGAGCGCAGCGTTCAGCACGGCGCTGGCATGGTCGGGGCGTGGCGTGGGAATACCCCCGGCGCACATGTAACTGTCGCCGATGGTCTTGATTTTTTCCAAGCCGTGCCGCGCGATGATGTCGTCGAATGCGCGGAAATAGAAGTCGAGTTGTTCCACCAGCGCCTCGGCGCTCAGGGTGCGGGCAAAAGCCGAAAACCCGACAAAATCGGTGAACATGACAGTCGCCTCGGGGTAACTTTTTGCTTTCACGGTGCCGCGCTCTTTCAATTCGCGGGCAGTTTCTTCCGGGAAAATATTGAGCAGCAGCCGGTCGGCCATTTCGTGCTCTGCCTGTACGAGCCGGAGCAGGGAGGCTTTATTTTTCAAAAAACCTTCCATAAGGAAATAGGCGACTGCGGCGGTGAATGCGAAATTGAACTCAAAAAACAACAGATGCACCTCCGAGGGCAAGTTATTCGGGTTGGGGTGTGCAAAATATTCCCACACCCCTGCCACCAATAGCGCGAACAGGTAAGCGAAAAATGTGCGCCGTGCCGTCTTTATCTGCGCAAACATGAGCGTCCCCAATGGCGCGAGGAACGCGGCCAGCACCACGCCGCTGCCGCCGGTGAATCCGCCGTGTGTGATTTGGGCCACGAGCGGCAACAAAATGGTGAGGGCGATTTGTGTGTTGCGGAACCGGCGAAAATTGCCTTTGAATTTGAAAACCAACAGGTTGACGGTGCTGGCGATGAAATAGCCCAAAGTTGTCCACCAAGTGAACCGCCCGCCGAACAGGTAAAAAGCCAAATTGTAGGTGAAGTCCAGCAGGGTAATGAGGACAATAATCGTCAGCGCGAGGGTGCGATGCTCGATTTCTTCGGGTGTGAGATGTTGGAACCCGAAGTGGCGGCTGAAAATATTGTTCAATTGGGTCGGCAACATTGGGCAAACTTACGAGAGCGCAAGATTTATTTCCCAAAATAATCCAACACGAGGTAACAAAACGCCCGCACGCCCAACGTCATCCCGCTTTCGTCAATGTAAAAATCGGGCGTGTGGTGCGCCGCAGCGTCTTCCTTTTTTTTGCCTTTTGGCATCCCGCCGAGGAAAAAGTAGAACGACGGCACCTTCTGCGCAAAAAAGCCAAAATCCTCTGCACCCGTACGGGCTTTGATTTCTTTCACCTGCTCCTTGCCCGCTGCTTCTTGGAGCGAAGGCAACATTTTGGCCGTCAGGGCGGGGTCGTTGTAAGTGATGGGCGTTTTTTTCTCGATGCGCACCTCCGCTCGTGCGCCCGCGCTTTCGGCGATTTTTTCAGCGGTCAGTATTACTTTTTGGTGGACTTTGCGCTGCATAGCCGTGTCCAACGTGCGGATAGTGCCCACCATTTCGGCCAGTTCGGGGATGATGTTGGCGCGTACGCCGCTTATGATTTTGCCTACTGTGACGACCACCGGTTGTTCGGTGATGTCCATTTGGCGGCTGGCGATGGTCTGCAAACCTTGTATAATTTCCGCCGACACCACGATGGGATCCACGCCGCTCCAGGGTTGCGAGCCGTGTGTTTGTTTGCCGTGGACGCTGATGTAAAACCAATCGGAAGCCGCCATCGTGCCGCCCGGGCGATAGGTGATTTTGCCCACTTCTGTTTGCGAGTTGATGTGCAGGCCGAACATGGCCTCGATTTTCGGATTGTCCAAAACGCCTTCTTTTACCATCAATTCCGCGCCGCCCTCTTCGCCTTCCGGCGCGCCTTCCTCGGCGGGCTGAAAGATAAACACCACTGTGCCAGCCAGTTCGCTGCGCATTTTTGACAAAACCTCTGCCGCGCCCATCAGAATGGCGACGTGCGTGTCGTGGCCGCAGGCGTGCATCACGCCTACTTCTTCGCCGTTGTAGGTGGATTTTGCCAACGACTTGAACGGCACATCCACGCGCTCCACCACCGGCAGCGCGTCCATGTCGGCACGGAGGCCAATGACCGGGCCGGGTTTGCCGCCTTTCAAAATGCCAACGACGCCTGTTTTGGCAACGCCCGTTTTGACTTCCATGCCGAGCGAGCGGAGGTGTCCGGCCACTTTTTCCGCAGTTTTGAACTCGCGGTTGGAGAGTTCAGGGTGCTGGTGAAAATCGCGCCGCCACTCCACCACTTTGGGCTCGAGTTTTTCGGCCATGAGGTCGGCCTGTTTTTTGAGTGGGAATTGCGCTTGAATGTTCAGGCTGACGCTGAACAGGAACATGGTGAGTAGTCCGTTTTTCATTGAATTTCGTTTTGAAAAATTATGTCGCTTTCGGCACAATCTCCGTTTTTTCGCCGAAGTAGTGGGCAAATTTAGCCATATCCTCGGCCAATTCTTTATTTTGCGTGGCGCGGAGATACGTTTGGCTCAACGAGCGAAGTGTTTGATACACAAAGCGGTCCATCTCCACCACCTGCATTTCTTTCGTCCAAAGGTCAATGCGCAGCGTGTCGCGGTGTTCCTTGTCAAACAGGGCGACGGCCATTGCCTTGCATTCTTCGAGTTGCCCGTCGTTGCGGTCGCTGGCGCTCCACTCGATTTTCACGGGCACATTCTCGGCGTTCAGCCCGACGCGGATGGTGATGTCGCTGGATTTTGCGATTTCGTTTGATTCCATTTTTATTTCAAAAAAATTGTTTCAAAAAAGAGCGGCAAAACTAAGTGAAAAACGCGGGAGCGCCTACTTTTGTCAACGTATGTTCACACTCCATTTTGGCAACGACTTCGACGGCCCGGTGTACGCGCCGCACACCACCATCCGGGCTGCCGAACTCTTCGCAGGCCCCAAAAAACTCCTGCACTGGCTCGAAAATCAACTCGGCCTGAGTGGCTACCCCGAAAATACCGACTACCTCCGCATCGAACTTTACCGCCAATCGCTCGGCCAGCACCTCGCCGACGAAGCCCACGCTTTCTACGAAAAATCTTTTGCCGCCGACCGATTTGCCACCGCTGCGTCTTTGCTTGTTTGGCGCGACGAACTGCTCTTGGCCGGTTGGGATTTTGCGCTTGCAGTCAACTTGCCGCCCCGCCTCGCCACCCTCGCTGCCGTCGAAATTTTGTTTCAAAACAAATTGTCCGACCCCGAAATCGGCCCTCAGGCTTTTGGTTTCGCCGACCGTTTTTTGCAGGTGCTGAATACGGTTGAAACGCGCGACGTGCTGCTGGAAAAAGTCTGGCTGTACGAACCCGAAAGTTTGCAAACGCCACATATTCAGCGGTTAGTAAAAGTTTTTAAGGCAAAAAACATCGAAGTCGCGGAAGCCAAAATCGGCTGCGTGGCTGGGGAAACGACAGATTTGGGGAAGTTGCAGAGGCGGCTTAACTCTATTCCCGAGCCCTCCCCGCTTTCAACCCCACCCCCAACCCCTCCCCTAAAAGGGAGGGGAGTCCGCAATACGGACTCTACGTCTCCCCTCCCTTTTAGAGGAGGGGTTGGGGGTGGGGTTGAAAGCGGGGAGAGGGCAAGCATTCTCCTCCTCCACACCCGCCGCGACAGCGCCGCCGCTGCCTTTCTCGCCCAGATATTGAAGCAAAACGCTACCCTGCGCCCCGTTTTTCTTGTGCCGGAAATGAACCTCACCCTCGAACGGGCGCTCATGCTCGAAGGTTTTCCGTCCATGGGCATCTTGTCCGCCTCGTTGGCGCGGCCATCGTTGCAGGTGCTGAAACTCGCCCCCGCTTTCCTGTGGGAGCCGGTGGACGTGTTCAAAATTATGGAGTTCGTGACGCTGCCAGTGAAGCCGCTCGATGCCGGGCTGGCGCTCGAAATCGCCCGTGTGCTGGCCGAAAAACCCGGCCTTAACAGCGACACATGGTTTGCCGCCGTGTTTGGTTATTTGGAACAGGCCGAAGTATCCGACAAGGCCCGCGAGCAGTACGAATTTTGGTTTGGCCGCCGCCGTTATCCCGCCAGCGGCACGGCACCAAAACGCGATGCCATCGCGCTGTATGCGTATTTGCACGAGTGGGCGCTCGATTATTTTGAGGAAGATGGCAAGGAAAACACGTCGCTATTGGTGCTGGCAGAGCAAGCCCGCCGCATCAAAGAATTGCTGGATGCACTGCCGGAACAGCGTATTTCTTTCCTCGAATTGGAGCGCATCGTGCGCACGATTTACGAGCCATCGCCCGTACAGTTTGCCCCGGCGGAGGTAGGAAGATTTGAGTTTGTGCACAGCCCGGGCGCGATGGCTGTGCCTGCCGATACGCTCGTTTGGTGGAATTGTTTGTATGAAAATACGACTCCCGCACCCGACAAATGGCAAACGGAGGAGCGGGAATTTCTTGAAAAACAAGGTGTTGCGCTCAGCACCCCGCGCCGCGAAAGCCAATTGAGCCAGTTGCGCCAAATGCGTCCGGTATTGCAAACTGCCCATCGGCTCATCCTCGTGGTGCCTGAACAGGCCGACGGTACGGAGGTGGTGCCAAGCCTGCTGCTGGGCGACATCGAGGCGACTTTTTCGCACCGCAAGGATTTTACTTTTTGCTTGGACGACGAAAACGACCGGGTGCGGCTGTCCAAAATATTGGCGATTCCCGCGCCCGCGCCGTTGGCCGTGCGCCCGGCAGGTCGCGTCCGTCCGCAGCTGCCCATCGGTCGCGCGGATTTGCTGGCCGATAGCGAATACGAGACGCCGACGAATTTGGAGAGCCTTTTTTACTACCCGCACCGCTGGTTTTTTCGGCAAAAATTGCGGCTGTTCCCTTCCAGCCTGTTGAGTGTGACGGGCGATACGACCTTGCTCGGCAGTCTCGCGCACCGTTTTTTTGAAAAATTATTGACAGAAAATCTCGCGGGTCTTGACCGCCGCGCCGTGCAGGAATGGGTGGACGCGGAGGCCGACAATTTGCTGCCCCGCGAAGGGGCCACGCTTCTGCTGTATGGCCGCGAACCGGAGCGGAATATGTTTCTGCACCGGGTGAAAAATGCGGCTTGGGGTCTCGTGTCGCTGCTGCGCAACAACGGCTGGGAGGTGGCGCACACGGAGTTGGGTTTGGAAGGTTATTTTGGCGAAATCCCCGTGCGCGGCAAGGCGGATGTGGTGTTGCGCCGCGACGACGAATTGGCGATTGTTGACTTGAAATGGAGCGGTGCCACGCGGCGTAAAGAGTTGATTCGCAACGGCGAAGATTTGCAGTTGGTGCTGTATGCCCATCTGTTGCCGCCGCCGGAAAAGTGGCCGCACACGGCGTATTTTATTTTGGAAGAAGGCAAAATGATTGCCCGCAACGCGGCGGCGTTCAAAGAGGCTATCGTGGCTGGAAGTGCCGGCGATGACCACACGGCGGCTTGCACGGCGATTTTCCAGAAAATGGAAAAAACGTTTGCGTGGCGGATGGAGCAGGTTCGCCGGGGTGTGCTGGAATTGCGCACGAGCCGCACTGCGCCGGAATTGGAGGCCTTGTATGAGGGCCAACTTTTTGACTTGTTGGAAATGAAAACGGAGAATGCGCGTTGGGATGATTACCGGACTTTGTTGGGTACTTAACCGACTTTACGTTTGTCATTCTTGTAAGAATCCGTCCGCTCTCCGACGGGGAAGCCGAGTGCGGTTTCGCTTGTATGGCGGACGGATGCTTACAGCATGACAAAATTAGGTTCACACTGCCACTGGCGCGAGTTGGACTTTCAGCCCGTCCATGTCATCGCGGAGTTTTATTTGGCAGCCGAGGCGGCTGTTGTCTTTGACAAAAAAAGCCGAGTCGAGCATGGCGAGTTCGTCGTCGGTGGGTTCGGGCAGCGGGTGGTCGCTGAGGACGTAAACGTGGCAGGATGCGCAGAGTGCCATGCCGCCGCAGGTGCCTTCCACCGGGAGTTCGTAGGCTTTGCACAATTCCATGAGGCTGAGCGCCATATCGGTGGGGGCTTCGAGGTCGTGGGGGAGGTTTTCGCGGTCGAGGACGGTGAGGTGAATCATTGATA
>CAYZVM010000170.1:2106-4680 GCA_964481485.1 uncultured Saprospiraceae bacterium | reverse complement strand
GACTTCTTCATTGCTGACGAAAAGGGATGGGTCGTCACTTTCACTTTCTTCGATTGCCGCTAAAAGTTCTTTTTGCGCCTCAGGTGGAAGGTCGCTCCACCCGTCGCTGTTGGATTCGGGAAAAATGAGCATAGATTCCAGAAAATCAATGATTTCTTGCAACCGTTTTGGGTCGTCCAATTCTGCAATTTGAGCGATGCGGTCAAGAATTATTCCCTTCAATTCGAGTGTGTTCATGTCGAAAATTTTTACAAAAATACAACGGCAAGGCCTTTCGCCCAAAAATTACTCTCGATGACCTCATTGGCTTTTATAGCCCCAGCTCAACCCGGCATCCCCTCTATCCCCGTCACAGTCGTGTATTTGAACGACAGTTTTTGGTCGGGATGCACGATTTTGAACGCCGACTGGCAGGCCAAAGTGGCCTCGTGGAATCCGCAGAGGATGAGTTTCAGTTTGCCCTGATAGGTGTTGATGTCGCCGATGGCGTAGATGCCCGGCACGTTGGTGCTGTAGTCCAGCGTGTTGACTTCGATAGCGCCTTTGTCAATGCCAAGGCCCCAATCGGCGATGGGGCCGAGTTTGGGTGTGAGGCCAAAAAGCGGCACGAAATGGTCGGTGGCGAGCACAAATTCGCCCTCCGTGTCGTGATGCACCACCACGCCGTCCAACTGGCCGTTGCCCTGCAAGCCGACAACTTGGGCGTTGGTGACGAGTTTTATTTTTCCATTTTTTGCTAAATATTGGATTTTTTCCACCGAATCCGGCGCGGCACGAAACTCGGTGCGGCGGTGGATGAGCGTCAATTCCTTGGCGACTTTCGACAAATAAATCGCCCAGTCGAGTGCCGAATCGCCGCCGCCCGCGATGACGACGCGGCGGTTGTGATAGAATTCGGGGTTGCGCACGAAGTACTCCACGCCCTTTTCCTCGAACTCGGCGATGTTCGCAATGGGCGGTTTGCGCGGCTCGAAACTACCCAGCCCGGCGGCGATGAAAATAACCGGGGCGAGGTGTTTCGTGCCTTTGGAGGTCGTGAGGAGCCAACGCCCGTCTTCTTGTTTTTCAACCGTTTCGGCGCGTTCTCCATACGTGAAGCCGGGGTTGAACGGCGCGATTTGGCGCATCAGGTTTTTCACCAAATCGCCCGCCATGATTTCGGGGCAGCCGGGTATATCGTAGATGGGTTTTTTCGGGTAAATCTCCACGAGTTGGCCGCCGGGGTAGGGTAGGGCGTCTATCAGGTGGCAGCGCAATTTGAGCAGCCCGGCCTCGAACACGGCGAACAACCCCACCGGCCCTGCGCCAATGATGATAATGTCAGTCTCTATCGTTTTTTCTTTTTCCATGAAATGTCCAGAAAATGGAAATATTTGGGGTGATTAAGTTTTGGAGATTGATGTCAAATTTTGAATAAACAACGCCTTTCGCGTAATCTTGGGTAGTGAGGGTGTAAGCAATGTCGCCAAAAGACACCCTGCCGCCGAAGTGTTTTCCAACCAATTTTGACACGAACAAATTGCCGGAAATACCGTAATGGTAGTTGTAAAATCCTTCTACCAATATTTCCGCGCCGCCTTGCTCGCGGTAGTAAGCGTAGTAACCTCTCCCCCCTGCCAGGCTTACTCGAAACCCGCCGTGCCATCCTTTCCCAAATTCATAATACCGGCGGAAATACAGCCCTGCGGAAAAATCATAATCATAAGCCTTCGTCACTTGTATGACCTGCTGCAACGGGGTAAGTTGGTAAAGTTCGCCCGTTCGCCGCTCCCACATTTCTTCGTACATCAGCCCCCATTCTTTGTTTGTGCCGAAAAACTTGCCCACCGAACCGTTCCAGCCAAAACGGTCTGTGTCAAAATAGGCAAACCCGCTCTGCGACAAGTCAATATCGGTTTTGCCAAAACTGCCCTCCAATCGGGCGCTGAAACCTGCTTCCAGCAGCCAATCGCCTTTTTGAAATTGTGCATTCAGGTTGTGGACGGCGGATAAACAAACCAGAACGAGGGTAGTTTTCAAGACATTCATAGGACAGAAAATTTTTGGTGAAAGATGTGTTTTCTGCCCGTAAATACGCGAAGGGGTTCTGAATTGCTGTCATCGAAAACGGTTTTTAAGGTTTTGGTAACGCCTCCGCCACCCTCAGCCCCCACTTTCCTCAAAGACGACGCGAAGGTAAAAGGCCAACTTGTAGATGCGGGTTGATGCCCGTCAGTCTTTCAGGTGATATTCTGCTCTTTGGGTGCGCCCCACTGCCGCAACAATTTCCAAGTAATGATGCACCATAAAATGATGCAGGGCACGGCTTTCAGCACGAATGGCTGCACGATTTCGCGCCTTATTTCTTTGGGAAAAATATCTGTCGGCGACAGCGACACAAGCGCAAACGTCGTCCAAAGCAGCACTTTTTCCCAGGTCGTTTTTTCCGCCACGCACCACCACAGCGCCACGCCGCACATAGCGATGACGAACGTGGGCGACTCGGCTTTGTGGTTGAAAATCACGACCCAAAGCAGCAGCGAGGCGCAGGCCAGAATACGGTTCACGCCTGCCTTCGCTTCTTCGGCGGGTAAA
>CAYZVM010000170.1:0-2006 GCA_964481485.1 uncultured Saprospiraceae bacterium | reverse complement strand
GCCTTCGCTTCTTCGGCGGGTAAAGCAGACGGTACACGCCCACCTTCGTTCCTTCGGCGGGTAAAGTACACGGCGAATACGCTTGCGACGAAAACAGCCAATCCCGCGAGTGTCACGCCCATTTTCGAGGGCATCCAGCCGAACCAAGTTTGCAGCCAACCTTGCACCGAAAGCCCGATGGATGCCGCGTGGTCGCCGCGCAGGAGTTCCCACCACCATTCATACACTTGCCACAATTGCGCGGGCGAGACGACCAGCAAAGGAATCAAGGTCAATAACACCGACCAACCGACTAACCATGCCGAAAAACGCCATTTCTGCGGGTACAGCAGCGCCAAAACGGCGGCAAAAATGCCAAAGATTTTGATGAACGCCGACGCGGCCACAGCACCCGCCGCTTGCCATGCTTTGCCGCGTTCGAGCGCGACGAAAGTCCACAACATCAACCCGGCGGTGAGGCCGTTGCTTTGGCTGTTTTGCATGGAGGTGATGAGTTCGGTGAACACGAACCAGGCCATGAAAACGCGTTGATTGTCAGTGAGAACGGGCAACCGAAGGATGGCGGCGAGCAGCACAAGCGCGTTCAGCAGGTTCCATGCCGGGAGGCCCAGCCAGTCGGGCAGCCCAGCAAACGGTGCCATAAAAAGCGTAAATGCAGGGCTGTATTTGAACAAATCCCATTGCTCGGCGGGGAAGGCAGCGTAGGGGTTCAGTCCGTGCAGGAGGTGCGGAAAAGCATTTTTGAAAATAACGTAGTTTTCATAAGAAGTGTAGCCGCCCTCGCGCCCACCCTGCGTGAGTTTTTGAACAGAAACGGCGACGGCGGCGAGCGTGTAAATCCCCCAAAGAAATCGTTTGTCTTTCCAAAAATCTTTCATTTTCGATTTCAATTCCGCTCCTCCACTTTGTTGTTGGGCTGCACGTCCAGCACGCCGTCGGTGTTTTTCAGCATTTCGATGACGGCTTTTTCGTCAATCTGTTTGATATCGTAGGCCACGCGCCAGATGTTTTCTGCGGAGACGCGGCGCACGAGTTGGAGCCTGAATTCGCTGATTTGGCGAATCCAGTTGCCGGCATTCAGTTCGGGTTTGAGTTTCACGATGACCTCCCGGCGGTTGGTTTCGGGGATGTTGTTGGGGTTGACGCCGCGTTTCACCTCAAAACCGTGCGCCTCCGCGAGGTCTTTGAGCAGGCCTTCGAGTTCGAGCAGGGGGGCAGGGCGGTCAAAAGAGCCGCGCACACTTTTGCTTTTGTCGCCGTCGAAGGCCGTGAGCGTGACAAACGGCGCGTCCACCACGTCGGTTTTTATCATGTCGGGGTATTGCCAGAGGTTGACTTCTTTCACTTTGGTTTGCAGTTGTTTGAGTTCCTCGGCAGTAAGGTTGAAGGAGTCTTTGCCGATTTTTTCCACAAAACGCTCGCCGTTGTAGCGCACGAGGCCGTTGTTCAGGGCGCTCAGCGTAAAAACGGGGCAGTAGCCAAAACAGGCACCGGTGTGCATCTCCACGAGCGGCGACGAGTCGCCGCTGGAGCCGGTCCTTTTGCATTTTTGGGCGGAGATGAGGGAGAGGGAAACGAGCAGCAAAATGGTTGTTCTCATGGTATGTGCGTTTTTTTCGCAATAGTAGGGTTTTTGCGGAAACCTGTACATACCTGTTTTTGAAAAAGGGCGCGGCTGGCTTCAGGATGTTTTTTCGCGCCAAAGGCAAGCGCGGAAGCCGGAGCGGGCGGAGGCTTATCGCTTGGCTGATAGGGCAGTGGCGGGTGTTGGGGGGGATTTTATTTTGGGAGAACGTTTGCTTCCTTGTCGTACCGCTGCGTTTAGCGAGCGGTTGGCAAGGAAGCGGTAGTTAGCGGCTTTATTATTGATGGGATTAAAACACACGATGCTGTATTATCTTAACCTAATTTGAAGAATGATATAGTTATTTCTTTATTGAGGCCATGCCCTCAGGGCAGACGCATGAACATAGAGCAGTGGTTTAGCACAATTTCCATACGTTTGT
>CAYZVM010000169.1:0-13272 GCA_964481485.1 uncultured Saprospiraceae bacterium | reverse complement strand
TTCTAACTCCATAAAAATTCAAAATTATATCGTTTTTTAATCTGACAAAGTAGAAGTAGGTAGGCGAAATTTTTTGCCTGTTTTCCTACTCAGCCATTTGCAATAAGCATCCGCATCCTCCCAACTGACATGAATGACCGGGCAATTGTATTCATTCTGCGAGCGGAGTCGTCCGAATTCGTTATGTCGCCAGTTGACTTTTGGCATTTGCTGAAATACCATAGACGAGCCATAATCTCTTTCCTTGATGCCGTTACTATATCCTTTTTTTTCAGCTGAGGTGATATAGCCTGTGGCGGCGACGAAGGCTTCGAATTCGCGAAGCGTGACCTCGTATTTCCCAATGGAAAATGATTTAACTTCATTAAAACCTTTACTAAAGTCGTAGTCATAGTCGTCTACCTCGGCATCTTCATCGAATCCCTCGGTGATAAAAAAAGAACTTGCCCGCTTTTTATGTCCTACGATGCGCACCATTTCTGGTATGAACGCGGGCGGGGTGATGAAATTTGAAGGCACGCCCTTTGTTTTCAACCAATTAGCAAGCGTTTCTGCCTTCAGGCATTTTGCTTGTACCATGCCGGTTTCGGTTATCATACCGAGCCATTGTCCACTTTCCAAAAAAACCGGCCCTCCGGAGCAACCACCTACGATGGCCTGAGGTGTAATGCTAAAAAATCGAGCATCTTCGTAGAGCGACTTTTGCTGTACAACATTGATTAAGTTGGGAGTCCAGTAACCGCCTCCCGGATGCCCGATACTTTTCACCGGCGCTTTTTGAACAATGATTTCCGGGTCGGCGGGGGGGATGATTCCCGTAAGTGAAAACTGTTGTCTCTGTCCTAGTAAAGTGGGTTGCGTCAAAAATGGTAGTGGCAGAAAGAACTCTAGCACGGCAGCGTCCATACCCGCGTCTTGGTGTATCAGAGTGGCTTTGTATTTCGCTTTGATGCCGTGTACTTGCACGACGATATCAGTAGAGGCGTCCACGACGTGCCGGGCGGTAGCGACGTACCACTTTTGGCTTTCTTTGCCGATGATGATGCCCGCGCCGGTTTCTTCGCCGATACCTTCGATTTGTGCGGTGATGCGCACGACGGATTTCATGTACTGCTCTTGAGCGCTCAACATGGTGAGCGCGAACGCAAAGCAAAAAGTCAGGGTAGTGATTTTCATTTGAAATAAATTATAGCGTTTAAAAACGAATTGTACATAAAGACAAAGGTCAACAAACGATTGTCTGTGAACAAGAAATTATATCAAAAAGACTTGAGATGCAGCAAAGGCTTCGGTAAGGGGCGGCGGATGCCGAGGGAGGTATCTTTCCTGAAAAAAGATGGGCCAACCCGGAGTCGGGTTGGCCCAATTGTTTTCATGTGGCTCGTCGAAGTCGATAAAAAAAAATTTGGGGCGGTTTTCTGGGGTTTAGGCCTCCAGGTTGGTTGCGGAGTGTACAGAGTGCCTGGTGTTTTCAAATGTATCAAGGCACACAGGGTATCATTCGTAAATCGTGATGGTGGATGTGGCGAAATTCACACGCGCCAGCACTGTCCGGTTGTTTGTTGAGACGCTCAGCACCGAGTCTTCGTTTGCGTCCAGCACATCCAACGTCTTTGCACTTGCATCAAAAACGAGCGATTTCACATTTGTTTTTACCGTGGGCGTAAAGGATGTGGTGCCTATTTCAATCAATTGGTGCGCATCATCTTCAAAACTGAATTCGAGGATGTCAATCTTGACTGGCACTTCCACTCGGTCTCCAAAATTGTTTCTCAAGACTTCATCGGTAATGATGATGCCTTCACTGAGTTGTGAGTTGGTAATTAGGACTTTCATAATGGGGGTAATTAAAGATTTTTGTGGGAAAGCACTTTCTGACGGCTTTCAATATTGCAACAAAGGTACTACGCGCTGCCTTTCCCCCGCAAGTAGGCGAACAGGGGGCAAGTAGATCTCCCGACACTGACTTTTCATATCTCTCTTAAAAAAATTACCTTTGCTACAAGGTTAAAAACTTGTAAAACAGAAAGTTGTAATGAAAAAGAAAAGTAGTAAAGGTCTTGATTTTCCCGCTTCAGAACCCACTCCTTTAAAACGGTTGCGGCAGCTTGTATCTGCCATGACAATGGCGGAAAAAAACGCTTTCAAACACTACATACGCAACTACCGGGACAACAACCATGATTCGGGCTATATCCGCTTGTACGATTGTGTCAACGACTGTCTGACGGAAGACGAACGAATGTCGAGAAAAAAGTCGCGTTCGGCGTTGCCGCATGAAAAGGAGAAGTCTTTTTATCAAAAATTCAAATCGCGCAACGCAAAGCGGGCGGTCTGCAAACCTGAAGAATTGGGCAAGAAAGCCAATTATCTTTTTGGCAAAATGCTTGAGTCGCAGCGTGGTATAAATACCTACAGCAGTAAACGGCGGGATTTGTATGCTTATATGCTGGACGTGCAGTTCCTTTTTGCAAAAGAAATTTGGGAAGAATGTTTGTCCAAGGTGCGAAAGGCTTTATCTGTGGCTACCGAGCTGGAAGCATTGCCACAATTGTTGGAATTGCTGCACTACAAGAGAAGAGTGCTAGCCCAATTGGGACGAGATAATTTGGAGACAAGCCTGCGTGACATATACGCGTTGGAGCAAAAATATTTGACCCAAATTCAGTTGACTATTTTTTTCAACGACTTGCGCAGCGAAATTGTCCTATTGCAATGGAAGCAAGGCCGATTGGAAGAAGAAGAGGTGTTGAGGTCAAAAATCAATTTTTTCTTGAAGTACGCCAGCGACAAAAAACTTTTCGACGACACGTTTGACCTCAATTTTTATTACCACTCTATCATGGCCGGATTGATAAGGCTGGATACTCAGAACCCCACCCGTTTTTTGGAATTCCTCAACCATCAGGGATTCGAGACGAGCATGATGCATCAAAAAGCTATTATTGACCTGTACAAACGTTATCCGGAGCGCAAAAAAGAAAATTTTGGTCGCTATTTGGGCGATTTGAGCAACTATTTGAGCATAGCTTACAGCCTAAAGGAAAAGGTGGTCGATCTCGATGATTTCAAAGAAGACTTGGAGAAAATCAAGCCCAATGACCCCAATTTTTTATTTTATGTGGTCTATTTCACCCTGCTCGATTCCATCAAAGGCCGCGACCTTCTTAAAGCAAAGACATTTTTAATGGAAAAACAAATATGGGAGCGCACCGGCAGTCTGGGCAGTCATGTTCCAGCATCGCGTTTGCAAGTTATCCGGCATTTGGCAGGCACTATTTTTTTTGTGCGGGAAGAATTCACAGAGGCTGACCGCTGGTTTAGGGCCAATCTGGATGACGAGCGAAATGTAAAAAACGCGGAGGCAATGGCTGCCAGCGAATTGTATCATCTGTTGGTGCGATTCGAACTGGGCAGCACGGCTGGGGTTGCCCAGAAAAAAATTTATCTCGAGCCGCTCAATCGCCGTTTGGGTGAGCCGGAAAATCAAAATAGATTTGAAGGGCTCTTGTTGCACGTGTTGAAAGAGATACTCAAGGTAGGGAGAGACTCGGACAAACTGAAGCCCGTTTGCACAGCCTATTTGCCTTTATTGAAAGAAAAACTGGCAGAAAAAACCAATCCCGGCCATTTTCACCTCTTCATTGGCTGGCTTGAAAGCAAAAGCACTGGCAAAACACTCCGCGTTTCGGTAGAGCCTTATCTTTAAAATCCTGGGATCCTGTCCAAAATATGCCGCAAAGTGTCGGGCCGAAATCCCGCGATAAATGAAATAAACGAGATGCTCCCCGCGATGCGGTAATACTGCGCCTCCGTCGTGTTTGAAAATGGTTGGTCCATCATCACAAAAGCACCTGCCATGAACGCCATGTAGAACATAAAGCCAGCAATGGAGCCGCCCACCGCGCGGTTCTTTTTCGTTGCAGCCCCCGTCAGGTCAGCGCCTTCTTCCACTTTGCGCAGCAATCCCCGGCAAAGTGCGCCCATGAGGCCAGCCAAAATGGACAAAAAAGCAATATTTGTGGGAATCCAAGCCAAGATGATGAGAAAAAAATCGGCCAAATTGAAATGCTCCTGAAGACCCTGCCGCAGCGGGTTGGTGTTGATAAATGCCCCGAGGCAAAACACAACCAACCAAATGACGACCACCAAAAGAGCGAAAAAAATACGGGTTAGCATATCGAGAAAGATTGAATCAAGTGAAGGAAAAAATAAAGAAAGAGAGATTTTGGACAGACGTAGGTTCACTGAAAATGAACAAGTTGCCACCGCCGCACCTCCGTTGTTTCTTTTTGCAAAACTACAATAGGTTGGCAGAAAACACCCTTTTTGCGAGCACATACCCGCTTTTGATTTTTTCGTTTGCTGGAAAATGTCAGCACTGCTCTATTTTTGACCCAATAAAAATACGTTTCACCGAACATCGCAAATTCGTTTTTTGATATGGCCGACAAAGAAAAATTCATCTCAGAAATCCAAGCCGGATACCATTTCTCCGGCGCGTCCATCGTGCTTGGCGGTGCCATGCTCGACGGCGAAGCCATCCCCGGCCTGCAAATCAAAGTCCCCTTGCGCACCATGAACCGGCACGGCCTCATCGCCGGTGCCACCGGCACAGGCAAAACCAAAACCCTGCAAGTCATCGCCGAGCAACTCGCCGCCAACGGCGTGGCCAGCTTGCTCATGGATGTCAAAGGTGACCTTTCGGGCATCGCCATGCCCGGCGCCGACCACCCGAAAATCACCGAGCGCTCCGGCAAAATCGGCGTCAGTTGGCACCCTCACGGCACCTCCGTGGAATTCCTCACCCTTTCCGGCGAAAAAGGTGCGCGGTTACGCGCCACGGTGAGCGAATTCGGCCCCGTTTTGTTCAGCCGTATCCTCGGCCTCAACGACACACAGGGTGGGGTAGTGGCCGTCGTTTTCAAATACGCCGACGACAACGAACTGCCCCTGCTCGACCTCAAAGATTTCAAAAAACTGCTGCAATACCTTGGCAATGAAGGCAAAGCCGAAATCGAAGCCGAGTACGGCCAGTTCAGCAGCACGACCGCAGGCACCATCCTCCGCAAAGTGGTGGAACTTGAACAACAAGGCGCAGAGGTGTTCTTCGGCGAACTTTCATTCGACGTGTTCGACCTCGTCCGCATAGACGAAAACGGTCGCGGCGTGGTCAGCATCGTCCGCCTGACCGACATCCAAGACCGCCCCAAATTGTTCAGCACCTTCATGTTGCAAATGCTGGCCGAGATCTACGCCTCCTTCCCCGAAGAGGGCGACGTGGAGCAGCCCAAACTTTGCATCTTTATTGACGAGGCTCACCTTGTGTTCCAAGAAGCATCGTCCGTGCTGCTTCAACAAATCGAGACCATCGTCAAACTAATCCGCTCCAAAGGTGTCGGCGTATTTTTTATTACTCAAAATCCCGCCGATGTGCCAGAAAGTGTGCTGGCGCAATTGGGCTTGAAAGTCCAACATTCGCTCCGCGCCTTCACTGCTAAAGACCGAAAAGCCATCAAATTGGCAGCAGAAAACTACCCCATCACGCAATATTATCAGACCGAGGATTTGCTCACTTCGCTCGGCACGGGCGAAGCCATCGTCAGTGTCCTGAACGAAAAAGGCATCCCGACACCGCTCGCACACACCCTTATCCGTGCGCCGGAAAGTCGCATGGATGTGCTCACTCCGGTTGAAATAGACAACATCATCGGGCGCTCGGCATTGGCGCGGAAATACAACCAAGTCGTTGACCGTGAGAGCGCTTATGAAATTTTGACCGAAAAAATACAGGAAGTACAAGCGGCAGCACCACCCCCAAAAGCCGCAGGAAAGCCGCAAAAATCTGCAGTGGAAGAAGTGTTGACCAGTACTACCGCCCGCCAAATCGGGCGAACAGTAGCGCGAGAGTTGACACGCGGATTGTTGGGCGTGTTGGGCTTGGGCGGCAGTACAAAAACCTCTCGGAAAAAGACGAGTTGGTTCTAAATTTTTTCCTGGCCAAACATTTTAGAACACCAGCGAAAGCCCGTTTTTCCAAGTAATTGTCTCGGAAGGTGCTTCTATGGGCAGCCCGATTTCTTTCGTGTAAGTGAAATCAAGCGTGAAACTCAACCGTTTGGAGACGGGTAAATTGAGCGTCCAATCAGATAGGATGCGGTAGTTTTTTATCAAACCAATCACCGGTTGCCAGTAGTTGGTGCCGATGAGCGAAAAATTGTTTCCAAAACGAAAAGTGATGGAGATATAACTGCTGAACCGGTGCCACGAGCGGAAACCTTCTTCGCCCACAAAATCATTTTGCTCCCACACCCATGAAGCACCGGCATAAAGGCGATTGCGCCCGTCGGACGTCAAGAAAAAACGTCGCCGTAGCCCAGTGCCAAACAGCGAGCGTGTGCGAATGAACAAGAGTTTATTGGCCTGCAATTGCGCAAATCCTTCCCAAACGAGCGGGTCGGTCAGATCGAAGTTGTAGCGCAAATGCGCGAAAGAGCTGTTGACAAAATCGTTGTTGCCCGCTTTCAACAGATTGTAATTCAGTAGCAAAAGGCCGAGATGCCTCCGGTTTTTGTACTGCAACTTCGAGTCTGCGGCCCACTGTACCGCTGTCTGCTGTACTTTCGTCAGACTGAACGCCGTTTTCAAATGCCCGTACCAGCGCGTAGAATCATTCGTCCCCGTGATGCGCTGCTCCTCGATGTTGACGATTTGTCCCACCGACTGCCATGCATTGCCACAGCATATCAGAAAAATGAAAAAAGAAAACCGCATACCAAGTCCGTTTCTATAATATTGCCCTCCTGAAATAATCGTTTAGGGGTTTTCCGGCCAGAAAATAATCAGCGGCAAAGTCCGGGAAATCAGGGCGCAGCACATTTTCCGGATCTAATTCTGCCATAAAATAAAATTGTTTATTCGCCAACAGCGGCTCCGATTTGGCAGCTTCTTTGAATTCGGGCGGCAGCACTTTGTTCTTTTCGCCCTTTATTTCCCCATATTTCTTCACAAAATTTTTCTCCGAAATCAACGCGCGAAAAGCCTCCGGGTCTTGCATAATGGCGGTGCGGGCTTTGCGAAGCGGCTCTTTGTCAAGGAAATACGCGCCGCCGCCCAGCATCAAATTGCCGAATTCGATGTGGAGGTAATAGCCCGGCTGATCCATGTTTTTTCGTCCCTGGCTGGTCAATACCGCGCCCACATGGTTTTTGTATGGCGTTTTATCCGCCGAAAACCGCGTGTCCCGGTAGATGCGAAAAATGCAATCTTTCGGTGTGGCCGAGAAGTCAGGCTCAAATGCCCGAATGCGCTCAAGGACAGCCGCCACCGTCTCCTCGAACGGCTTTTTCACTGAAGCCTCGTAGCGTTTTTTGTTTTTCTCAAACCAATCGCGGTTGTTGTTCTGGCTGAGGTCATAGAGGAATTGAAGGAAGTCGTTGTTCAGCATAGCTATGTAGCGGGACTTTTTAGTCCGCATTTTTTGAAAATCAAATACTTTCCGACCGAGCGAACTGGAAAGTTCGCGTTACTTCAGTGCCGCCACAATCGCCGCAAAATCATCCGCTTTCAGCGACGCGCCGCCAATGAGGCCGCCGTCCACGTCTGGCTGAGCGAAAAGTTCGGGCGCGTTTTGGGCATTGCAGGAACCGCCGTAGAGAATCGTGGTGTCGTTGGCGACGGTTTTGCCGTATTTTTTAGCCACCAATACCCGGATGGCATGGTGCATTTCCTGTGCTTGTTCGCTCGTGGCTGTGCGGCCCGTACCGATGGCCCAAATCGGTTCGTAAGCTATCACGACTTTCCGGAACTCCTCTTCGTGCAGATGAAACAGGCTGGCTTTCAATTGTTTGGCCACATAGCCAACGTGCGTATCCACCTCGCGGATGTGCAACGGCTCGCCACAACAGAAAATCGGGCGCATCCCTTTTGCCAACGTGACGTTTACCTTTTGCGCCAGCACGTCATTTTTTTCCTTGAAAAATTGCCGCCGCTCGGAATGGCCGACGATGACGAATTCCGCACCGACTGAAGCCACCATATCTGCCGATACTTCGCCCGTGAACGCGCCTTTTTCCTCGTGGTGGCAGTTTTGCGCGGCGAGGTGAAAATGCTTTCGGACTTTGAGCATTTTGCCCACATCGCGCAGGTGCGTGAGCGGCGGAGCCACCACCACCAGGCCTTTGGGCTTTTCTACTTTTTCGAGGATGTTTTTGGTGAGTTCCAGCCCTTCTTCGAGGGTTTTGTTCATTTTCCAGTTGCCTGCTACGATTTGTTGGCGCATGTGTTAGAGTAGTGGGAAGGGTGAGAAAGTGAGAGAGAGTGATTTTTAGACGGCCAAAAGTAGGGTTTTTGGCAAAAAATGCTCATCCCTCTCACTTCTCTTGCCCTCTTGTTATTTTTGCCCCTCAAATGGCCACGACACAGCACCAACGCATCATATTTGGCTTGAAAGTCAGACAATTCCGGCAAGAACGCGGCTGGAATTTTGAAGAAATGAGCCGTCAGAGCGGGATTTCGATTTCGTATTTGAACGAAATTGAGAAAGGGAAAAAGTACCCTCAGCCGGAGAACCTGCACCGTTTGGCGAAGGCGCTGGGTATCGCGCCCGAATTCCTCGCCTCGCCAGAACTGACCAAACAATACGCCCCGCTCGGCGACCTGCTGCAAAGCAATTTCCTGAACGAACTCCCGCTCGACCTGTTCGGCATCGAACTTCAACAGGTGGTAGAAATCATCGCCCGCGCGCCCGACCGGGTGAACGCTTTTATCTCCGCTCTTTTGGAAATCGCCCGCAACTATTCGCTGCACGACGAGAATTTTTACTTCGCCGCGCTGCGGGCCTATCAGGAATTGCGCTCCAATTATTTTGAGGAAATAGAAGAGGCCGCCGACGTGTTTGTGCAGAAAAACAACCTGCCCGAAAATGGTGGGGTGCCATCTGCGCTGTTGGCCGATTTGTTGAAAACACAGTTTGACTATAAAATTGACGAGCGGGGGTTGGAGAAATACCCAGAGTTGCAAAGCCTGCGCTCGGTGTTCAACCCGCACAAACGGCGCTTGCTGCTGAACAGCCGATTGAGCGAGCGGCAACGGGCATTCCAATTGGCAAAAGAACTGGGTTTCAATGTGTTGAACCTGAAAGAACGCCCACTTGCCTCGAATTTTTTGCGGGTCAATTCGTTTGAAGAAACATTGAACAACTACAAAGCGGCCTATTTTGCGGTGGCTATTTTGGTCAATCGCCATGCCTTCGTCCGCGACATCGGCGATTTTTTCAAAAAAGAAAAATGGGAAGAAAATGCGCTGCTCGAAATGATGGCAAAATATAAGGCCAGCCCCGAGGTCTTGTTCCAGCGTTTCAATGTGCTGACCAACGACTTTCGGCTCGAAAAGGTGTTTTTTCTCCGGTTTATCCACAACCTTGACCGCGACGAGTTTGACATTGACAAAGAACTGCACCTCAACCGCCGCCATCAGCCTCATGCTTCGGGTTTGAACGAGCATTATTGCCGCCGTTGGCTATCGCTGACTCTGCTCCGCGAATTGCAGCATCGCCAACAACAAGGCGCCAATAGCCCGCACCTGTTTTCGGGTGTACAACGTGCCTCGTTTTTGGACACGGGCGAGGAGTACCTGTGTATCGCCGTCGCCAAACCAGGCTACCCGACGGTGGGGCGCAACGTGAGCGTCACGCTCGGCGTCCAACTCGACGACCACGCCAAACGCACCATCCGTTTTTGGGACGACCCGGCTATACCCCGCGCGACCGTCAATGTCACCTGCCAACGCTGCGCCCTCGCTGACTGTGCCGAACGCGCCGCACCACCGACGGCTGTGCTGAAAAAGGAGGAGCGGAAGCGGATGCAGGAATTGCTGAAAAAATTGACTGGAGTTTAAAAGGAGGCCGGAATAAAGTACCGCTCATTAGCACAATGGAGAGCAAAGAAATTTACCTGATACCGGGGCTTGGGTTTGACTGCCGTATTTTCCGAAACCTTGATTTTGGGGTCGAAGAGGTCAGGCATCTTGACTGGATTGAGCCGCATGGAGATGAGCCTTTAGCGCGGTATGCGGGGCGAATGGCCGCAGGCTTTGCCAAAAACAACAGCCGGAAAATCATCGTCGGGCATTCTTTTGGGGGTCTTCTTGCGCAAGAAATTGCAAAAATCCATGCTGTGGAAACGATTGTTTTGATTTCCAGTATCAAATCCGGCAAAGAGAACTCTTGGATTTTCCGGGCAACAAAATGGCTAAGGCTGCACCGGTTTTTCACGAAAGAATTGGCCCTGAAAACTTTCCCCTATTGGGCAAAAAAACATGGATACGAAAGCGAGGAAGAGCGAGGCTTATTCATTGACATGGTGAAAAATCATTCTGACCATTACCTTAAATGGGCTTTGAAAACCCTCTCGCATTGGGACGGGAAAGGCACCGGCAGCAGCATAAGAGTCATTCAAATTCATGGAGAGTTGGACAAAACATTCCCTATTTGCCGCATCGCAGAGCCTGTGATAAGGATTCCGGGTGGCACACATTTTATGGTTTTCAACAAAGCTGGCATCATCGGGCCAATCATCGAATCTATATGATTATTATCCAAGACAAACTCGTATCCGACGACCTCGTGGAGGAGCAATTCGTCTGCAATCTCACCGCCTGCAAAGGTGCTTGTTGCTGGGAAGGCGACTACGGCGCGCCGTTGGAGGAGGCCGAATTGCCGGTGTTGGACTCCATTTTTGAAAAAGTAAAACCTTTTCTCAGCCCGGCGGGCATCGCGGCCGTCGAGGCGCAAGGAAAATACATCCGGGTGGAGCAAGCAGGCGAATGGGCGACCGTTTTGGTGGACAATGGCCCTTGCGCGTACATGACGCTCGACGCATTAGGCATTGCCAAATGCGGCATCGAACAGGCTTGGAAAGCAGGTGCGATTGACTTCCAAAAACCTATTTCCTGCCACCTTTATCCAGTGCGGGTGGAGAAAAACGAAGCCGTCGGTTTTGAAGCTTTGAATTACGACCGTTGGGACATTTGCTCCGCCGCCTGCGAGTTGGGAAAAAAAGAACAAGTACCTGTATATCAATTTGTAAAAAACGCGCTGGTGCGCAAATACGGACAGGAGTTTTACGATGAGTTGGACGGCGCGGCTGCGTTTTTAAAAACACAAAACAAGGATGACTGACCGCGTAAAATTCACCACCGTCTCCAGTCCCGAAGAAGTCCGCCAAATCCTTGATTTGCAGAAAACGAACCTCGCCGCATCGCTCTCTGCCGAAACGATGGCAAGCCAGGGATTCGTCACCGTGCAGCACAACCCGGAGGTGCTGCAACGCATGAACGACGCTGCGCCCGCCGTCATCGCCAAAGATGGCGACCAAGTGGTGGGTTACGCGCTCGTGATGCCGCGCGCGTTCGCCCCGGAGGTGCCGATTCTGCTGCCAATGTTCGAGATGGTCGGTGATCTGTCATGGAAAAACAAACCTCTGCGCGACAACCCGCGCTGGTTCGTGATGGGGCAAATTTGCGTCGCCGAGGAGTATCGCGGCGCGGGCATTTTTGATGGGTTGTATCTGAAAATGAAGGAAGTATATCGCCAGCAATACGATTTCACCGTGACGGAAGTGGCGGAGCGCAACACCCGTTCCATGCGGGCGCACGAACGGGTCGGGTTTCAGACGTTGCACACATACCCAGATGAAAAGGCGGGAGAAGTGTGGCGGGTGGTGGTGCTGGAGTTTTAGATTCTCAAGGTTTCTGGTTGCAAGGTTTGAGGGCTTTTGGTTGGATATTTTTTGAACCAGAAACCCTCAAACCAAACACCTTCAAAACCTGTTATTCCTCATTTTCAAAAAACACCTTGTAGTACTTCTTTCCCTTATCCTCATCAAAGCCGCGCTCAATAAGGTCGCGCCGCCCATGGACGTAGATGTGGAAGTTTTTGTCCAACTTCAAAACGCTCTTGAACACCTTGAATTCCTTTTTTACCGCCTGATTGCTGATGTCAAATTTGTCTTCCAACGGCACGGCATAAGCCTTCGCGTACTGGTCGCGGAATTCTTTGAACGCCTCCTGCTGCTCTTCCTTTGGGAACAGGCTTTCGGTAAAGTCATTCAACTCAAATTCCTCATTGCCTTTGAAATAGTCGCCCGAACGGTTGAGCAAATCAATCGTGTCCGTGCGGTCGAGGCCGAATTTGGCAGGTGCTTTTTGGGTGATAAATTCGCTCGACAGGCTGATGTAATGGCGCGTGTTGAAGTAGTTGTCCTCAATCGGCCGGAGGCGCAAAAACTCATCTTTCCAAAACGAGCGCTCGTCTTTTTTTGAAACCGTGTCAATCGCACAAATTCGATAACCCTCCGCTTCGTCAAGGTTGAAAATCAGCGCCGCCACTTCCGGTTTGCCAGTGACGGGGATGCCTTCCAATACATTGAGTGCGAAGGACTCAGCGGTGCGCTCGGTTTTCAAGTAGGGGTCTTTTGATTGGATTTTCCACAGGCCGATGGCGCTCACCGGCTCGCCTTGCAGCATCAAATCGTCAAAGTACGCGACGAAAAACTCCCCGCCCTGCACCTTCGGGTTGTTGCAGTGTTCGTAGAGCAGTTGCGCCAGTTTGCCTGCCTGTTCCGAGAGGGTTTCCGGGTCTTGAAAAACGGACATACAGGCTTGATAAACAGCGTGATTGCTCACATCTTCCTCGTGGTGGAAGTAGAAAAACTCCTCCGTTTTTTCAAAAGGTTTGAGGGACGCAGAGAGGAGCATTTCCTCGGCTACGTCGTGGAGCGGAATCAGGGTTTGCTTGGGGATGACCACGCCTTCGTAGCGGTTTTTGTTGCCGACCCAAGTGGCGGCGAAACGTTGGAGCCGGGTTGCGGAAAAATCGAGCATTAGGGGAATGATGAATTATAAATGAGGAATGATGAATTTTGCAGCGCAAAAGTAACAAACCATCTCACGTCTCACCGCTCAATCCGTACTTCTGAAAATCGCCGTCAACACCCGATTCCTACTGCCCGGCCAACTCGAAGGTTTCGGCTGGTACACGCACGAAATCATGCGGCGCATGGTGGCGCAACACCCTGAGGACGAGTTCATTTTCTTTTTTGACCGGCCTTTTGATGTGCAGTTTGTGTATGGAAAAAACGTCACGCCCGTCGTGCTGTCGCCCCGTGCGCGATTCGCGCCGCAGTTTTACGCGTGGTTTGAGTGGGCGGTGCCAAAGGCTTTGAAAAAATACGGCGCCGACGTCTTTTTTTCGCCCGACGCCATGTGCAGCCT
>CAYZVM010000168.1:0-13360 GCA_964481485.1 uncultured Saprospiraceae bacterium | reverse complement strand
ACCCCTCGTTTTGAACAAACTCACTCATTTTCAATAATTTCCAATCCGATTTTCATCACTTACACAACCTGAACTATGAAAAAAACTGTACTCTTGCTGTGTGCCGTCGTGTTGACGGCGATATCTGGCACACACGCTCAAACGTGTGTGCGCGACTCCTCGGTGTTGCTCTACGACTCGGTGTTCATTTCGCCTGCGCCGTACACAGATACCAACCCAGTATATGGCTTGGCGACTGCCTGTGTTGGTCAGCCTTACAACCAGTCTGTGACGATTGATGTGCCAACAGATTTTATTTATCAAGGCAGCATCCCCATTACCATCATCAACGCAAGTATTGCTACCACGGGCGCTGTCAGCGGGCTGCCGACAGGCATTTCCTATCTGTGCGACCCGCCGAACTGTGTGTTCAATGCCAGCACACTTGGCTGTATTTTGTTGTATGGCACACCAAGCGATCCTGCGCAAGCACCTGACACATTTGACCTTGTGATTACGGCCAATATTTTCGGAATCATCTTCGGAAGCCAGCAGACCATCCCAATTGCATTTCCTGGCCCTATTGCTCCAGGCAATTATTACTTGGTTCTGCAAACTGCCGACGGCTGCTCCTCATCAGCGTATGACCTGAACAGCCGTATCACATCTTTGAAAAATGCGCCGAATCCTTTTTCCGATGCTACCGCTATCACGGTGGTTTCGGAAGTGACTGGCGAATTCAATTTTGAAGTTTTTGATGTGCTTGGCCGCAGCCTTCACACACAAACCGTTAACCTTGTAGAAGGTGAAAATCAATTCACCTTTGAAGCCGGCAATTTGCCCAATGGCTCATATTATTATGTGCTCAGCAATCCTGAGGGCAGAGCGTCGCGCACGATGGTGATTGCGCGCTAAATTATCCAGTGGGCAGTTTGCTGTGGGCAGTTTTAAGATTCATCTTGCCGCTCACCGCAAACTGCCTACTGCCCACTGCAAACTGCAAACTGTTTAATCAACCGGTCTCATTGAAAAGTCGTTGCCGCCTCGTGGCTTTAATCGCCGTTCCCACCTTCCTCCGCAACGTATTTCTTCATTCTTTAAAACCCGGTTGTTTTTATGCGACAACTTCTCCTCTTTTTTTTCTGCACATCCATACTGTTTTCTTTTTCGCTCAATGCCCAAACCGGCTGTCCGGGTTGTGCCGTGAGCCTTCCCTCCAATTTGCCTGCCGACACGCTGTACCTGCAAAACCTGCCTGACGGCAAAAAAGGGGATTATTACGATCAGGATATTTCGTTCCGAATGCCCATGACCACCACCCCGGTCAACGCCGTTGACAGCACCACCCCGCCGGGGCTGCCGATTGCACAAATCGAAATCGTTGCCATTGAGGATTTGCCACCTGGATTGTATTGGGAACCCAACAAATTTGTTTTTGACACCGGCAACGCCGACACGGACGGCTGTGTGAAATTCTGCGGCACCCCGCTCCAATCCGATACTTTCGTGATGACGGTGCGCATCAAAGCGACGGTGTTTTTCATCACGCAGGAAGCCACCTTCCCATTGCGGGTTTATATTGCACCAGATGTGAGCGCGACAGACGGCTTTACAATGACCAACTTCACAGGTTGTGGCTCGACCACCGTTTCTTTCACCAATAATATTCCTTCTGGTGGGGCACCAGGCTTTGCATATGAATGGGATTTTGGCGACAGCACGACTTTCGTGGGCGAAAACCCACCGCCCCACACTTACAGCGTGCCCGGCATTTATCCGGTAAATTATCACGCCACGATTGACACATCGGGTTATGTGCTGGCAAGTGTGCAAATAGTGAGCGTGGAGTGCGGTGATGCGCTCAGCGATGCCGACTTGTATTTTTTTATCAAAAGCCCAACTGGCGAAACGGTGTTCAACTCCCAGCCCGATGTCGTGGATGCGCCCTTGCCGTACACTTGGCCCGTCAATCTGCAACTCGGCGCGGGCAACTATTCCATTGAAGTGTGGGAAGAAGATTCTGGCATAAAAGGCACGGACGACCCCTGCGGCTCCATTCCTTTCAACATACTCAGCAACGGCACCCTGACGGCTGGCGGGCTGACATTGGTGCTGAACATTGTGCATGATGTGGAAGAAATATTCTCGACAGATTCGGTCATCGTATATCCGCAACCGGAGATGCCATTCATCGAGGCTCCCAACGGTTTAGCTGAATGTGCTGGTACCGATTCGGTTCTGCTGGTGTCTTCTGCTGGTGCCGGGAACCATTGGTGGCTCGACGGTGAGGCTATCGCAAATGCTACCGACTTTTTGTATCAGCCGATGCAGACCGGATTTTATCAAGTGCAGGTGATAACTTCTTATGGTTGCTCGGCCATTTCCGACAGCACTTTGGTGGAAATATACCCACTGCCCGCACTGCCGGTGTACAACAATATCAACAACTCTCTGCGGCTGGCCGATACGATGGCGTTGCCGGATGAATATGCCCTTCAATGGTACAACGGCGACGACCCGATTCCGGGAGAGACGGGCTTCCGCTATTGTGCCACCGCCAACGGCAACTATGGTCTGTCGGTAACCGATTTGACGACGGGATGCACAAACTTTTTTGTCACCTCGGTCATTCACGACCCGAATTTTGACTGTACGATAGGTACAGACGATGTGCCGTCATTGACGCTCGGCATTTCCCCAAACCCTGCCTACGACATGGTTCAAATCAGTTTTGGGCAAAACTTGCCGAATGGCGGCCTACTCCGTGTGTGGGATGTGGCAGGCCGTTTGGCCAAAACCACATTGCTGCCAACCGGAATTGATATTTACATGCTGGATTGTGGCGATTTGCACGCCGGCCTTTTCACGTTGGAAATCGTGACGGATGATGGTTTTCGGGGTGTTGGCAAGGTAGTGGTGATGCGCTGATTTGTTGAAAACCAAGTTTTTGAGAAATAAAAAACGAGCGGCTGCCCCGGAATCCGGGGCAGCCGCTTTTACGTTTTGAAGGCGCAGAATTTTTATTCCAAAATCAATTTCTGCGTCGAAATACCTTCTTTGAAAGTCACCCGGGCGAAATAAAGTCCGGATGCCAGGCCATTGCGCTGAATGGTGTATTGATTGGCATTCACGTTGAGGAACGTGCGGCACAGGCGGCCAGTGGCATCCACCAATTCGATGTTCTGCATCACATAGCGGCTGTCAGTTTTGAGCGTGACCTCGTCTGTAGCCGGGTTCGGGGCGGCGGTCAGGCCGACTTCGATATTTGCCAAGTTTTTAGTGCTGACGGTATTGCAATCACCATAAAGCCCAAACACTGCACAAGCACGCGGCGCAAAATAGGCCATAATGGTGTCAATAGTTGCCGTGTGGCTGGCAGCGAGTGTTTCGCAGCCGGGATCCATCGTTAGGCCAAAGGGGTTGGAGCTGCTGGCAAACGCCCACGGGGCAGACTCTGCCACGTCAAGGCCAATGAAGGGATAAAAACCTTCTATGTTGCCATTGATAGAACGAGCATAAAGCGAAAGGTCGTCGTTCAGGTTGGCATCAATCAAAGCGTCATTGTTGCCAACATCGTTTATAATTGGTTGCAAACCACAGCTGCCAGTTACTTCTACCACTGGCAGGTTGATGGGAGGAGGTACGTTTACGATCCCCGTTTCGCATGGAGCAAATGGGTCGGTCGGGACATGGAATGAAATAATAGGTGTTTCGTTGGCTTCAATCCAAGATGTGTCGCCCAATGCGCCGCCGAGGTTCACGGCCAAACCAAATTCAGAGCTGAACCCAACGTGGTTGGGATAGCAAAGGGTGTCGCCGACGGGAAAGCCAGGGTATCCAGGAAATGTGATGCCGACGGTGGTTCCGTCCACGTTGCCATTGACGGCTTCAATCACCATTGGGCCGGAAGAAGTGATGAATTTTGGGATATAGGTGTCGGTGACGGTGTCCAAAGTGGCGGAAGCGAGCGAGATGTATCCGCCCGTGCCGATGCCCCAGAGTGTGATTTTGTCGGGGTCAATGCCAAATTGATTGTCAAGAGCGTGGTCTTTACGGAAGTAGCGGATGCAAGTGCGGGAGTCCTGCACACCGCGATAGGCGGCGTTGATAAGCGTAAACACGCGCGTCGTCTGGTCGCCGATGGGGTTCCAGCCGATGCGGTAGTCAGCCACGGCAGCCACATAGCCCATTTTGGCGAGGCGGGTTGCCATTTCCACGTTGTCGGCATCCACGATAGTGCCGCTGCACCCGCCGTTGATAGTAGGTGGCAGGAAGTTGCCGGTATGCATAATGATGACCAATGGCCGGTTGGTTTCTGTGTCGCCGGTTGGCTCGTACACATTCATTTTGAGTTCTTTGGGAATGGCTTGCATCGCTACCGAAAGTTCCAGCACACTGGCATTCACGCCATAAGTGATATTTGGAGTAACGGTCACGTTGTCAAACACGGGGTCGAAATAGCGCCTTTGTGCAGAAAGCGATGTGGAGAGGGCAAGGACGAATAGCAGGAAAATTTGCAGTTGCTTCATGATGAAAAAAATTTGTTGGTTATTGTTATCTTTTTGAAAAGTCGTAAACGAGTGATGCATAGGCCATTCTGGCGATGCGCGGCCCGCCGTAAGTCTGCGCTACTTGGTTGTCGAGCAGGTTGGCGGCGCCTATTTTCAAAGTGGTGTGGATGCGGTCGAACGTGGCGTTCACTTGAGCGTCCAGCAGTTCGTAGTTTGGTATGCCGCCCGTGAATTGTGGCGACCCCTCAAAGGTGAAGCCTTGCACCCATTTGTAGTTGATGTTGAACCCAGTTTTTTTCAGCCGCACAAAACCGAGGTTGAGCGGCACGTCGCGACCAGAAAAACTCACGTTGTACTTGTGTTCAGGTGTGTTGAAGGCCGGGATGATAGGGTCGTCAATCGTGGAGTTCAGGCGGTTCCACGAGTAGTTGCCGCCCAACATATAGTATTTGAAAAAGTAGTAGTTCAGACCAACCGCGACACCTTGGGTCGTTACTTGATTGGTAGAGTTTGCGGCCACCCGATAAACCCGGGTGTTTTGTGGCAGCAACGTTTGCGGGTCAAATTCTGAATAAATCCCGATATTGTAGCCAATGAAGTCGTTGTAAAAACTGTAATAGTAACCCGCATCCACATAAAGCCGGTCGAACAATGTGGTGCGATAGCCCACTTCGAGTGTTTTCACTTTTTCTGGCTGAATCGGCGGCGCGTCGAAATACACTAAAGAATCGAAACTACGAGTGTTGAGGAAAGCCCTGAACGACTCCACCGTAATCAGGTCGTTGAAACCGTCCAGATTGCCGAGCAGGGTAGCCCGCCCCACATTCAGATTGAGGTACTGGTCGGTGAGCGTAGGGTTGCGGATAGCCGAAGAAAAAGAGGTGCGCAGGTAACTATTCACCCCCGTTTTCCACACCAAAGAAGCCGCTGGTGTGGACACCCAGTTGAAATTCTGGTTTTTGTCCACCCGTATCGTCGCGCTGGCAATCAGGCGCTCATTGGCCAATTTTTTCTCCGCCCCCACGTACATGCCGAACTCCGAATTGCGAATCGTCGTGCCAGCCGTGTCTTTAAAAATGGTGCCGTCCGAATTGGGTGTGTAAAAACGCACGTTGCCGCCGACGGTGATGCGGTCGGTGAATTTGGGCGTAAACTGGTACTCGCCGTGCGCGTGGTAGAGTGCTGATTTGTCGTAAAAACGAGTGCCACCCTCGGTGGATTTTAGGGACGTAATGCTGTCGAAAACAGATTGGAAACGCGCCGTGCCGGGCGCGAAAAATGGCTGCGTGGTATTCGGGTTTTGCGGGTCGCCCAAATTGGCATAAGCCTCGGCCAAGGTGTGCCAGTAGGTCAGCGAATCCTGATTGTCGGCCAGCCAATCAAGCGAAGCCTGTTGGTCAAAAAGCACAAAAGGCGGCTCCGGCAGGAATATCAACTTTTGCGGATACCCCTGCGGCTTCATGCGCTTGAGGAATATTTCGCTGCCCCAATAGTCCGTGTAGTTGAGCGCCCAAGTTTCGTCGTTTTTGGCGATTTCTTGCATACGCAGCGCCGTGAAATATGGGTCGTAAGACTTGCCCGCGTCTTCGTTGGTAGAATATGCCCGAATAAAAAACTTGTCTTTTTTCCGGAATTCGATGCGGTTTTGGAAAAACAAAATGCCGCGCAGGCTGAAACGGTTGTCGCCCTGATACACCGTAGTGCCGCTGCCAAAACTGGAAGAAAGTATCAGCTCCGGCGACTCAAACTCTTTCGAAGGGTTGGTGCGGATGTGGAAGGCCATGTTCGCTTTTGTGTTGCGCGTGTCGTAGTCCACCAAATCCACCTCCCGGTAGCCGGTACGGTGAAAAAGCCCCAGCCCAGCCGAACTCTGCCCCAAGTTGGTGGGGTCTCTCAAGTCGTTCAGCGAGAAATATTCGTCGCCGTAAATATTCACGGCATCAAACCTGCCGACGTTGTCAATGCTTGATTCGGTGCCATCCACCGGCGTGTAATTTTCAGCCTGCCAGTCGTCGGCGCGGAGGTAGAACAAATTGAGTTTCAGCGCCGACCATTGTTCGCCTTTTTTGTTTTTAAAAGCATCCGCCCAACGCACGGCAGTTTCCACCAAATTGCGGCTGCCCACTTTCACGCTGGCCGAAAGCCCACGGTGGATAAACGGGTTTTTCGTCTCCATCGAAATCACGCCGTTGAAAGCATTGGGGCCATAAAACGCCGAACTGGCGCCCTGAATCAAGTCCACGCGGTTGACATCCAAATCGCTGGTACCCAAGAAATTGCCCAAAGAAAAGTTCAGCCCTGGAGCCTGATTGTCCACGCCGTCAATGATTTGCAGCGAGCGCACCGGGCTGGTAGAGTTGAAGCCGCGCGTGTTGATGATGGTAAACCCGAGCGAAGCCGTCGTCAAGTCCACCCCTTTCAAGTTGCCGAGGCCATTGTAAAAACTCACCGCCGCCGTCTCCTTGATGGCGATAGCGTCCAAGTTCTCCACCGTAAGCGGCGCGGCCTTTTGTTTGTCGTCAATGCGCTGGCCTTTCACCACCGTTTCGGCTATGACGATAGCCCCTGCCACCAAGCGTACCGAGAGCCGTTGGTCGGCATCTGTCACTTCGATTTCTTGGGCAGTATAGCCGGTATATGAAAATTTGAGCGTCACCGGCAGCGCGTCCACCTTCAGGGTGAATTCGCCGTTGTAATCAGTGAGCGTGCCGCCCATGCCGCCCGGTAGCGCGACGGTGGCACCAATGAGTTCCTCCCCGGTTTCACCATCCACCACCTTGCCGCGCAGTGTTGCTTGCGCGTCAGCCGCGACATTGCCGAGCAGAAAACACAAAAGACTGGAAATCAAAAATTTGTTGAGTTGCTTCATACGGGTGTTTGATTATTTTCAGACAAAACTATTTGAAATGGCGCGTTTCAAAGAACGCTGTTTGTCTGGCAAAAAAAGAAAGAAAATTTGATTCCAAAATAAAAAAGGAGGGTTTCACAAAAGACGGGCAAAAAATGGGGTGGAAGATGAGAAATAGATTCAGAAATAGGCGGGCCCGCCCGTGCCGCCGTGGCAAACGATAGCAAATTTGTGCCATGGCGATACGGACAAGTCCGCCTTGACAATCACTCTTCCGCAAACTCTTCCACCTTGCCCTGCGACCACACAAAATATGCGCCCCGCCGCACCACTTTCGCTTCGGCAGGCAGGACCGTTTCTGGCTCAAAAGCGGTGAAACCGTTTGTCGTGCCGAGCGTTTTCACCTGCACGGGCTTGAAAGTCGCGGCACCGTCCTTTTCATTTTCTAAAATCAAAATAAACTCCTTCAGCCCCTCGCGCACAATGGCTTCGGCGGGCAGCGTGGGCAAAGCCGCGGGCGCATCGAGTGCGAGTTTGGCATCGAGGTACACGCCGTCGGTCAGCGTGAGTCCGCCAGTATTGTCGAGCCGGGCATGGACGCGCAAGGCATTTTTGGCGGGGTCGAACACTCGGTCAATGCTGAACACCGTGGCCTTCAGTGTTTTGTCCGGCGCGCCGGGAAATGTGATTTCCGCCGTCTGCCCGTTTTTTATTTTCAAAATATCTTTTTCAAACACAAACAAATCGGCGTGCAAGGCCGAAAAATCGGCCACATCGCATATCGGCGAACCGGCCTGCACCGCGCTGCCAACACTGGTGTGCATCATCGTCACCACGCCATTCAGGGGCGCAAAAATTTGGAGTTCGGCGCGGACGGTAGCAGGTGTAAGGTGTTCGGTGTCAACGCCGTAGAGTTGGAGTTTGGCGCTGAGCAATTGGCCCGTCGTGGTGGCGGCACGGAGTTCGGCTTCGGCTTTTTGGAGATTTTTGGTAGCCGTCGCGTTGTCTTTTTTCAATGATGCGTATCGGTCGCGCTCGGTTTGCAGGAAAGCCAGCCGGTCGCGGTTCTCCAAAAATTGCTGTTGCAAATCCACCAAATCGGGTTTGCGCAGCACGGCAATCACCTCGCCTTTTCGCACCGATTGGTTCATTTTTACGCGCAAATCGGTCAGATAACCGTCCGCCGGAGCGGTCACCGTGGCGCGGTTTTCCGGGTGGATGCGCAGTTCGCCCGTGAGTGGTAGGGTAGTGCTGGTGTTGCGTGTTTCCATTGCACCCCATTCGATAGCGGCGCGTTTGATTTGGTCGGCACTGAGGTGAATGAGCTGCGTTTCGGGTTTCGGGCTTCGGGTTTCGGGTTGTTCAGATTTGGGGGAATTTTTACAAGAAGCGAGCAGCAAAATGAAGGCTGCCGCGAGGGCGATTTTATTTTTCATGTTCTTGATTTTGAATGAATTGGTCAAAACGTAGCAATGTTTACTAAACTTTTGAAAGTTTAGTAAACGTGCGTTATGGCAACAGCATTTCTATCTCCAATAACGTCCGGTTCAGCATATTCAAGTTGTCCAGATACTCCATTTCCAGACGTAGGGCGCGGTCGGCAGATTGTACAAAATCGGTGAAATCCGACTCGCCCTCCTGATAGCGACGGAAAGCCGTACGGCGCAGTTCCGTCGCCAGCGTTCGGCCCTCGTTTTCAAAATATCTCAAAAGAATGTCGTACTTCTCCACCTCGTGCAGCAGGTGGCTGAGTTGTATTTGTTGACGGCGCACGGTGTTCTCGTATTGTGCGCGGGCGGCTTCGGCTTGCACAGCAGAAGCGTCGGCGCGGGCGCGAAGGCTTTTTTGCGCCAGCGGAACCCGCAGCCCAACGGCGTAGCCGGGATACAGCACACCGTTGGCGAGGTATTGGGCATTGAGGCCGGCAGTGACGAGGGGGCTGCGCCGGGCTTTTTCCTGCTCAGTCCATGCTGCCGCGAGCGTGACTTTGGCTGCCTCCACTTGCGAAAATGCCCCCAGTCGAATTTGCGCGGTGTCGGCCAGGCCGAATTCCTGGCGCTGGAATGGTTCCACCACCGGCACGAGTGGCTCGTTGAGGCCGAGCAACTGCCCCAGCACCTGCTGGTCGAAAGCCCTTTCGTGGCCGATGGTTTCCAGTTCCAATCGAATGCGGGCGGCTTGGTCGCGGGCGGCGAGGCGTTCGTCCTGCGCGGACTCGCCGTTTTCAAAACGGCTTTCCGCGACGCGGGCAGTTTGTCGGTACAAACTGTCGAGGGTGCTGAGGCGGGCGCGTTTTTCTTCCAAATAACTCAGGTGTTGGAAAATCTCGCGCACTTCGCGACGCAATTCGTGCTGCGTGAGGTTGCGCTCGGCCTCAAAAACACCTTTTTGTCGATCATAAACAGCACGTTGTGCGCGGGTTTGTTTGCCGGAGGGGAAGGTTTGGTTCAGCCCAAAAGTGGAGGTGCCAAACATTCCCAAGTCCGGGTCGGCGGCGATGTTGTGGTAAATTTCCGCCGGTTCCCAGGCTCGTGCCGCGCTTGTTTTCAAAAGGCCGGCGCTGCGGATATTGGCGTTGGCGACCTGCATGGCGGGGTGTGATTCGGCCACAATTTTCAGTGCTTCGGCCTCGGTTATCGATTTTTGGGAAAAAAGTGATATTGGAGCAAACAGAACGAGCACGGCAAGAGCGGCTTTGGAAATCCGCCGTACATTTTTGAAAAACATGGCGTACAAAACGGGCAACACAATGAGTGTCAACAAAGTACTCGTCACTAAACCGCCGATAACCACCGTCGCCAAAGGCCGCTGCACTTCCGCGCCCGCGCCACTCGAAATCGCCATGGGCAAAAAGCCGAGCGAGGCCACCGCTGCCGTCATAAGCACGGGGCGCAGGCGAACTGACGCGCCGAGCAGAATGCGTTCGTGGACTTTGTTTTTGCCGTTGTTGGTGTCCTTTCTGCCGTTGTTGGCGTCCTCGCCAACAAATTTTTCCTCTTTTTCCAAGTCGTTGAAATACGAAATCAAAACGATGCCGTTCAGCACCGCCACGCCGAACAGGGCGATGAACCCCACACCCGCCGAAATCGAAAACGGCATATCACGCAGCCACAACGCGAACACGCCGCCGATGGCCGACATCGGAATAGCAGAGTAAATCAACAGACTCTCTTTTAGGGAGTTAAAGGCAAAATAAAGGAGCGCAAATATCAGTGCCAGTGCCACCGGAACAGCGATTGCCAAACGTGCTTTGGCTGCTTCCAAATTTTCAAACTGGCCGCCGTAAGTGACATAATAACCCGGCGGCAACTTCAGTTTTTCCCTCACCAAAGCCTGAATGTGGCCAATGACCGACTCCACGTCGCGTCCGCGCACATTCGCACCAACGACAATGCGGCGTTGGGCGTTGTCACGGCTAATTTGAGCGGCGCCGAGGCGAAACTCGACTTGCGCCACTTCGCCCAGCGGGATGAGTTGGCCGCTGGAAGTGGCGATTGGCAAGTTTTGGACATCGGCCACATCGCGGCGGCGGGTGGTGTCGAGCCGCACCACGAGATCGAAACGGCGGCCTCCGTCAAACACCGTGCCAGCCACTTCGCCCGCGAAAGCTGTGCGCAGGGCGGTATTCACGTCGTGTACCTGAAGACCGTGGCGGGCAAGTCGCTGATAATCATACACTACGGCGATTTGTGGCAGTCCTTCCACCTGTTCGACTTTCAAATCTGCCACGCCCGGCACGGCATGGATGAGGTGGCTGACGCGCTCACCGGCGGCGGCGAGGCTGTCCATATCGGGGCCAAATATTTTGACAGCGATATCGGAGCGTACCCCGGTCATCATTTCATCAAAACGCATTTTGATGGGCTGGGTGAATTCGTAAGCCATGCCCGGCACGTCGTGTACTTTTTCGGAAATCATTTCTACCAACTCGGCCTTCGACTTTGTTTTTGTCCACAACTTTTTGTTTTTCAACAAAATAATATTGTCGGCGGTCTCGGGTGCCATCGGGTCGGTGGGTATTTCCGCCGTGCCGATTTTTGAAATAACCTGTTCCACTTCGTCGGGGAAATTTTCCAAAATCACTTTTTGGGCAAGTTCGTGGCTGTAAATCGTCTGGGTGAGCGAGGTGCCGGGTTTGCAAAAACCGTGCATCAGGATGTCGCCTTCGTCGAGCGTGGGCAAGAACTCGCCGCCGAGCCGTGAGAACACGGCCAAGGCAAAAGCGAACAAACCCAGCGTCAGTGCGACGACGATGCGCGGCCTCTTCAACGCAGCTTTCAGCACGGGCAAATAACGGCTGCGAATCGCGTCCATCAGCCGGTCGGCGAAAGTGGGGCGCAAGTTGATTTTTTTGCTCAAAAACAAAGCCGATGCGACGGGGATATAGGTTAGCGACAACAGCAACGCGCCCAGCAAAGCATACGAAACGGTGAGCGCCATGGGCTTGAACATTTTGCCCTCGATGCCCTCGAGCGACAGAATCGGCAGGTAAACAATGAGAATGATGTCGACCCCGAATACCGACGAGCGGATGATGCGGTGGGCGGAGGTTTTGATTCCTTCGTCCATTTCGGCGCGGGAAAGTTGTACCGAAGTGAGGCGGTGACTTGAAGTCATCGCCTCATTTTTGCCGTGCGCATATTTATGAAAATAATGCAGCGTCGCCTCGACGATAATAACCGCGCCGTCCACGATGAGGCCGAAGTCAATCGCGCCGAGCGACATAAGATTGGCAGTGAGGCCGGTGGCTTGCATCATCGTGATTGCGAACAACATAGACAGCGGAATCACCGACGCGATGATAAATCCTGCCCGCCAATTACCGACCAGCAGCACCAGCACAAACACGACGATGAGTGCCCCTTCGATGAGGTTGGTGCGCACGGTGGCGACGGTGCGGTTCACGAAGTTTTCGCGGTCGAGAAAGGTGGTGACCCGAATGCCTTCGGGCAAACCCGGCTCTATTTCTGCCAATCGCGCCTTCACGCGGCGGATGACTTCGGCGGCATTTTCGCCTTTGAGCATCATCACGATGCCGAGCACGATTTCGCCCTCGCCATTGTGGCTCACCGCGCCGTAGCGCAGGGCGTGACCGAGCCGCACATCAGCGATGTCGCCCACGCGGAGCGGGACGCCGCCCTGCGTGTGTACGACGATTTGCCGAATATCGTCCAGATTTTTCACCAATCCTTCACTGCGAATAAAAAAAGCCGAGGCATTCCGCTCGATGTACGCCCCGCCGGTGTTTTCGTTGGCATTTTGCAAAGCCTGAAAAACCTCGCCGATGCTGACCCCAGCCGCCCGCAGGCGTTCGGGCGTGACGGCGACTTCAAATTGTTGCAAGTAGCCGCCGAAACTGTTGATTTCGACCACGCCGGGGATGCCCGCCAACTGGCGCTTCACCATCCAATCTTGGATATTGCGCAGTTCCATGGGCGAGTAGCGGCCTTCGTAGCCGGGTTTTGGCTCGATGCGGTAGTGCAATATTTCGCCCAAGCCGGTGGAAATGGGGGCCAGTTCGGGTTTGCCCGCGCCTGCGGGTATTTGGTCGGCGATGCTTTGCAATTTTTCGTTGAGCAAAGTGCGGGCGCGGTAGGTGTCCATGTCCTCGCGGAAAACGACTGTGATGACGCTCAGGCCGAAACGCGAGATGGAGCGGAGTTCGATGACACCGGGCAGGTTGCGCACGGCAGCCTCGATGGGCGCGGTGACGTATTGCTCCACTTCCTGTGTGGCGAGGGTGGGGCAGATGGTCAGCACTTGTGCCTGATTGTTGGTGATGTCGGGCACGGCGTCTATGGGCAGGCGGGAGAAGGAAAAAATGCCTGCGACCACGAGTGCCAACACGGCGAGGCCGACCAATGGCTTGTTGTGGAGGGAAAACGATATGATTTTTTGAAACATAGTCCGTTGTGGATGTGCCAATTAGCGGATATGCTAATTGGTCAAATGATGCGGACGTTTACGAAACCTGCGAGGTTTTGCAATCGTGTTTTGTGATAGTAAAAGGGAAACGGTACTA